>DASQLI010000048.1:0-4228 GCA_035630075.1 Microlunatus sp.
GTCGACACTGCTGGGCACGCTAGATACTCCTGGTTGATCGGAGACAGGCTCCGCCCGAGAAGGGCAGGCCCGATCGGAAGTGGGCTCGCGACTGAGCCCCGGCAATCCTACGGTCGGCCCGAAACCGGGCCAAATCGCGAAGGCGGCCCGCTGACCCAACGAAGAGGGGTTCGACCAGCGTCCCGCAGTGGAGCGGGTGACGAGAATCGAACTCGCATGACCAGCTTGGAAGGCTGGGGCTCTACCATTGAGCTACACCCGCGCGGCGTTCCGCCGAGTCAGCACCGTACCTGACATCGCCGAAATCCGTCGGGGCGACAGGACTCGAACCTGCGGTCTCCTGCTCCCAAAGCAGGCGCGCTAGCCACTACGCTACGCCCCGCGACCCGCCGAACCGGTGGTCCCGGAGCGACGAGATGCCCGACGAGTGTACCCATGACTGTGGCTGTACGTTCGCGGATCGCGCCCTACGGTCATCTGCTCGTGGTGCCCGCGGCGCGGGTCCCTAGAGTGTGGGCCAGCGTTCCCGCCCCGAAGGATTGTCCATGTTCGTCCGTCTGCTCGGACCGGTCGCCGCCGGTCCGCGGTCGGATGATGTCGCACCGGTCGCCGGGCAGATCAGTGCAGCCGTGCTGGCTCAGCTCGCCCTGGCGGAAGGTCGGTGGGTGTCTTCCGACGCCCTGGTCGACGCGGTCTGGGACGAGCCACCGGGTTCGGCCCGCAACGCCATCCAGGTGGCGGTGTCCAAGCTGCGTAAACAGCTCAGGCCCGACCTGGTGCTCAGCAGCGCACACGGCTACGCGCTCGACGCGTCCGCAGTCACCACGGACTGGCAGCAGGCAGCCCGATTGGTCGTCGACTCGCGCCGGCAGCTCGACCTCGGTGACCCGCCGACCGCCGCCGATCGGGCTGCGGCGGCACTCGAGCTGTTCCGCGGCGAGCCGCTGCTCGGCCTCACCTCTCGCTCTGCGGGCGCCCTGCGGCGCAGTGCGGACGAGCTGCTGTCGACCGCACGTGAGCTGAGGGCGCGCGCTCTGCTCGCGATGGACCGACCGGACGAAGCCGCGGCGGCCATTCAACCGACGTGCGAGACCGATCCGCTGAACGAGCCCGCTCAGGCGATCCGGATCGAGGCGCTCGCCGCGGCAGGCCGGCTCGCCGCGGCGCTCGCCGGTTACCACCAGCTCCGCCGGGCTCTGGCTGAGGAGATGGGGGTCGACCCGTCTCCGGCCACCCAGGCGCTGTTCCACCGGTTGCTCGCGTCGCGCGACACGCCACCGCCGGAGACCCCATCCGAGGCCGGCGAGAGGAACGACCAGGACCAGCCCACCCGACCGCAGCTGACCTTTGGTCTCGCACCCAGCAGGGCCACGGCGTACCAGCCGCGGGCTGTCCGGGAACGACTGCCGACGCTGGGTACGGTCGTCCTCACCGGGCTCAGCGGTGTCGGCAAGACGCAGGTGGCAGCCGGCGTCTTCGCCGACAGCGCCCACCCGCTGCGGATCTGGGTGTCGGCCAGCTCGACGTCGGCGATCATCTCGGCGTACGCCGACGCCGCCGACACCGTTCAGCGCGTCGACTCCTCCCGTCCCGACAAGGATCGGGCCCGCCAGTTCCTGGCCTGGCTGGCGTCGACGACCTCGCCGTGGCTCGTGGTGCTGGACGACGTCACCGACCCAGCCGACCTCCGTGGCTGGTGGCCGCCGGAGAGTCGGTACGGCCTGGTCCTGGCGACGACCCAGCGACGGATCGCTGAGCTTTCCGGCGAGGGACGCGAGGTCTTCGACGTCGGTCTCTACAGCGAGGCGGAGTCGCTGGCCTATCTGCGGCAGCGGCTGCGCACGACCGCGGATCGAGGCCCGGACACCGATCTGGCGGAGCTGGCGGGCGATCTCGGTCATCATCCGCTGGCCCTGGGCCTGGCCGCGGCCGTCATCATCGACGAGGCGAGCACCGTGGCCGGCTACGGGGAGCTGCTGAGGACCGCTCCGCTGAGCGCCTCGCTGCCCAGTGACGTCCGCGCCGACGGCTATCCGCGCAGTCTGCAGGCCGCCTGGCAGATCGCGCTGGAGCGGGCCGATCGGCTCAGCGACAAGGCGGCCAGCCGACTGCTGGAGGTGCTGTCCGTGCTCGACCCCGCCGGCGCACCCGAGGCGCTGCTCGACGCTCGGGCCGTGCAGCAGCATCTCGCTTCCAGATCCCTGGCTCCGCACGTCGACGAGCCGCGTCCCCGCACGGTGCTGCGGGCGCTGCACCAGGTCTCCCTCACCGATCACGAACCGTCGTCCGAGCCTCGGTCGATCCGCACGCACGCGCTCACCGGGCGCCTCGCACGCGAACGGGCGTCGACCGAGCAGGTGATCGCGGCCCTGCGCGTGGCCGCGGACGCGCTGGTGGAGAGCTGGCCGGAGTTCCCGACGTCCAAGATCGCGGAGACGCTGCGCAGCAACGCGTCGACCGTCGAGCAGCTGGATCGCATGGTCCAGCACCGGGCGCTCTGGAGAGAGTCGGCCGAGAGTCTGCCGGCGCTGCTCGCGCTGCACGGGCGAAGCCTCATGGACGCAGAGCAGTTCACCGCCGCGCTTCCCTACCTCGAGAGCCAGCGATTCGCCTGTGCCGAGCGTCTCGGGGATCGCCACCTGCACACGATCAAGTTGCACAACGACCTCGCCCGGGCCCGCAGTCTGTCCGGCGATCCGGGCCAGGCGCGCTCCGACCTCACCACCCTGTTGGCCGATCTCCAGCGGTCTCTCGGCAACGACCATCCCGGCACCTTGATCACCGCGATGACGAGGGCCGGGATCGGCGTCGAGGCCGGCTCACCACTGCTGGCCATCCAGGAGATCGAGGCGATCCTGCCGCGGCTCGAGCAGGTACTCGGCCATGATCACGAAGTGACGCTGTCGGCGCTGCAGGATCTGGCCAACGCGTACGGGGAATCGGGCGACGACCGGGCCATCGGGGTCTACGACGACCTGATCGAACGCTGGCACGACCTGGTTGGCGAAGATCATCGCCGGACGGTGATCCTGCGGGCCGACCGGGCGTACTGGCTGGGGCACATCGGCGACGCCGCAGCGTCGGAAGAAGCCCTCCGACAGCTGCTGCCACAGCTGGAACGGGTGTTGGGCCCACTGGACCCGAACACTCTGCGTGCCCGCAACAACCGCGCCTACTTCCTGACCGACCACGCCGCCGCCTTCGAGGAGTTCTCCCGGTTGCTGACCGTACGTCTGGAGGTGCTGGGACCGGATCACTCGGACACCCTGGCCACCCGAGGCAACCTCGCCAACCGACGCGGGATGCTCGGTGATCCCGCAGGCGCGGCAGAGGACTTCGCGTCGGTGGTCGCCGATCAGGAGCGAGTGCTCGGACGGGAGAACCGGTTCGCCCTGCTGTGCCGCGGCTATCAGGCTCGGTGGCTGATCGAGGCCGGCGCGACCGACGTCGGCCTCGAGTGCGCCAGCCGGGCAGTGGCCGATCTCGAGCGGGTCCTCGGCCCGGACCATCCGTACAGCCGCAGGATCACGAGTCTGCTGGCTGATCTGCGGGTCTAGGGCGACCCGCCTGGTGAGTCAGTCCGACGAGAGACTGGGCGGGCCGCAGCGATCGGCCTCGGACACGTCGCCCCCCATACGACTGCGCCTGTCCGGCGCCCATGGTCGCCGCCTCGTCTCTCCGGACCGACCCACCAGACAGGGCCGTACGACGCGACAAGTACCGACCGGCGCCGCTCATACCTGCACCGTTTCGGAGACCGAACTCGCATCGCATGAGAGCAGCCTGCCGGAGTCTGCTTAGCGGCCCCTTCGTCGCGACTTATCCGGCGTTGTGTTCGCGCTTTCGGCTCGCTTGGACGTTCAGTCTCGCAGCCTCGACGATGGCTGACCCAGGAACGATCAGACGCGCGCCCGCCAACTCGTGCAGGCGGTTTGCCGCCTCCGGTGAGCAGGGAGGGCAGGTAGCGATCACTTCTGGTGGCGCGGCTGGCAGCACAGCAGGGATACAACGCGCGTCATCAGAAGCGGAAGAAGCGCTCGTTCCTGAATGACCTCTTCGACTGATCGCGAGCGCCCCCACCACAGGTTCTGTCGGCTAACCGGTCGCCTCTCGAGCCCCGGCCCACAGGTCGACGCCTGAGTCCACCGCGTGCTCGTCGATGGCGGAGAGCTCGGCGTCGGTGAAGTCGAGGTTGCTGGCGGATGCCACGTTGTCCTCGAGCTGCCTC
>DASQLI010000049.1:0-26770 GCA_035630075.1 Microlunatus sp.
TGGAGTCCGCCCAGGGCCTATTCATCGCCGAGGGCGAGAAGGTGATCCGCCGGGCCGTGGCGGCGGGCTACCGGCCGCGGTCGTTCCTGTTGGCCGAGCGCTGGCTGACCGGGCTGGCGGAGGTGCTCCGGCGTTGGCCCCAGGTCCCGGTGTATGTGGTCACCGAGGAGTTGGCGGAGGAGGTCACCGGCTTTCACGTGCACCGCGGTGCGCTGGCCTCGCTGCATCGCGAGGAGCGCCATTCGGTGGCCGACCTGCTGACCCGGCAGCGGCTGGTCGTTCTGGAAGACATCGTCGACCACACCAACGTCGGCGCCATCCTGCGCAATGCCGCGGCTCTGGGCTGGGACGGAGCGCTGCTGTCACCGCGGGCCGCGGATCCGCTGTACCGACGGTCGATCAAGGTCAGCATGGGCGCGGTGTTCTCCTTGCCCTGGGCCCGGATCACCGACTGGTCCGGCACGCCGGACCGGCTGACCGACGCCGGATTTCTCACCGTGGCGTTGAGCCTGGCGCCCGACGCCGTGGACCTCGCTCAGTTAGCCGCCGACCTTCATCCCGACCAGCGGGTGGCCATCATGGTGGGCACCGAGGGGGCCGGACTGTCTGCCCACTGGACCGCGGCCGCGGCCATCCGCGCCCGGATTCCGATGTCCGCGGGCATCGACTCGTTGAACGTCGCCGCGGCCTCGGCGATCGCCTGCTACTCGCTCTCGCTGTCCACGCGGGGACTGACCGGCCAGTCGTCGGGATAGTTCTCGGCCCGCTCCTCATGCAGCGCCCAGAGCTTCTTGCGGGCGCGGCCGGACAGCCGATCCCCGAAGACCGTCCCGTTCAGGTGGTCGGTCTCGTGCTGCAGGCAGCGAGACAGCAGCCCGGTGCCGACGACCTCGACCGGATCGCCCCGATGGTCTTGACCCCGGCACACGGCGTGATCGGGCCGGGCCAGTTCGAGGTACGCGCCGGGTAGCGAGAGGCAGCCCTCGTCGGCCGTCTCCAGCTTGCGTTCCTTGCCCTCGGGCAGGATCACCTCGGGATTGCAGACCACGCCGATGTGGCGCAGGTGTTCGTCGTCGGGGCAGTCGTAGACGAAGACCGCCAGGTCGACTCCGACCTGGGTGGCGGCCAAGCCCACCCCCTCGGCGGCGTACATGGTGGCGAACATGTCCTGCACCAGTTCCTGCAGTTCCTGGTCGAAGCTGGTCACCGGGCGGGTCCGGGCGTGCATCACCGGCGTGCCCCACCGGGTGATCGGTCGGATCGCGCCGCCGGTCCGCAATTCGTCCATGGTCAAGGCCTGCATGTCGTCTTGGATATCACGAGCACGTGGCTGACAGTGGGGGCGTGACCGAAGAGTCCATGCCGGAAGAGTTCGCGGCCGCCCTGGAGGACTACGACCGGCACCTCCGCTCCCGGCGCGGACTCTCCGAACACACCGTCCGGGCGTACCGCAGCGACCTGGCCGGACTGTTCGACCACCTCGACCGGTTGGGCGCCCGCCAGCTGGCGGCGGTCGACCTGCGCGCGCTGCGCAGCTGGCTGGCCAATCAGCAAACCCGAGGGCAGTCCCGGGCCACCGTCCAACGGCGGGCTGCGGCCGTACGGATGTTCTTCGCGTGGGCCCACCAGTCCGGCCGGGTGCCGGGCAATCCGGCCGCCAGCCTGCGGTCGCCCAAGCTGGTTCGCACCTTGCCGCCGACCCTGGACCGCGCCGATGCCGCCCAGATGCTGGCGGAGGCGATCACCGTCGCCCGCGATCTCGGCGGGCCGGTCGCGGTGCGCGACGTCGCGTTGCTGGAACTGCTCTATGCCACCGGCCTGCGGGTCGGCGAACTGTGTGGTCTCGATCTCGATGATCTGGATCAAGACCGCCGGCTGGTCCGGGTCTACGGCAAGGGCGGCAAGGAACGGACCGTACCAGTGGGCAGACCAGCTTGGCACGCGCTCGATGACTGGCTGGCCCAGGGCCGCGCCCTCCTGCTGACCGCCGAGTCCGGCGCCGCCCTGTTCATCGGCGAACGTGGCCGGCGGATCGACGCGCGGGTGGTCCGCCGAATCGTGCACCGGGCCTTGCGGGTGGTCGATGGCGCGCCGGATCTGGGACCGCACGGCCTCCGGCATGCCATGGCCACCCACCTGCTGGAAGGGGGCGCCGACCTGCGGAGCGTCCAGGAGATGCTCGGCCACGCGTCCTTGGCCACCACGCAGATCTACACCCATGTCACCAATGAGCGGCTGCGCGCCGCTTTCGAGCAGGCGCATCCCCGCGCATGACGGGATGCTCAGGGCGCTGGATGAGCACGGCTAGAACCAGGACATCGGGTCGACTAGCCGGCCGTTCAGCCAGACCATCAGATGCAGGTGGCAGCCCGTCGAGTAGCCGGTGCTGCCGACATAGCCGATCACCTGGCCGCGGCGGACCCGCTGGCCGCCGCCGACCACATACCGGGTCGCGTGGTTGTAGGCGGTCTGCACCGACACGCCGGCGACTCGCCCGTGGCTGAGAATCAGCCGGTTGCCGTAGCCGGCGTCGAAATTCCGACGGGTCACCGTGCCCGCATAGGGCGCTCGGATCGCGGTGCCACAGCCGGCGCCGAAATCGGTGCCGTCGTGCAGCTTCCACACCTTGAGCACGGGATGGAATCGCCGGCCGAAGCCTGAGGTGATCCCGCCCGGCACGGGATGGAGGAAGCCGTGACTACCCGGCGGGCCGGTCGCGGTCGACCCGCCGACCCCCACCATCGCCGCCGCGGCGGCGGCCCGCGCCTCCGCCTGCCGCACCGCGACGGCCCGCTGCGCCTCGGCCAGCAGCCGCAGGGGTCCCGCCTGGCCGCCGATCAGGCTCAGCGGGTCCAAATACGTTGAGCCCTGTCGCAGTCCCCAGTGCAAGCACCGGCCGGCACAATGACCGCCCGCCCGCACCCGGCCGATCGGCTGACCCGTAGCGACCCGCTGACCGACGACGACCTGCGCGTCCACTGGCTCGTAGGTGGTGCGGAGGGACCCAGAATCGATGCTGACCACTCCGCGGCCGGCCACGGAGCCGGCAAAGGCGACGGTGCCCGCCAGGCTGGCCAACACCGGCTCACCGGCTCGGGCGGCCAGGTCGACTCCGCGGTGGCCCGGCCCGTAGCGACTCCTCGGCGGGTCGAATCCGCGCACCACAGCCGGAGATCCGGCCAGCGGCCAGCCGCCCAGCGCGGGGCGGATCGGGTCCGCCGCCGCCGGCGCTGGGCCGGCGCCGAGCAGCAACAACGCGGCACCGAGACAACTGAGGAGCCACCAGAGCGGTGGGTAACGGTGCGCCATGCCGGGAGTATCCGGATCGCCCGGCGGATCGTGCGGCACCGCCGGCGATCTGTGGACAGTGCTCGGACCGGCCTCGAGGCTGTGGACAGCTGGAATCGAGGATGCACCGGCCCGGCGGAGTCGCGTACACTCTCCCACGGCAGATCTGCCACCAGATCTGACTTCGCATGCTCGCTGACCGGTCGATGCGACCGGGCGGCCCAACGGTCTCAATCCCTGCGCTCAGGGAGTGAGTCTGGTCCGCGTGAGCATCAGGCGGTGCCGAACAGCTCGGTGCCGAAGAAACCGTACGCCGGCATCCGCGTGTGCCGGCAAGGAAGGAATACGGCCATGGCCGTTGTCACCACCCGCCAGCTCCTGGAGAGCGGCGTCCACTTCGGGCATCAGACCCGCCGCTGGAACCCCAAGATGAAGCGCTTTATCTTCACCGAGCGCAATGGCATCTACATCATCGACCTGCAGCAGTCGCTCACCTACATCGACCGCGCGTACGCCTTCGTCAAGGACACCGTCGCCCGCGGCGGCCAGGTCCTGTTCATCGGCACCAAGAAGCAGGCCCAGGAGACCATCGCCGAACAGGCGACCCGGGTGGGTATGCCGTACGTGAACCAGCGCTGGCTGGGCGGCATGCTGACCAACTTCGGCACCATCGCCAAGCGGATCCAGCGACTGAAGGAGCTGGAGGGCACCGACTTCGACGACGTCGCAGCCTCCGGTCTGACCAAGAAGGAGCTTCTCGGCCTCCGGCGCGAGAAGGAGAAGCTGGAGAAGACCCTCGGCGGCATCCGCGACATGCCCAAGACCCCGCAGGCGGTCTGGATCGTGGACACCAAGAAGGAGCACCTGGCCGTCGACGAGGCCCGCAAGCTGCGGATCCCGATCATCGGCATCCTGGACACCAACTGCGATCCCGACGAGGTCGACTTCGCCGTGCCGGGCAATGACGACGCCATCCGCTCCGTGTCGCTGCTCACCCGCGTGATCGCCGACGCCGTGGCCGACGGTCTGGTGTCCCGCTCCGGCGGACAGAGCACCGGCGATGCCGGTGCCGCGGCCGAGCCGATGCCCGACTGGGAGCGCGAGCTGCTCGGCGCACAGGAAGCGGCCGAGGGTGACACCCCCGGCGTGCAGACCGCCGCCGAGGAGACCGAGGCCCTGGCCGCGGCTCCGGATGCAGCCCCGGTGCCGGTCGACGAGACCCCGGCCGGCGTGGCCGCGCAGGCCGACGCAGAGCCGCTGCCGGACGAGCAGAGCGAGAGCCGGCTGGAACGCGAGCGGCACGACCGCGACAACTCCGTCTGAGCTCGCTGCGAGCTCGCGAACCGCACACGATCGAGAACGAGGTAAGGCACAGGTATGCCCACTTTCAGCGCTGCTGATGTGAAGAAGCTCCGCGACGCCACCGGCGCCGGGATGATGGATGCGAAGAAGGCGTTGACCGAGGCCGACGGCGACTTCGACAAGGCGATCGAGCTGCTCCGGGTGGCCGGTCAGGCCAAGGCAGCCAAGCGTGGTGAAGAGCGGTCGGCCACCAACGGGTTGGTCGCCTTCGCCGATGGTGCCCTGGTCCAGCTGGCCGCCGAGACCGACTTCGTGGCCAAGAACGCCGAGTTCCAGTCATTGGCCGACGACGTCGTCAAGGCGGTCGCCGCGGCCAAGGCCGATTCGGTCGAGGCCGCCAACGCGGCCACCCTCGAGTCCGGCAAGACCGTGGCGGAGGCCGTCAGCGAGCTCGCCGCCACCATCGGCGAGAAGCTCGAGGTCGCCAACGCGGCCTACTTCGACGGCCAGACCGCCGTCTACCTGCACAAGCGGGCCTCCGACCTGCCGCCGCAGGTCGGCGTGGTCGTGCAGTACGAAGGCGGCGACCAGACTGCGGCCCGGACCGCCGCGATGCAGGTGGCCGCGATGCGCCCGCAGTACCTGTCCGCGGATGAGGTGCCGGCCGACCTGCTCGAGAACGAGCGCCGGATCGCCGAGGCCACGGCCAAGGAGGAGAACAAGCCGGAGAAGGCGATTCCCAGGATCGTCGAGGGCCGGGTGAACGCCTTCTTGAAGGACGTCTGTCTGCTCGACCAGCCGTCGGTCACCGACAACAAGACGCCGGTGGCTACCCTGCTGGACAGTGCCGGGGTGAGGGTCACCCGGTTCGTCCGGTTCGAAGCCGCAGCCTGAACGACCTCTGAGGTCCATCCGCCGACACCCACCCTGGGAGATGTGTTGAACAGTCCGTACAAGCGCGTCCTGCTCAAGCTCTCCGGGGAGGTGTTCGGCGGTGGCCGCGTCGGGGTCGATCCCGATGTCGTCTCCGGCCTGGCCCGGCAGATCGCCACCGTCGTCGCCGGCGGGGTCCAGGTGGCCGTGGTGGTGGGCGGTGGCAACTTCTTCCGGGGTGCCGAGCTGCAGCAGCGCGGCATGGAGCGCGACCGCGCGGACTACATGGGCATGCTCGGCACCGTGATGAACTGCCTTGCGCTACAGGACTTCTGTGAGAAGGCCGGGGTGCAGACCCGCGTCCAGACCGCCATCGCGATGGGTCAGGTCGCCGAGCCCTACATCCCGCGGCGGGCCGAGCGGCACCTGGAGAAGGGCCGGGTCGTCATCTTCGGCGCCGGCTCGGGGATGCCTTACTTCTCCACCGACACCGTCGCCGCGCAGCGCGCTCTGGAGATCAGTGCGGACGTGCTGCTGATGGGCAAGCAGGGGGTCGACGGCGTCTACGACGCCGATCCCAAGACCCATCCCGAGGCGATCAAGTTCGACCACCTCAGCTACGACGAGTACCTGGCCCGTGATCTCAAGGTCGCCGACGCCACCGCGATCAGCATGGCTCGCGACTACGCGCTTCCGATGATCTTCTTCAGCCTGGACACCGACGGCTCCATCGTCAGCATCGTCTCGGGTGAGAAGATCGGCACGACCGTCCACGCCTGAGGCCACGTCACCCGCTGGTGGTGACCCGTGGCCGGATGGGTCGCACTACCCTGCAAGCACGAGATCTATCCGCTGAGGAGCCGTTTCTGTGATCCCCGACATCCTGACCGAGGCCGAGCTGAAGATGGACTCCGCAGTCGAGTACGCCAAGGAGGAGTTCGCGGCGATCCGCACCGGACGGGCCCACCCGGCGATGTTCGCCAAGCTGACAGCCGACTACTACGGTGCGCCCACGCCGCTTCAGCAGCTGGCGAGCTTCCAGGTGCCCGATGCCCGGATGGTGCTCATCGCGCCGTACGACAGGTCATCGATGTCGGCGATCGAGAAGTCGATTCGCGACTCCGACCTGGGCGTCAACCCCTCCAACGACGGCCACGTCATCCGGGTCACCCTGCCCCAGCTGACCGAGGAGCGTCGCAAGGAGTACATCAAGCTCGCTCGGCACAAGGCTGAGGAGGCGCGCATCTCGGTCCGCAACCACCGCCGCTGGGCCAAGGACTCCCTCGACAAGCTGGTCAAGGACAAGGAGGTCGGCGAGGACGAGGTGGCTCGGGCCGAGAAGCAGCTCGATCAGGTCACGAAGACCTATGTCGACCAGATCGACGACGTGCTCAAGAACAAGGAGTCCGAGCTCCTGGAGGTCTAGTCTCCACCAGCAGCCGGCTCAGCGAGGTTCGATGACCGTGAGTGATACCCCCGGCCCCGCCACCGACGGCACCCCACCTGGTGGGATCACGCCCACGCCCGCGCCCGCCGCGGCCAGCGGCCACGGGCGGGCAGGTCGCAATCTGCCGGCGGCGATCGGGCTCGGGGTGGTGCTGGGCGCGTACGTGGTGCTCAGTTTGATCTTCTTCAAGCCGGCGTTCGTCCTGTTCGTGGCCGTCGCGCTGTCGATGGGCTCGCTCGAGCTGTACCACGCGCTGCAGCGGCACGGCATGAAGGCGGCCATCCAACCGATCATCGTCGGTACAGCGGCCATCTCGATCGGCTCCTACCTGGCCGGTATCCAACGACCGGTCGTCTTCTCAACCACCAGCGTGCTGCTGGCGGCGCTGGCGCTGACCGTGCTGGCCGCCATGATCTGGCGCATCCCCGGCGGGGCCAACGGCTACGTCACCGACACCGCGGCCAGCCTGATGATCATCGCGTACGTGCCGATGCTCGGTTCCTTCGCCGCCTTGATGCTGGCCGGGGAGAACGGCGTGGCCCGGCTGGTGACGTACATGCTGGTCGTGGTGATGAGCGACACCGGCGGCTACGTGCTCGGCGTGCTGTTCGGCAAGCACCCGATGGCGCCGAAGATCAGCCCGAAGAAGTCGTGGGAGGGTTTTGCCGGCTCGATGCTGTTCGGCATCGTGGCCGGCGTGCTGATGGCGATCTTCGCCTTGAAGGTGCCGTTCTGGGTCGGGCTGCTGCTGGGCGTCTGCCTCGTCGGCATCGGCGTGATGGGGGACCTGATCGAGTCGCTGATCAAACGCGACATGGGCATCAAGGACATGAGCTCCGTACTGCCCGGTCACGGTGGGGTGATGGACCGGCTGGACTCGCTGTTGGTGGCCGCCCCGGTAGCCTGGCTGATCATGTACCTGTTGGTGCCGGGCGGATGAGCGAGCCGCTGCCGCTGATCCTGGAGTCACCGCGGCGGGGTCAGCCGCCGCGGCACTGGGCCGACCTCACTCCCGCCCAGCGCCGCGAGTTCGTCGAGGCCGCCGGCCACCGTGCCTTCCGGGCCCGGCAGCTCTCCAGCCACTACTTCGAGGGGCTGCGTAGCGACCCGAGCGAGTGGACCGATCTCCCCGAGACGGTGCGGACCTCGCTGGCGGCGGCCTTCATGCCGCAGCTGCTGCGTGAGGTGCGGGTGCAGACCGCCGATCACGGGGACACGGTGAAGACCCTGTGGCGGCTGTTCGACAACGCCCTGGTCGAGAGCGTGCTGATGCGCTATCCGGATCGGGTCACCATGTGCGTGTCCAGCCAGGCCGGCTGCGGGATGGCCTGCCCGTTCTGCGCCACCGGCCAGGGTGGCTTGCAGCGCAACCTCAGCCAGGCGGAGATCGTCGAGCAGGTCGTCGACGGCGCCCGACGGCTGAAGAGCGACGGCGACCGGGTCAACAACGTGGTGTTCATGGGCATGGGCGAGCCGATGGCCAACTACAGGGCGGTGATCGGCGCGGTCCGGCAGCTGGTGGCCGCGACCCCGGACGGGCTGGGGATGAGTGCCCGCGGCATCACGGTCTCCACCGTCGGTCTGGTGCCGAGGATGCAGCAGCTGGCCACCGAGGGGATCCCGGTCACCCTCGCGCTGTCGCTGCACGCGCCCGACGACGAGCTGCGCGACGAGCTGGTGCCGATCAACACCCGGTGGAACGTCGACGAGGTGGTCGACGCTGCCTGGGAGTACGCCCGGCAGACCAAGCGTCGGGTGTCCATCGAGTACATCCTGATCCGCGACGTGAACGACCAGGCCTTCCGCGCCGACCTGCTGGCCAAGGTGCTGAAGCGGCGCGGGAACTGGGGCTGGGTGCACGTCAACCTGATCCCGATGAACCCGACCCCCGGATCGCGCTGGACGGCCTCGCGGCGGCGCGACGAGGACGAGTTCGTCCGCCGGCTCCGGGCCAAGGGGGTGCCGGTGACCGTCCGGGACACGCGCGGGCGGGAGATCGACGGCGCCTGCGGGCAGCTGGCGGCCACGGACACATGAGTGACACCCAGGGCCCTGAGCTTGTCGAAGGGCTCAGCGCACGCACCGCCCACATGTTCACTCCGGCACGGGACGACCTGTACGAGGTGCGCAGCCAGGCCGACGGGCCGAGTGGATTCCTGCCGCTGACCGACGACCTGCTCCGGCACGCACCGAGCGGCACCGTGTTCGGGATGACCCAGAACGTGGGGATGGGTGCCGACCCGGCCCGCTCCGGTGATCCGGGGGTGCTACTGCTGTCGACCCAGGGCGGGATGCGCCATCCCGATGGAACGCCCGCCGCCCTGGGTTACCACACCGGGCACTACGAGCTGGGCACGATCGCGGCGACGGTGGCCGCCGAGCTGACCGACCGTGGCTTCCTGCCGTTCGCCGGCTTCGTGTCCGACCCGTGCGACGGTCGATCGCAGGGCACCACGGCGATGTTCGACTCGCTGCCGTACCGCAACGACGCCGCCATCGTGATGCGGAGGCTGATCCGCTCACTGCCGCACCGGGTCGGGGTGGTGGGGATCGCCACCTGTGACAAGGGCCTGCCGGCGATGATGATGGCGCTGGCCGGTTCGCCGGACGTGGCGACCGTGCTGGTGCCCGGCGGAGTCACCCTGCCGCCGGCTCGCGGGGAGGACGCCGGCACCATCCAGACGTTGGGCGCCCGATATGCGCACGGGCTCATCTCGTTGGAGGACGCCGCCGCGCTGGGCTGCGCGGCCTGCGCCTCACCGGGTGGTGGCTGCCAGTTCCTCGGCACCGCCGCGACCGCTCAGGTCGTCGGCGAGGCGTTGGGACTGGCTGTCGGCCACACGGCCCTGGCTCCCTCGGGCGAACCGGTCTGGCTGGAGGGCGGGCTGCGGGCGGTGGCCGCCGTGGCGAGTGCGGTCGAGCGGGGCCAGACCACCGCTGACGTGCTCAGCGAGGACGCGGTGCACAACGCGATGGTCGTGCACGCCGCGTTCGGCGGGTCCACCAACCTGCTGCTGCACGTGCCCGCGATCGCCCACGCCGCAGGGCTGCGCCGACCGACGGCGGCGGACTGGCTGGCGGTGGCCCGATCAACACCGCGGATCGTGTCCGTGCTGCCGAACGGGCCGGTGATGCACCCGACCGTCCGGGTCTACCTGGCCGGCGGGGTGCCTGAGGCGATGCTGCACCTGCGCGACCTCGGGCTCCTGCGCCTCGGCGCGCGGGTGGTCGAGGGCACCACGCTGGGGGAACGGCTCACGGCCTGGGAAGGGAGCGAGCGGCGTACGCGGTTCCGGGCGATCCTGGCCGATCGCGGCTTCGATCCCGACGAGGTCATCTTCGGACCGGAGCAGGCCCGGTCGGCCGGGATGGCCGGCACCGTCGCGTTCCCGATCGGCAACCTGGCGCCCGAGGGTTCACTGGTCAAGGCAACGGCGATCGACCCGCGCTCGGTGGATGCCGACGGGATCTACCGGTTCACCGGCCCTGCTCGGGTGTTCACCGACGAGCACGTCGCCATCGAGGCGATCAAGACCGGCGTCGTCCAAGGTGGCGAAGTGCTCGCCCTGGTCGGCTGTGGACCGGCCGGCACCGGGATGGAGGAGACCTACCAGCTCACCTCGGCGCTGAAGCACGTGCCGTTCGGTCGGCAGGTCGCACTACTCACCGATGCCCGGTTCTCCGGAGTGTCGACCGGCGCCTGCATCGGCCACGTCGGCCCTGAGGCGCTCGCCGGCGGCCCGGTCGGGCGACTGCGGACCGGAGACCTGGTTCGGATCGAGATCGACACGGTGAACTTGACCGGCACCCTGGACTTCGTCGGACACCCCGGTGCCGAGCTGACTCCCGAGCAGGGGGCTGCCGAGCTGGCCTCGCGTCCGCCGGTACCCGGCTTGGCGCCGCACCCGGAGCTGCCGGCCGACACCAGGCTGTGGGCGGCGCTGCAGCAGGTCAGCGGAGGCACCTGGGGTGGTTGCGTCTACGACGTGGACGCGATCGTCGGCCGGCTCCAGGCTCGCTGACGCACTCCTGCGAGCACTCGCGCACGCCGTAGATGGTGCGCGATGCTTCAGAGAGTGCGTCACCAGGCCGGGGTCCTCGCTACGGCTCTCCGGCTGGCAGGTCTCGGTAGCCGGCAACAGGATCTTGAGTAGGCGCTACGCATGTGTGCCGCGCGAAGGTTCCCGACTCTGGGTACATGTCTGGCACCAGCACCCTCACCGCCGCCGTCGCGCCGGCCACGTCGGCCACCCGGCCGCTGCCCCTCGCCCTCCGGATCGGCCTCGCCGTGGCCGCGCCGCTGGCGCCGCTGGCTCAGGGGACGGCGTACCTGGTCTCGCCGTACGGCAACGCCGACGATCCGGCCGTGGTCTTGGCGGCCGTCGGCGGTGCTCCGGCGGCCGTCGACCTGCTCGGCTGGCTGTGGCTGGTCATCGGTCTCACGCTCGTGCCCGGTGTGATCGCCGCAGGCTTGGCGGCGCTGCCCGGGTCACGCAGGTTGGCGACCGTCGCCCTCTTGGTCGCCGTGCCCGGATGGGCCGCAGGGCTGACGCTCCCGCAGACCGACCTGGTCGCCGGTGCCGTCGCGGCGGCCGGAGTCTCCGATGCCGACGGTGTACGGCTGCTCGAGCAGCTGCTGACGTTCGCCACTCCAGCTCAGGGGCTGGCGGTCGCGATCTTCGTGGTCGGCCACGTCGCCGGTACCGTCCTGCTCGGCGTCGCGCTGTTCCGGGCCCGCGTCATCCCCAGGGTGCTGGCGGCCCTCCTGGCCGTGGCGCAGCCGCTGCACTTCGTCGCCTTCGTGATCCTCCAGAACACCTACCTGGACGTGACCGCGGCCTGGCTGACGGCAGTCGGCTTCGGCGCTGCGGGACTCAGCCTGCTACGGCGAGGTCGTTGACCCTCGCTCTGCAGCGTCAGGCGGCTTCGGGGTCGGGTTGATGCAGTCCGAAGACGTTGCCCTCGGTGTCGAGGTAGTAACCCTGCCACGCCATCCCCGGCAACGCGGACTTCGGCATGGCGACCTGCCCGCCGGCGGCCAGGATGGCCTCGTGCAGGGTGTCGTAGTCCTCGCAGCCGAGAGTCAGCACGGCGCCGTTGACCGGTGTGCCGGGACCTCCCGCACCCTGCCGCGCCATGATCGCCCCGTTGATGCCCGGGCTGCCCTCCTCACCGGTGGTCGCCCCGAAGTACGGCATGCCGGCGAACTCGCTCCAGTCCTCGAACGTCCAGCCGAACAGCTCGCCGTAGAAGGTGACAGCCCGCGAGACGTCGTCGGCGTGGATCTCGAAGTGGACAGGTCGTGATCCCATGACTCCTCCTCTGGGGAGGATGCTACGCCGCCGGCAGCCCTGGGGTCACTTGCGCGTACTCGCTGGTCGGCAGCAGTCGGACCCGCGACACCGATGCGGCGGCCAGCAGCTTCGCGGCCGCGGCCTCGTCGGGATCGCCGTCGGCGTACAGCAGGCTGCGCAGCGCGAACAGCAGGTTCTCGGGCGGATCCAAGAAGGTCCGGGCCGGGTTGATCAGGTCGGGGCGCACGTAGAGCGCAAGCAGCAGCAGCCCGTACACCGGTTGCAGGCCGGAAGCCAGCGCCGGCTGGTAGTAGGGAACGTCGATGATCAGCGCGTCGAACCGGTCGTAGAACCGCAGCCGGGAGAGCGGGTCGCCGTGCCGGGGATGGGCCTGGTGGTGGTCGGGGTGCTGCACCTCGGCGAGCACCAGGCTGGGTTGCTCGGTCTCTTCCAGGGCGGCGAGAAATCCGTGGTAGAGCTCGGTGCCCAGACCGGTGCCCCGCAGATCCTCTCGGATGGCCATCTGTCGCAGCACCACAGCGCTGGCGGCTCGGATGTTGACGAACACCGCGGCAGCGACGACCTCAGCCGACTCATCGACCCCGACGAGCAACGTCGTGGCGCCGTCGTCGAGCTTGGCCTCGAACTCTTCGAACGGCTCCAGCTCGTCGAACACGAAGCTGGGTGCGAGCACCTCGTCGAAGGCCGGTCGGCGGTCCTCCGGCTCAGCCACCCGGACGGTGAGGCTCATGTCGTTCTCCCAGCTGTCGCGTGCTTTCCGAGCCGCACAGTACGGGATCGGTGGTGCCGGCGGGTGTCGGGCCAGCGGCTGGACCGCGGACACTCTCGCGCTCCGTTCGTGCTCCTTGCGGCTACGGCAGGATGTGCCCGTGACAACAATGATCGGTCGCGCTCCGCGCTCGGCGGTCACGGAGCTCCGCGAATCTCGCTCGTTCGTCGCGATGGGGGACGACGAGAAGCGTGTCGTCCCCCATCGCTCCTGCACTCCCGAGAGGCTCCGCCCGTGACCGAACTCGATGACTCGCTGCTGGAGCTCGCGCAGGCATACGGGATCGCGACCGAGTACTGGGACTGGCAGGGTCGCCACGTCTCCGTCGACGCCGACACGGTGATCGCCGTGCTGGCCGGGCTCGAGGTCGACGCCGGCACCCCGGAGCAGGCCTGGCACGCCCTGCACGAGCACCACCGCGAGCCGTGGACCCGGATGCTGCCGCACTGTGTGGCCACCCGAGAGGGCCGGCCGTACGAGATCTGGGTGCACGTCACCGACGGCGACCCGGTCGACATCTGGATCGAGCTGGAGACCGGCGGCGGCCGGGGTCTGCGCCAGCTGGAGAACTGGAACCCGCCGCGGGAGATCGACGGCCGCTGGGTCGGTGAGGCCAGTTTTGAGATCCCGGGTGACCTGCCGCTCGGCTACCACACGGTCCGCGCCCGGAGCGCCTGCGGCGAGGCGGCGATGCCGTTGATCATCACGCCGGCCTGGCTCGGTCTTCCGGCCCAGCTCGGCGAGCGTCGCGCCTGGGGGTTGGCCACCCAGCTCTACAGCGTCCGCAGCCACGACTCGTGGGCCGTCGGGGACCTGACCGACCTGACCGATCTGGCCGTCTGGTCCGGTGCCGAGCACGGCGCGGACTACATCCTGATCAACCCGCTGCACGCCGCTGAGCCGGTACCGCCGATGGAGCCGTCGCCGTACCTGCCGAGCACCCGCCGGTTCTTCAACCCGCTCTACATCCGACCCGAGCGAATTCCCGAGTACGTCGACCTCGACGCCGATCAGCGGACCGCGGTGGAGACGCTGCGGGCCGACCTCGACACGCCGCGGGCCAGGCAGAGCATCGACCGAGATACGGCCTGGGCAGCCAAGCGCGAGGCGCTCAAGATCATCTTCGAGGTGCGGCGGTCACCGGGTCGACAGCTGGCCTTCACGGCCTACCGCCGGCGGGCCGGCGACGGCCTGCACCGCTTCGCCCAGTGGTCGGTGCTGAGTGAGCGGCACGGCCCGCACTTCGACGAGTGGCCGGCCGAGCTGCAGCACCCCAGCACGGCCGCGGTGGCGGAGTTCAGTGCCCTGCACGGCACCGACATCGACTTCGAATGCTGGCTGCAGTGGGTGCTGGACGAGCAGCTCGCCGCCGGCCAGAACGCCAGCGAGCAGGCCGGAATGGCGCTCGGCATCATGCACGACCTCGCGGTCGGGGTGCACCCGTACGGCGCCGACGCCTGGGCGCTGCGAGACACGTACGCCCAAGGCATCTCCGTCGGTGCACCACCGGACCCCTACAACCAGAACGGCCAGAACTGGAGCCAGCCGCCGTGGCGGCCGGACCGGCTGGCCGAGCAGGCGTACGCGCCGTACCGGGAGATGGTCCGCACGATCCTGCGCCATGCGGGCGGCATCCGCGTCGACCACGTGATCGGGCTGTTCCGGCTGTGGTGGATCCCGGAGGGTGCCGGCCCGACGCAGGGCACCTACGTCCGCAACGACCACGAGGCGATGGTCGGCATCCTCGCGCTGGAGGCGCAGCGGGCCGGGGCGGTCGTGGTCGGGGAGGATCTGGGCACGGTCGAGCCGTGGGTACGGGTCTACCTGCGCGAGCGGGGCATTCTCGGCACCTCGATCCTGTGGTTCGAGTTCGACTTCGACGGCGACCACTCGCCGCTGGCGCCCGAACGGTGGCGGGAGTACTGCCTGGCCTCGGTGACCACCCATGACCTGCCGCCCACCGCGGGCTACCTGGCCGGCGATCACGTCCGGCTGCGTGATCAGCTCGGCGTTCTCACGCGGCCGCTGGCCGAGGAGCTGGCGGTGGACGAGGCTGAGCGCAAGGCGTGGCTGGACAACCTGCGCCGACGTGGTGGGCTCGACGAGGGGGCCGGCGAGGAGGCCACGGTCGCGGCGCTGTACCGCTACCTCACTTGGACCCGATCTCGGCTGCTCAACGTGGCCCTCGGTGACGCGATCGGTGACCACCGGGTGCAGAACCAGCCAGGCACCATCGACGAGTACCCGAACTGGCGGGTGCCGCTGAGCGGACCGGACGGTCAACCCGTCTGGTTGGAGGACGTGCTGACCGACCGACGCGCGCGCGACCTGATGCGTGTGATCGGCGGGCACTGACCTCACCGCCCGGCCGCCTCAACCGCCCCGAAAACCGCCCACGCTCCCTTTGCGATACCCACGCTCCCCCTGCAAAGGGAGCGCGAGAGCAGTAGTGGGAGCGTCAGCGGGGTGGGCCCGGGTACCTCAGCGGCCGCCGATCACGCCCTTCTCGACGGCCTTGGTGACCGCGTCGGCCTCGGCCTGAGTCAAGGTGCCCGCCGTGACCGCTTCGTCGAGCCTGGTCTTCAGGGCGGCGGCGCGGTCGGCCTGCCGCTCGGCGCGGATCTCCTCGAACGCCTTGGTGACCTCGGCCTGCTCGATGCCGAGCTTCTCGGCCAGGGCCTTGACCAGCTCTGCCTCCCGTTCACTGCGATCGGGGCGAGTCGCTGACGCGCTGGGATCGGCGCTCGGGCTGGCGCTGGAGGCGGTGGACGGGCGGCTGGCCCGCTTCTCCTCCCGGATCGCCTCGAGTGCCTCGGTCACCTTGGCCTGCTCGATCCCGAGCTTCTCGGCCAGCTGCTGGGCCAGATCGGCATCGGCCACGCCACGGCCGGGCCTGCCGCGATGACCGCCGGGTCCTCGCCGGTCGGCATCGGCGGACGCCGAGGTGGAGGAGCTGGGGTTGGCGGACGGCGGGGTGGTCGGGTCGGCGGCGGCGAAGCCGGCGATCCCGACGCCGACGCCGAGGGCCATGGCCCCGGCAGCGGCCGAGGCGAGAACGATCTTGCGAGAACGAGGCACGCGAGGACTCCTTCGGTTCGGGAAGAACAGTGATCACGAGGGTCCGCACGACCGCTGCGAGAGGACTGGTACTGACCTGTCAGGAGACTGTCACTGACTATGCGGCCAGCGAGGGGTCGACGGCTGCTGCGAAGATCACCGCTGTGGACGAACGAGGACCTGAACCGGAGGCAGAGGACGCCGGCGGCGACAGCGTGATCACGGTGATCGTCGCGTTCGTTGCCAACCTGCTGATCGCCATCGCCAAGTCGGTCGCCGCCGCCCTCACGTCGTCGGCTTCCATGCTGGCCGAAGCCGCGCACTCCTGGGCCGACACCGGCAACGAGATCTTCCTGTTGATCGCCGAGCGGAAGTCCGGTCGACGCCGTGACGTCGACCACCCGCTGGGCTACGGCAAGGAGGCGTACATCTGGTCGATGTTCGCCGCGTTCGGCCTCTTCACCGCGGGTGCGGTGGTCTCCATCAGTCACGGCATCAGCGAGCTGCGCGATCCGGAGCCGGCGACCGACTACGGCATCGCGTACGCGGTGCTGGGCATCGCCTTCGTGCTGGAGGGCATTTCGTTCACCCAGGCCTTTCGGCAGACTCGGCACAAGGCGGGCCGACTGCAGCGGCCGCACCTGGCGTACGTGTTGAACACCTCGAACCCCACCCTGCGCGCCGTCTTCTTCGAAGACGCCGCGGCTCTCGTCGGATTGCTCATCGCCTTCGCGGGCATCGCCCTGCACCAGCTCACCGACTCCCCGGTGCCGGATGCGATCGGCTCCATCCTGGTGGGGGTACTGCTGGCGGTGGTCGCCGTGGTGCTGATCGGCCAGAACCGCCGCTACCTGATCGGTGAGCAGGTGCGTCCCGATGTCCGCAACACCGTGCTGGTCCGGCTGATGGCCGCGCCGGACATCGAGCGGGTGACCTACCTGCATCTGGAGTTCGTCGGGCCCGAGCGCATCTTCATGGTGGCGGCCGTGGACCTGACCGGAGACCTGGCCGAGCACGACGTGGCCAGCCGGCTCCGTCGGCTCGAGCGCGCGCTCGAGGATCAACCGGCGATCGTCGAGGCCGTGCTCACCCTGTCGACCGCGGAGGAACCGAGTCTGCTGCCGGACCCGTCATACCCGCCGTCGCCGTCGGTCTAGGGGTTGCGACCGGAGGACCACCAGGTCCGCTGACTAGGCCGGCTTCCTCAGGTCCTGCAGCGTCCCGGTCCGCAGCGGCACCGTCGCCCAGGTCGCGCTGAAGGTCCCCACGGCGAGGTCGCAGCTGAGCGTCAGCCGGTGCGGCGTCTCCAGGAACTGCACGTCGGCGATCAACCGTCCACCGTCCCAGCCGCCGCTGACGGCCACCGGCACCTGCTCGCTGCCGTCGACGCTCGACTCGTCGGTGGTCGACCAACCGTGCCCGGTCAGGATCCCCGTCAACCGATGGTCGGGCTCGGCCAAGGTGACCCGCCAGCCGTCGCCCACCCGCTGCAGGTCCACCGACTGCAACGTGGCCTGCGGCTCACAGAGACCGCCGGCGGGGCGGAAGACGGCGCCGTCCCACTCGTCGGCGGCCTCCTCGGGCTCGGACTTGCCCGCCGCCGGCGCCAGCTCGAGGCTGCTCATCCGACGTGCCAAGTGCAGGTCCGCGGCAGTCCGGTCCGGGCTCGACCGGTGGTCGTCGCCGAACGCGGGGAGCAGGTGCGTCCACAGCCCGTCCAGCACGGCCTGCATGTCGATCGACGCACCGGTGATCGCCACCACGGCGTCGTACTCGGGCAGCACCACGCAGAACTGGCCATACGCCCCGTCGCCGCGGTAGCCGTGGCGGGCCATCCAGAACTGGAAGCCGTAGCCCTGGCTCCAGTCCGGGTTCTCCTCTCCCGGGTTGTCGACCTGCTTGGCGGTCGCCTCGTCCACCCAGGCCCCGGGCAGCAGCCGGCGATCCCCCCACCAACCGCGCTGAAGGTAGAGCTGGCCCAGCTTGGCGATCGCGTCGGTGCTGGCGTGCAGGCCCGTGAAGCCCAGGTCCCGACCGTTCGGGTGATGCTGCCAGCCAACCGGGCCGATGCCCAGCGGGTCGAACAGCCGGGGACGCAGGTAGTCGACCAGGCGCTGGCCGGACTCGCGCTGGATGATGGCCGCCAGCGCGTACGTGCACGGCTGGTTGTAGGCGAACCAGCTGCCCGGCTCGTGCTCCGGCGGGATCATCAAGAAGCCGCGCACCGGCTCGGCCGGGTCGTTCGCCATCGCCTGCTCGATCGTCTCGGTGTGATGGCCGCTGGCCATCGCCGCGACATGGCGGACCAGGATCGAGCGGCTGCGCTCGTCGGTGATGTCCGCGTCGAACTCGGGGAAGTAGGACACGACGGTGCGGTCGAGGTCCAGCAGCCCCTCGGCCACGGCGAAGCCGGCGGCGGTGGAGGTGAAGCTCTTGCTCAGTGAGTAGAGCAGGTGCACCCGGTCCGGCCCGTACGGCGCCCACCATCCCTCGGTCACCACATGTCCGTTGCGCAGCAGCATCAGCGAGTGCATCTCGACCTGGGGATCTGCCTCCATGTCGTCGAGGAAGGCCTCGATCCCGGTCGGGTCGACGCCTTGGGAGCTGGGGCTGCTGCGAGGGACGGTGTACGGCATGACCCCGAGCCTATGCAGGTCCGGTGACGCACTCCCCGCAACGTCGCCGCACCCCGGGCATGACGAGCGTCGTCGCAGCGAAGAGTGCGTCACTGGGCCCCCGTTATCCGCACAGCTCGGTCCCGGCTGCCAGACTGGCGGCGTGCGCGACGTCGTCATCCTGGGCAGCACCGGCTCCATCGGTACGCAGGCGCTGGAGGTGGTGGCGGCAGCGCCGGACCGGTTCCGGGTGGTCGGCCTGGCCGCCGGCGGCGGTCAGGTGGAGACGTTGGCGCGGCAGGCCCTGGATGCGGGCGTGCACACGGTCGCGGTCAGCAAGGCGACCGCCGTGCAGGACCTCCAGCTGGCCTTCTACGCCGAGGCGTCCCGGCGGGGCTGGTCGAGCGGCCAGACCCGGCTGCCGCGGATCCTCGCCGGCCCCGACGCCGCCACCGAGCTCGCCCAGGTCCCGTGCGACGTGGTGCTGAACGGCATCACCGGCTCGGCCGGGCTGCGACCGACCCTGGCGGCGTTGCAGACCGGCCGGACGCTGGCGCTGGCCAACAAGGAGTCCCTGGTGGTAGGTGGCCGGCTGGTCACCTCGGCCGCGAAGCCGGATCAGATCGTCGCGGTCGACTCCGAGCACTCCGCGCTCGCGCAGGCGCTCCGCGGCGGAACCGCCGCCGAGGTCGACCGGTTGATCCTGACCGCCAGCGGCGGGCCGTTCCGCGGCCGTACCCGGGAGCAGATGCGCGACGTCACGCCGGTGCAGGCACTGGCTCACCCGACGTGGGCCATGGGCCGGGTCATCACGACCAACAGCGCCACCCTGGTGAACAAGGGGTTAGAGCTGTTGGAGGCCCATCTGCTGTACGAGGTGCCGCTGGAGCGCATCGACGTCGTGGTGCATCCACAGTCGATCGTGCACTCCATGGTCCAGTTCGTCGACGGCTCGACGCTGGCGCAGTGCTCACCACCGGACATGAGACTGCCGATCGCGCTCGGCCTCAGCTGGCCGGAGCGGATCCCGGGGGCGGCCCGTCCGTGCGACTGGACGGCGGCCTCGTCGTGGACCTTCGAGCCGCTGGACTCCGAGGCGTTCCCGGCGGTCGAGCTGGCCCGGCGGGCGGGCCGGCTGAGCGGAACCGCGCCGGCCGTCTACAACGCCGCCAACGAAGAGGCGGTAGAGGCCTTCCACGCCGGTTCGCTGTCGTTCCTGGGCATCGTCGACGTGGTCGCGGCGGTCCTCGCCGAGCACCTGACGGCGACCGGGTCCCCGGTCGCGAACGAGCGGGAGCGGTCCGGTGACGACGTAGGCTCGACGTGGTCGTCCGACGACGAGCTCAGCCTCGAGCGCGTTCTGGCGGCCGACGCCTGGGCGCGGCAATGGGCCCGCCGGGTTGCGTCCGCGATGGCGGAGAGGGAGCACGCGCGCTAGTGGAGTACGTGGTCTACGGCCTCGGGGCCGTGGTGTTCTTCGTCCTGGTGATGGCCTCCATCGCCCTGCACGAGGTGGGCCACCTGGTGCCCGGAAAGATCTTCGGGGTCAAGACCACGCAGTATTTCGTCGGCTTCGGCAAGACTGTGTGGTCCCGGCAGGTCGGGGAGACCGAGTTCGGGTTCAAGGCCGTCCCGCTCGGCGGCTACGTCCGGTTCGTCGGGATGTACCCACCCGCCAAGGACAACCCCACCCAGGTCCGCACGGCCCGGACGGGCATCTTCCAGTCACTGGCCGACAACGCTCGCGCCGCGGAGTGGGAGACCATTCGGCCGGAGGACGACGGTCGGCTGTTCTACCAGAAGAAGACGTACCAGAAGCTGATCATCATGGCCGGCGGCCCGACGATGAACCTGCTGCTGGCCTTCGTCATCCTGCTCGGCGTCACCGCCACGTACGGGGTGTACCGCAGCCAGCTCACCGTGAACCGGGTGCAGGAGTGCATCGTGGCGGTGGGGGAGCCGACGAACGACTGTGCCGGCAAGCCGAAGACGCCCGCGTACGAGTCCGGCATCAGGACTGGCGACACCATCGTGGCCTTCAACGGTCAACCGGTGACCGAGTGGGACCAGATGTCGCAGCTGATTCGGACCAACCTCGACCAACCCGCCCAGGTCACGGTCGTCCGCGACGGGCAGACCGTGCAGCTGAGGCAGGTCGACACGGTGATCACCGGGGTCGTCGACCGCTGGGATCCGGGCAAGCGGGTCGCCGCCGGCTTCTTCGGTGTCGAGCCGGTGGTCCAGCGCGAACGTGGCGGGCCGATCGTGGTGCTCGACGACATGTGGACGATGACCCAGCAGACCGCGCACGCGCTGGTGGCGTTCCCGGTGAAGGTCTATTACACGGCCGCGAACCTGGTCACCGGCCAGCCGCGGGACATCTACGGCCCGATGAGCATCGTCGGTGCCAGCCGGGCCGCCGGCGAGGTCGCGTCGACCGACCGGATCGAGGCCGCCGACAAGGTGGCGACCATGTTCGTGCTGCTCGGCTCGGTGAACCTGTTCGTGGCCCTGTTCAACTTCATCCCGTTGCTGCCGCTCGACGGTGGCCACATCCTCGGTGCCTTGTACGAGGGCGTGAAGCGGCTGCTCGCTCGGTTGCGTGGACGCCCCGATCCCGGGTACGTCGACACCGCGAAGATGCTGCCGGTGGCGTACGCCGTCGGAGGCCTGATCCTCGTCTCCGGGGTCGTGTTGATCCTGGCCGACCTGATCGACCCGATCCGCCTGTTCTAGCTCTTGCCGGACTTCTTCTTCCTCGCGCCCTTCTTGCCCAGCTCGGACTGGGCAGCGGAGGACTTCCGCGGGTTGGACTTCCCCTCCTTGGCCGCCTTGGCGTTCGCGCGTTGAGCGGTCGCGCTGCCCTTGCCCTTCTTCTCCGCCATGGCAGGTCCTCCCTCGGTGCGGTCTGTGGTCCTCCGTCGGTGCTTGCTTCCCGAGTCAGTCGGCCGACAGATGCAGGCGCACGGTGACGACGTCACCGGCTTCGATCGCCTCGGCCTTGCGGATCGACTTCTTGATCGGCAACGCGTAACGGCCGTCGTCGCCGGGGAAGACCGACGTCTGCCAGGTGGAACCGCCGATCGTCGCGGCGACCCGTACCGAACCGAAACCAGCGGGGGGCCGAGTGGCCGCGAACTCGCGGATGTCCTCCGACTCGGCTTCCGGGACGCTGACGAAGGTCCAGCCGTCCTCCTGCCGAGCTCGCCAGATCCACAGCTCGGCGGAGAACTCGCAGTCGTCCACCGCTAGTCGCCCCAGTCGAGCTGGTGCTCCGGCGTACCTGCCGCCCGCCCCCAGGCGACTGCCTCGTCGCGGGCTCGCCGGTCACCGATGCGGTAGCGGAACACCCGGTTGGCGAACACGACGACGTGGTCATCCCCCACGCAGAAGTCGGCGTACCAACCCGTTCTGGTGTCGAGGGCAGCGGCCAGAGCGCGGGCCAGATCGTCGGCGCGTTCGTCGGGAGCCTCGAAGTCCAGGAAGGTCCAGACGGGCGGCTGGGTGTCGGAGGCGCCGGCGGCGACGTCATGGCGGCCGAGCCTGACGACGCGAAGATCGGGGACAGTCAGGTCGATCCCGATGCGCAGGCTCTCCGCAAGCAGGCGACCAGTGAGCATGGACTCAGACTGACACATCGCGCTGACATCAGTCGGCGACGGGAATGACCCGCAGCGAGCGCAGCACCTCGCGCGCCTGGTCGACACCGATGCCATCGGCCACCGAGAGGAGTGCGGCTCGCCAGACCGCGGTGAGCAGGCGACCCATCGGTGGCGGAGCAGGTCGACTGATCCTGCCGAGCAGCTCGACCAGCGCATCATCCTGTGTGCCGGGTGGCTCCTCGCCGAGCAGCCGCTGGAAACCATGCTCGATCGAGAAGTCGAATCCGATCACCAGCGCCGCCATGATCGCCTCGCTCGTCGGCCTCTCTCGGCTGGCGGCGACCGCGCCCTCCATCCGGTCGAGGAGTCGCCGCTCGACGTCGACGCGGACGAACCGGTACAGCCCGAGCTTGCTCTCGAAGTGGTGGTACAGCGCCCCGGTGGTGACCCCCGCGGATGCCGCCAGCTCGCCGACAGTCACCTCCTCGAAGGTGCGGGAGCCGAACTCGCGGACCGCGGCCAACGCCAGTCTGCCCTTCGGGGAGGTCGAGATCGGGATCCACTCGCGCACGGATCCATAATGCCGCTATGCTGAGGCATAATCTAGTTACGGCACGAGAGGACGAGCCATGAAGTTGGAGTTCCTGTACGTCCCCACCACTGACGTCGTCGCATCGCTGAAGGTCTATCGCGATGTGTTCGGTGCCACCGAGCTCTGGCGGGAGGGGGATGCCACGGTTGCCTTGTCGATGCCGGGATCGGATGTCCAGATCATGCTCGACCTGGACGACCAGGCGCCCGCCGGCCCGCTGTTCACCGTCGATGACGTGCGCGACTTCCACGCCGCCCGAGGGGATGCGCTCCAGGTGGTCAGCGAGCCGTCGGAGATCCCTGACGGCTACATGGCCACCTATCGCGACGCCGGCGGGACGACGTTCTACCTGCTCGACCAGTCGACGGCCTCGGCGGGATAGGCCGCCCTAAAGCCGATCTGGTCCAGGGGTGATGGAACGCCCCTATGAGCAATCGCTCGCGCATGATGATCGACTCGGCGACGATCTCGCCCCAAGACGCCGCTGCACAGATCGCGGAAGTCATGGCTGCGGGGATGACCTGACGTGGCAGGATCGACCGGTGGCGCTACGGCGATGGACGGGAACCTTCGCCGGCGGCGCGCTGTCGGCGGAGATGGCCAGGCTGAACGCGCGGCACCCATGGAGCCACAACGACCACTTCCACAGCTGGATCGTCGCGAACCTGCCTGAGCCGTGCCGGACGGCGCTCGATGTCGGCTGCGGTCGAGGCGAGCTGGTCGCCGCTCTCGCGCCCCACGTGGAACGGGTGATCGGCAGTGATGTCGATCAGGCGATGCGAGACCAGGCGGCGCAGCGCTGCGCCGGTCTGGCGAACGTCACGATCACCGGCGACACCTGGACCGACAACGACGAAGCATTCGACCTGGTGACCATGGTGGCTGTGTTGCATCACCTCGACGTGGCGGAGGCGCTGCACGAGGTGCGGCGGCGGCTCAAGCCGGGCGGCCGTTTCCTGGCCGTCGGGCTCGCTCAGCCGCGCACCGTCCGTGACCACGCGTGGGACGTCGCCTCCATGATCACCAATCCGATCATCGGGTACGTGAAGCACCCCTGGCCCAGCAGAGCGGACGGCGTGCAGCCGCCGCCGTTTCCGGTTCGCGATCCGACGCAGTCGTACGACGAGCTGCGGCAGTTGCTCGACGACGTCATGCCTGGGGCAGCTGTTCGGCGTCGACTCGGGTTCCGACACACCATCGCCTGGGCCAAGCCTCGCTAGCTGTTGCGTTACGGGCGGCGATCGTGCCGCCGAACCGGGCGTTGCCCACGGCTGACCGACTATGCACCTGTTGCGGGTGCGTTCTCGGCGATCTGCTCCAGGTTCGTCCGATACTGCGCCCAGCGGTCGGCGGTCCACTCCGGCAGGTTCGGATCCTGCGTCGGCGGAGCATCCAGGATCATCTCGCGGACGATGTCGGCGTGTCCGGCATGGTGGGCCGTCTCCGCGATCATGTGCACCAGGATCTGGCCGAGGGTCACGTCGGCCTTCGCCGGACCCCACCACGGCACTCGACCAGGTGAGTCCAGGTCCAGTGCCTCGATCGTGGCGTCGGCCGCCTGGGCCGCGGCCTCGTGCAGGGCCACGATCTGCTCCCGGGACTCGTCGGCGGTGGCCCACATGTCGGCGTTCGGCTCGGCGTCCTCGTCGTCGAACCAGGGGAGGGACTGGCCGTGCTCGCGACCGAAGGTCTCCCCGAAGTAGCCGAGGCTGACGCTGGCGGTGTGCTTGACGATGCCCAACAGGTTGGTGCCGGACTGGGTCAGTGGCCAGCGGACCTGCCGCTCGTCGAGACCGTCGAGGGTGGCGAGCAGGGCGTCGCTCTCCTTGCGCAGGTAGCGACGCAGCGTCGCCTTCAGGGGATCGGTGATGTCCGTCACGCTCGCGACCGTAGCCGGGCCGTACGACAGACTGCCGCCGACCGCACGCGGCTACGCTGGGGGAGACATGAGTATCGATCTCGGGCTGCCGCCCATGCCTCCGCCTACGCTGGCCCCGCGCAGGCCCACTCGCCAGATCAAGGTGGGCAAGGTGCTCGTCGGGGGCGATGCGCCCGTCAGCGTGCAGTCGATGACCACCACGCTGACCTCCGACATCAACGCGACGCTGCAGCAGATCGCCGAGCTGACCGCCACCGGCTGCGACATCGTCCGGGTCGCCGTGCCGAGCCAAGACGACGCGGACGCTTTGCCCGCGATCGCCACGAAGTCGCAGATCCCGGTGATCGCCGACATCCACTTCCAGCCCAAGTACGTGTTCGCGGCCATCGAGGCCGGGTGCGCGGCGGTCCGGGTGAACCCGGGCAACATCCGCGCCTTCGACGACCAGGTCAAGGAGATCTCCCGGGCGGCGGCCGATCACGGCACGTCGATCCGGATCGGCGTCAACGCCGGCTCACTGGACAAGCGGCTGCTGGCCAAGTACGGCAAGGCCACTCCGGAGGCGCTGGTCGAGTCGGCGTTGTGGGAGGCCAGCCTGTTCGAGGAGCACGGCTTCCGTGACTTCAAGATCAGCGTCAAGCACAACGACCCGGTGGTGATGGTGCGGGCGTACGAGATGCTCAGTGAGGCTTGCGACTACCCGTTGCATCTCGGCGTGACCGAGGCCGGTCCGGCCTTCCAGGGCACGATCAAATCCGCTGTCGCCTTCGGTGCGCTGCTGAGCAAGGGGATCGGCGACACCATCCGGGTCTCGCTGTCCGCGCCGCCGGTCGAGGAGGTCAAGGTCGGGCTGCAGATCCTGCAGTCGCTCAACCTGCGGCCGCGCAAGCTGGAGATCGTGTCCTGCCCGTCCTGCGGTCGGGCGCAGGTGGACGTCTACAAGCTCGCCGACGCGGTGACCGCCGGTCTGGACGGGCTCGAGGTGCCGCTCCGGGTCGCCGTGATGGGGTGCGTCGTGAACGGACCCGGCGAGGCTCGCGAAGCCGACCTGGGAGTGGCCTCCGGTAACGGCAAAGGCCAGATCTTCGTCAAGGGCGAGGTGATCAAGACGGTCCGGGAGGCCGACATCGTCGAGACCCTGATCGAAGAGGCGATGCGGCTGGCCGACGAGATGCCCGCCGGCGACGGAGCGCCCACCGTCAGCGTGGGCTAGCCTGACCTGACGTGACTGCCCTCCGAACGCCCCAGTCGCCGACCAGCGGCGGTGTCGAGGGCGTGCGGGTGCTCGGCCGAGACGACTTGCCTGCGGTTTTACGGCTGCTGGCGCGGCGACCGATCGAGAACGTCTTCGTGGGTTCGCGGATCCGTGCGGCGGGGGTGGAGGCCTCCAGTCTGGGCTGTCCGATCTGGGGCTACGAGCGAGACGGTGAACTGAGATCGCTCTGCCACGCGGGGGCGAATCTCGTACCGGTGAACGCCGATGCCGACGCGGTGGACGCCTGGACCGAGTTCGCGGGACCCGACCGGATGTGCTTCTCGATCATCGGGCCGTCGACGGTTGCGCTCGACCTGTGGCGGCGGCTGGCCGAGCGGTGGGGGACACCGTGGAGCAAGGTGCGTGACGTGCGGGCAAAGCAACCGGTGATGGCGATCTCAGGACCGCCCGCCGTCGAGCCGGATCAGCGGGTCCGCCGGATGGGGCTGGACCACTGGGACAGCTACTACGAGGCCGCGGTGAAGATGTACACCGAGGAGGTCGGCGTGTCGCCCGTGCAGGGCAGTCCGGCCGGCTACCGGTTCTATGTCCGGCAGCTGATCACCTCCGGCCGGGCTTTCGGCCTGGTCCACCAGGGTCGGGTCGTGTTCAAGGCCGACGTCGGCTCGGTTGCCGGCTCGGTCTGCCAGGTGCAGGGTGTCTGGCTCGATCCTGCGCTGCGCGGACAAGGGCTCGCCGCGCCCGCGATGGCGGCCGTGGTCCAGCTGGCCCGGACGATCGCCCCGACCGTGAGCCTGTACGTCAACGACTACAAC
>DASQLI010000050.1:0-2552 GCA_035630075.1 Microlunatus sp.
GCCGATCGGCAGGTCGACCAGGTGGCCGACGACCTGGGAGCCCAGCGAGGTCGGTTCCAGCTCCTCGTCGATGACGCTCATCGGCACCAGTGCGCGCAGTCGCCGCGACGCGCCGACCGAGTCGGCACGGGTCGTCAGCCAGGCCCGGATGCCACCGGACAGCGTGGCCAGGATGACGTCGTTGATGGTGCCGCCGTGGATGCGCCGGACCTTGCGGTAGTCCTTGAGCGAGGTGCGCACGCAGACGAGCCGGCGCTGGGCGGAGGGTTCGATGTTGAACGGCGTCTCCGGCGCTGTACGCCGCCCGGACAGACCGCCCGCGATCGCGCCGACCTTCCCGGCGACACCGCTCAGTGTTCGACCCAGGGCCTCCGCGTTGCTGCGCAGGGTGGTGATCGCCACACGCGGGTCCGAGACGGACTCGGCGATGGCGCCGACTGCCAGGCTGGCGGGGGTCGGTTCGTGGCCGGCTGCCCAGCCGTCGTGAACGAGGTGGCGCGGACCGGGATCGACATCCAGCAGCACCTGGCCGAGGTCGACGGTGGAGATGCCGTCGACGAGGATCTGATGGGACTTCGACAGCACGGCCACCCGACCACCCTCGAGGCCCTCGACGAAGTAGACCTCCCACAACGGCCGGTCCGGGTCGAGCCGGCGCGACATGATCCGCCCGGCCAGCTCGCGGAGCTGGTCAAGGGTGCCCGGGCGGGGCAGCGCGGAGCGGCGTACGTGGTAGGCGAGGTCGAAGTCCTCGTCGTCGACCCAGACCGGGTTGGCCAGCCGACCCGGCACCCGTCGTACGTGCTGGCGGTAGCGGGGGACGAACGAGATCCGGTCATCGATGTGGGCCAGCAGGGCCTCGTAGTTCAGGCCGGAGTCGGCCGGGTCGAAGATCTCGAGGATCGCGTTGTGCATCGGCGTCTGCGGGGTCTCGTCAGCCAGCAGGGCGAGATCACTCGCGCGCAGTCGCTCGCTCATGGCGCGAACCCCCAATCCGAGAACGTGTCATCATCATCCACGGTCCACCGGTCCCCTCCTCCAGGGGTCACTTGGACCACATGGGATTGTGACAGAGCACCGATGACGACGAACGCACGTCCACCTGATGGAGGGTCCATGCCACGCCGGTTTCGCTCCGGACTGATCGGCTTGATCGCTGTGCTGTTCCTGCTGGTCAGCGGCTGCGGGAGCGATGAGCCCAGCGGATCCGACAAGCCCGCCCCCGACAAGTCGAGCGCCACCGCCGATGCCAGCGCAAAGGCCGAGCCGACCAAGAAGCCGAAGCCGAGCGGTACGACGATCGACATCACTTTCAAGGGCGACACCGTCGACCCCAACGGGGTGGAGAAGAAGGTCAAGGCCGGCAAGCCGATCACCTTGCACATCGTGGCCGACAAGCCCGGCGAGCTGCACGTGCACAGCTCGCCGGAGCAGGAGATCGAGTACGACGCTGGCACCTCGAACAAGAAGCTCACCATCGACCGGCCCGGCATCGTCGAGGTCGAGTCGCACACCCTCGAACAACTGGTCGTCGTGCTCGAGGTGCGCTGAGTGCTCCTGCCCCTGCACGGCCTGGGCGGGGCCAAGGACCTGCCCATCCCGCTCGGACTCGCCGTGGCCACCGCCGCTGCCTCGCTGGTCGTCTCGTTCTGCGTGCTGGCGCTGGCCTGGCGCACTCCCCGCTACCAGCAGGAGGGCGGTCGGCCGGCCCCGCCCTGGCTGGCGCGGATGGTCGACGACGACCGGTTCCGGTGGACGGTGCGCATCCTCGGCCTGTTGTTCTTCGGTTACGTCACCTGGGCGCTGATCTGGGGACCCGATCTCACGAACAACCCGGCCCTGGGCACGTTCTACGTGCTGGTCTGGGTCGGCATGGTCCCGGCCTCGCTGCTGTTCGGCCGCATCGCCCGGGCGGTCAGCCCGGTGCGGACGATCAACCTCCTGCTGGCCCGGGTCACCGGGGGCGACCCAGCTGTCGGCGTGGTTGCCTACCCCGCCCGCCTCGGCTACTGGCCGGCGGCACTGGGGTTGTTCGCCTTCGTCTGGCAGGAGCTGGTCAACCCGCAGAGCGTCTACCTGGGTTCGGTGCGGATCTGGCTGGCGGCGTACCTCGCCGTGATGCTGGTCGGCGCCGCGGTCTTCGGCGAGGAGTGGTTCGAGCGCGCCGACCCGTTCGAGGTCTACTCCAGCCTCCTGGCCAAGCTGTCGCCCTGGGGGCGCACCGAGGGCCGGCTGGTGGTGCGCAGCCCGCTGGCCAACCTGGGGACCACGGTTCCCCGCCCCGGGCTGGTGGCCGCGGTCGCGGTGCTGTTCGGCTCGACCGCCTTCGACAGCTACAAGGACACCATCCAGTGGCAGCGCTTCGTGCTGGACGCCGGGCTCAACGAGATCTTCGTCAACTCGGTGGCCCTGCTGGTGTTCTGCCTCGTCGTGGGCGGGACGTTCACCGTCGCCGCGATGTCGACCGGCGTGGAGACGACCGGCCCCCGCGCCGTACGACGCACCGCGTTGCCGGACATGCTGGCGCACTCGGTGATCCCGATCATCGTGGG
>DASQLI010000051.1:0-5549 GCA_035630075.1 Microlunatus sp.
TGGTGATCTCCCACTCGCCCTGCAGGTAGAAGCCCGCCTGACCGGTGAACATCAGCGTCTGGGAGCCCGCGTAGTCGGTGGTGGTCGGCATCAAGCCACTGGTGGTGAGCTTCTGCATCCAGTGCAGGGTGTCGAGGGTCAGCTCCTCGTTGTAGGTGAGCTGCTCCCCACCTTCGGCCAACCAGGGTGTGTTGCCTTCTCGCTGCGAGTAGAGGGTCTGGAACCAGCGCCACGGTGTGGCCAGCTCGCTGACCGTGGCCACCGAGGCTCCGTACGCGCCGGTCACCTCCTTGGCGGCCTGCAGCGCCTGCTCCCAGCCGTCGGTGCCCTTGATCTCCTTGAGCGAGCCGTCGGAGTTCAGCAGCCCGGCCTTGTCGCAGACTTCGGTGTTGTAGTACAGGACGAACGGGTGGGTGTCCAGCGGGATCGCGTACGACTTCCCGTCCACCTTCTGCGTCTCCCAGGCCGTCTGGTTGAAGTCGCCGGGGGACAGACCGACCAGGGCCAGCATGTCGTCGGTGATCTCGGTCAGCAGGTCGGCCCGGGCCAGGTTCTTCTCTCTGGTCAGGTGCGAGACGGCTACGTCGGACGGAGCGTCGCCGATGGTGGCCAGAGTGACCTTCGTGTAGTACGGGTTGCCCCAGGTGAAGGTGGCCGCCTGAAGGGAGTCCGGTCCGCCGTGCTGCTCGGCATAGGCGTCCAACATGATCTGCAGCCGGGCGCCGTCACCGCCGCCGAACAGATTCCAGAAGGTGACGGTCCCGGGCGCAAGCTCGGAGCCGACCATACCGGCGGAGAAGGCCGAGCCACAGCCGGCGAGGCCGCCGGCGAGGGTCGCTCCCGCAGCGGTGCCGAGGGCGCCCTTGAGCAACGATCGCCGGGACAGACGTCCCGGTCCGAGAGGTGATGGAGCGATCATGGGCAACCTCCTGGCCGACGCTGGCGTTGGGTCCGACCCTAGGCCGCGGTGACCCAGATGTGAACCATGACTCGGCAGTATTACCCACCTGAACCCGCTCGACACGCCCGCACTCGCGCCAGACCCAACTCGCTCAGGTGCTGGAATGTCTCGGACCGCCAGGGAGGCACGGACTGCTGACGACCGCCGCCGTGCTGATGATCAACGAAGATTGACCATCCGTACTCAGCACTGCCCGCGGCCGCGGCTGCATCGTCGCCGGCTGTCGCCGCGTTCTCGGGCGTGCTCGGATGCGCCCGAGCATCACTCCGCCACTGTCGCCGGGGACGAGTACGGTGTCCCGGTGCACGTGTGGAACTGTCGCGCCCTGCGCTCCGCGATTCTGGGCGAAGAGCGTGTCGCCCAGAATCGCTCCTGCACTCCCGAGAGGCTCCGCCCGTGACCCTGCTGGTCTGTCGCGCTCCGCGCTCCGCGGTCACGGGCTCCGCGCGATCTCGCTCGTTCGTCGCGATTCTGGCCGACGAAGAGCGTGTCGCCCAGAATCGCTCCTGCACTCCCGAGAGGCTCCGCCCGTGACCCTGGCGGGACTCGTCGAGCTGTTCGCCACCGATCCGACCGTCACCGAGGCGATCGGTGATGCACGCTCGCGCACCCTTTCTGCCCTCGATCTGACCGCCCCGCCGGCCATGCGGCCGTTGATCGCGGCCGCGTTGGCGGCCGGAACCGAGGCAGGCGGAGCCGACCGTCCGGTGCTCCTGGTCACCTCCACCTACCGTGAGGCCGAGAACCTGGCCGCCGCTTGTCGCAGCCTGGTCGGGGAGCGAGAGGTCGCCTACTACCCCGCCTGGGAGACGCTGCCGCACGAGCGGCTGAGCCCACGGTCCGACACCGTCGGGCGCCGGCTCGCGGTGCTGCGTCGCCTGGTCGGCAACGACGAGCTGCCACCGCCCAAGATCATCGTGGCCCCCGTCCGCTCGGTGCTCCAGCCCCAGGTCAAGGGCCTTGGCGACATGGCCCCGGTCCGGCTCGTCGTCGGCCAGGACTTCGACATCGATGAGCTCGCCCAGGCACTGGTCGGGGCGGCCTACGTGCGGGTGGACATGGTCGAGCGGCGGGGCGAGTTCGCCGTCCGCGGTGGAATCGTGGACATCTTCCCGCCCACCGAGGAGCACCCGGTCCGGGTCGACTTCTTCGGCGACGAGGTCGAGGAGATCCGCTACTTCACAGTCGCCGACCAGCGCTCGTCCGACCTGACCCGGACCGAGATCATCGCCTCACCCTGCCGCGAGCTGCTGCTCACCGACGAGGTACGTCAGCGCGCGTTCACCCTCTCCCAGGCCCATCCCGAGCTGATCGACATGCTCGACCGGATCGCGCAGGGGCACGCCGTGGACGGGATGGAGGCGCTGTCCCCGGTGCTGGTGGAGGGGATGGAGCTGCTCGTCGACGTGCTGCCGGCCGACACCCACGTCCTGGTCTGCGACCCCGAGCTGGTCCGCGGCCGGGCGATCGACCTGGTCAAGACCTCCGAGGAGTTCCTTCAGGCCTCCTGGGCCGCCGCGGCTGGCGGCGGTCAGGCGCCGATCGACCTCGGCGCCTCCTCCTACCAGCCGCTGGCCGACGTCCGGGCCGCAGCGATCAACCGGGGCCTGGCCTGGTGGACGCTGTCGCCGTTCAGCGCGGGCCCTTCGACAGGCTCAGGGCACGATTCTTCGACGGGCTCAGGGCGCGTCGATGCCCCGATCCGCACCGAGGACGGCGAGATCATCGACTTCTCCACCGCGGTGTCGATCAGCGGCGTGGAGTCGCGGACGATCGCCGGTCACGCCCAGGACACCTATCGCGGCGAGGTCGAGGCCGCGATCGCCGAGATCGGCCGCCGGTTCGCCGATGGCTGGCGGGTGGTGCTGACCGCCGAGGGCAAGGGCATGATCGACCGGATGGCCGAGGTGCTGACCGAGCACGAGCACCCGGTCCGGATCCTGGAGAGGCTCGACGAGCCGCCGGAACCCGGGATCGCCACCGTCGTCCTCGGTGACCTGCAGCACGGCTTCGTCGCCGACGGTGTCAAGCTCATCCTGTTCACCGCCGCCGACCTCTCCGGGCAGCGCACCGCCGACAAAGCCACCCGCAAGATGCCGGTCCGGCGCAAGAACCAGATCGACCCGCTGGAGCTGACCCCCGGTGACCCGGTGGTGCACAACCAGCACGGCGTCGGCCGGTACGTGGAGATGGTCCAGCGCAGCGTCGCGGGCTCGGTCCGGGAGTACCTGGTGATCGAGTACGCCGCATCCAAGCGCGGTCAACCCGGCGACCGGCTCTACGTTCCGATGGACTCCCTGGACCAGGTGACGCGCTACGTCGGTGGCGAGCACCCGACGCTGGACAAGATGGGTGGGGCCGACTGGGCCAAGCGCAAGGGCCGGGCCCGCAAGGCGGTCCGGGAGATCGCCAGCGAGCTGATCAAGCTGTACGCGGCCAGGCAGGCCTCTCGCGGCCATGCCTTCTCGGCCGACACCACCTGGCAGCGCGAGCTGGAGGACGCGTTCAGCTTTGTCGAGACCCCCGACCAGCTGGCCGCGATCGACGAGGTCAAGGCCGACATGGAGCTGATCGTGCCGATGGACCGGCTGATCTGCGGCGACGTGGGTTACGGCAAGACCGAGATCGCCGTCCGCGCCGCCTTCAAGGCCGTCCAGGACGGCAAGCAGGTCGCCGTGCTGGTGCCGACCACGCTGCTCGTGCAGCAGCACTACGCGACGTTCGCGGACCGCTACGCCGGCTTCCCGGTGAACGTCGCGCCGCTCAGCAGGTTCCAGACCGACGCCCAGGCCAAGGCGACGATCGAGGCGGTCGCCGACGGCAAGGTCGACGTCCTGGTCGGCACCCATCGACTGCTGGGCGGTGAGATCAAGTTCAAGGACCTGGGGCTGGTGATCATCGACGAGGAGCAGCGGTTCGGCGTCGAGCACAAGGAGCAGCTGAAGAAGCTGCGGATGGACGTCGACGTGCTGGCCATGTCCGCCACTCCGATCCCCCGCACGCTGGAGATGGCGATCACCGGCATCCGGGAGATGAGCACCATCGCCACCCCGCCTGAGGAACGGCACCCGGTGCTGACCTTCGCCGGACCGTACGACGAGGCTCAGCTGGTCGCCGCCGTCCGCCGCGAGCTGCTGCGCGAGGGGCAGGTCTTCTACATCCACAACCGGGTCCAGAGCATCGACAAGGTGGCCAAGAAGCTCGCCGACCTGGTGCCCGAGGCCCGGGTGATGACCGCCCACGGCCAGATGGGAGAGCAGCGACTGGAGCAGGTGATGGTCGACTTCTGGGAGCGGCGGGCCGACGTGCTGGTCTGCACCACGATCGTCGAGGCCGGCCTGGACATCTCCACCGCCAACACGTTGTTGATCGAGCGGGCCGACCTGCTCGGGCTGTCCCAGCTGCACCAGCTCCGCGGACGCGTCGGTCGCGGTCGCGAGCGCGGCTACGCGTACTTCTTCTATCCTCCCGAGAAGCCGCTCACCGAGACGGCCCACGACCGACTGGCCACCATCGCGGCGCACACCGACCTGGGGTCCGGGATGGCGGTGGCGATGAAGGACCTGGAGATCCGCGGCGCGGGCAACCTGCTCGGCGGGGAGCAGTCCGGCCACATCGCCGACGTCGGCTTCGACCTCTACATCCGGCTGGTCGGCGAGGCCGTCGCGGAGTTCCGTGGGCAGAACACCGAGCCCGAGGCCGACGTCCGGATCGAGCTCCCGATCACGGCGCACCTGCCGGAGGACTACGTCGAGTCGGAGCGGCTGCGGTTGGAGATGTACAAGCGGCTGGCGGAGGTGCGGTCCGACGCCGACATCGAAGCCGTACGGGAGGAGCTCGCCGACCGCTACGGTCCGCCGCCGTCGGAGGTGGAGACGCTGCTGGAGGTGGCCAAGTTCCGCTTGGTCGCCCGCTCGGCAGAACTGACCGAGATCGTCAGCCAGGGCAACTTCATCCGCTTCGCTCCGGCCGAGCTGCTGGAGTCCAAGCAGCTGCGGCTGAAGCGGCTCTACCCGGGTTCGGTCATCAAGGACACCGCGAAGCTGATCCTGGTGCCGCGACCGCGGTCGAAGACTATCGGTGGTGAGCCACCCAAGGACCGCGAGCTGTTGGCCTGGTGCACGGCCGTGATCACGGCGATCTTCGGCAGCTGATGGCGGCTCGTCGGCTGGTCGTGGCGGCCGCGATCGTCGACGACGTGGAGCGCCCGACCAGGGTGCTGGCCGCGCGCCGGACCGGGCCGCCGACGCTGGCCGGCAAGTGGGAGCTCCCCGGCGGCAAGGTGGAGCCGGGCGAGGACCCGGTGGCTGCGCTGCACCGCGAGATCATCGAAGAGCTCCAGATCTCGCTCACCCTCGGCGCTGAGGTCGTGCCCACCATGGCCGAGTTGTCAGCGACGGTGGTCGCCCGAGGCACCGTGCGATCTGACAACTCGGCGTGGCCGCTGTCGGACACGCTGGAGATGCGCATCTGGGTAGCGTCGGTGCGCGCCGGTGAGGTCACGGCCTCCACCGACCATGATCGGCTGCTGTGGGTCGGCGCCGACGAGATCGCCCATCTCGACTGGCTGCCGGGCGACCGGGCTGCG
>DASQLI010000052.1:0-59035 GCA_035630075.1 Microlunatus sp.
GCATGTTCGGTGCTCACCTCGAAGCCCCGTTCCCGTAGCCGGTCGGGCAGCACGTCGCCCAGCGCCACCATCGGCGTGACCACACCGGCCGCACCGAGCCGCTCCTCGGCGGCCAGGGCGAGGGCGGACTCGCCGAGCATCACCGCCGTACCTCCGTAGCCGAAGTCGCGGTCGGCGGCAATCGTGGTGCGATACCGCGGCCCGTCGGTGGTCCCGGCCGTCACCTCGATCCGGAAGCGACCGTTGTCCCGGACCTGCTCCGAGGGACCCTCACCTGGTGCCGGCAGCAGCCGGTCCAGCACCAGACGGGTCGGTCCGAACATCATCCCGGCCATCAGGGCGCTGGTGCCGGCGGCCAGAGCGGTGGCGGTGATCAGCCCGCGGGGCCCGCGACCCGTGTCGACGACCTCGTGATAGGAGAGCTCACGACCGTACGACCAATCGGTCAGGGCGTTGCTGCGCTGGACGATCTGCCGGTTGTATGGACCCATCACGAACGGGGCGTGCCAGATACCGCTGCGCTCGTCCCGCGCCACCGGGCGCCGACCCGGTCGCTTCGACCCGTACGGGCGGTCGACCACGTCATCGACCAACGCCTTCGGATCGCCCAGCAGCCGGCGACCGCTCGGGTCCCGCTCGTTCTCGATGATCTGCTGGCGGAGCGAGTCGATCGTGCCCCCGCTGATGCCGCCGCGCAGGCTGCGCACGTGCAGCACCGGCGCCGTCAGCTCGCCGGCGCCGTCAACGGCGGCCTGCCGGGCGGTCAGGCCCACCCCCAGGTCGGACGGGACAGAGTCGAATCCGCACGAGTGCACGATCCGTGCACCGCTGGCTCGGGCGGTCTCGTGCGCAGCGTCGATGCTGCGCCGAACGAACAACGTCTCCCCGGTCAGGTCCGCGTAGTGCGTTCCGGCCGTAGCGCAGGCGCGGACCAGCGGGAGGCCGTACCGCAGGTACGGGCCGACGGTGCTGGCCACCACTCTGCACCGACCCGCGAGGTCGGCGACCGCGGCGTCGTCCAGCACGTCGACGCTGATCAGCGGCCACTCGGCGGCCTCCTCGGGCAGCGTCTGCTGCAGAGCCGCCAGCCGCTCGGCCGAGCGGCCGGCCAGTCCGAGCCGCAGCCCGGACGGGGCGTGCTCGGCCAGATGGAGCGCGGTCAGCCGCCCGACGAACCCGGTGGCGCCCACCAGTACGATGTCCAGCTCGCGGTCAGGACGGGTGGTCATCGTCCGACGCTAGCGGTTGCCCAGATCAGGCGGGGCCACGGGCGCCCGCGGACTGCGCTTGTAGTCCGACACGTACGGGTCCCCCGTGATCCAGAACCGCCAGGGCCGGTCCGCCTCGACGCTGACTCCGACCCGTGGCCCGGTGCTGATCAAGGCCACCGGGTAGGCATCGAGCGTCAGTCGGACGGAGGCGTCGCCGAACACGTCGGCACCGCCGTCCGCCAGAGTGAGACCCAGCGCCTGTGCCAGCCGACCCGGCCCGCGGGCCAGATCGAGGTCCCGGATCCGCTCTCCACGACGGGCCCGGGCGAGCTCGAGGCCTCCGATCACCTCACCGGACCGCACCAGGGCGCCGGACGCCGTGCCCTCGGGACCGCACACCACGTTGCAGGCATGGTGCATGCCGTAGCTGAAGTAGACGTAAAGGTGCCCAGGTGGGCCGAACATCACCGCGTTGCGCGGTGTCCGGCCGCGGAAGGCGTGCGATGCGGGATCCCGCTCCCCCGCGTACGCCTCGACCTCGGTGATCCGCACCGTCACCCCGGCATGGGACAGGCTCGCACCGAGGATCGTGGCAGCGACCTGCTCCACCGGTCCCGCCAGCCGAACCCGTGGATCGATCAGGATCGCAGCACCGAGATCCGGCCGGCCGAACCGTCGACCCGCACCAGATCTCCGTCACGGATCACCTGGGTCGCGTTCCCGCAGCCGACGACGGCGGGAATTCCCAGCTCGCGGGCGACGATCGCGGCGTGCGAGAGCGGGGCCCCCACGTTGGTGATCACGGCACCGGCCCGGGGGAACAGCGGCGTCCAGCCGACGTTCGTCACGTTGGTCACCAAGATCTCACCGGCCTTCAGCCGCTCACCGTCGCTAGCCCTCAGGATCACCCGCGCAGTCCCCTCGACGATGCCCGCCGAGCCTGGGAATCCCGTGACCACCGCCCGGACGTCGTCGCCGCTCGTCGACGGCGGTGACGCTCCGGCTCGCGGATCGATCCTGTCGTCGGGATTCTGGGCCCACGCGAACGGGTCGAAGCGGCCGCGGATCAGGCTGGGCAGCGGCGGCAGCGAGCCGTAGCTGTCGTACACCTCGCGTCGGTGGGCGATCTCGTCTCGGTCCAGGACGTCGCCGCCCAGCGCCTCGAGGATCTCCGTCAGATCCAGGAAGAAGATGTCGCCGCCGAGCCCGGTCAGCTCACCGGCTCGGACCACGAAAGAACGCAGCACCCAGAAGTAGCGGATCACCTCACTGCGGGCCAGCTCGCGGTTGCGAGCGATCTCGGCCCACTGCTTGACCTGCCGTCGCAGCAGCCACGCCTGCAGCGGATAACGGTGTCCGAGCCGGATCCAGGCCAGCTCGCGCACCTGAGCCTGCTTCTGCTGCCGGGCCGCGACCTCGCCCATGATCTCCGGGGTCCGTTGGGCGCGCTGAGCGGCCAACCAGGCCGGGTCCTCACCGGAGCGAGGCAGCGAGATTTCGAACTCGTGCGGCCCGCGGTGCCCGTACCGCTCGTTGAAGGTGGGCTCGTCGATCGTCCCGGCGTCGAGCTGGTCGAGTCCCTTGAGCAGGTCCATGCTGGCGAGCTGACCGCCGTCCCCACTCAGTCCGGCCGTCACGGCGTTGGCTCCGGCGGGCCCGACCATCTCCTGCAGCCGCTTCCGGGTGGTGACGAACGAGGCCCCGCTGCTGCGGGTGGCCGCCGACAGCATCAGGCTCGCCTTGTGGAACTCCGGCTCCAGGGTCGTGGTCCACAGCCTCGCCAGCACGCGCGGATCGTCGACCTCGGCGACCTCTCGGCGGCGCCGCGCACACAGCGCCGGGTGGGTGGACAGGTAGTTCTCGAGCTGACGGACGTCGCGCCGCGCTTCGGAGAGGACGTGCAGCGCCACGGGTACGACCGACCTCATCACCTTCGCCCAGGACGCCGGCACCGGTGGGATCTCGACGTCATCGGGCAGGTGGCCGAACACCTCCTCGGTCAGCGTCCGGAAGCTCCGCTCGTTCACGCCGACGATGCCGCTGAGAGTCTTCATCACGCTGACGTTGAGATAGATGTGACCGCCGACCCGACCGTAGCCCACGTACGGCGGGATCGAGGCCGTCGCCATCGCGTCGCTCAGGAAGACCTGGATCATCGACCAGCTGGCCGGGGTCATCACGTCCGGGATGGCCTCACCGACGTTCGTGTTGGTCCACAGGAAGTCGCCACGGTAGCTGTCGTTCCACGGGTCGGCCCGACGGCCGGTCGTGACGGGCCGGGCCTGCAGGACGTACAGCTCGCTGTCGAGCAGGCACCACTCGATGTCGACCGGCTGCTGGAACAGGGCCTCGATCCGCCGACCCAGCCGGGCCAGCCGGAGCGCCTGGATCTTCGACAGGCTGGGTCGGTGTCGCAGGTGCTCCGGCACCGGCGCCGATGTCGTCCCGCCGGCCGCCCGGACCGTCATCACGTCCTTGGTGGCGGTGCGCTGCTTGCTGACCCGGCCGGAGCGGCGGTCGACGACGAAGGTGTCGGGGCTGACGTCGCCACCCACCACCGCCTCCCCCAGACCCCAGGCCGCGTTGATGGTGATCGCGCTGTCCAGCCCGGTGACCGGGTCGACGGTGAACATCACCCCGGAGGTCTGCGCGTTGATCATCCGCTGGACGACGACGGCCACCGCGACGTCGGCCTCCGCGAATCCTTGGCGCGCCCGATAGACCAGCGCCCGGGGCGACCAGGCTGACGCCCAACACCGCCGGATGGCGTCCAGCAGCGAGGCGAGGTCGCCGATGTCGAGGAAGCTGTCCTGCTGGCCGGCGAACGATCCGGTGGGGAGGTCCTCTGCGGTCGCCGACGAACGGACCGCGACCCGTCCGTAGCCGAGCGCCGCATAGCCCTCACGGACCTGGTTGACCACGCTGGAAGGGATGTCGCCGGCTTCGAACCCGGTGCTGATGATGCCGGACATGCGTTCCACGGCGGCGATGTCGCCGGCGTCCAGCCGTCGGGTCAGCTGGGTGATCACGTTCCCCAGCCCGTTGGCGGCGACGAAAGTCTGGTACGCGTCCGTGGTCAGGCAGAAGCCGTCTGGCACGTTGAACCCGGCCTCGGTCAACCGGACCAGCGACTCACCTTTGCCGCCGAGCGAGGACAGGTCGCCGCCCGGCGCGCTCAGCGGGTGGACGTACTCGGTGTGCACGGTCACGCTCATACGCCGACCGCCACCCGTTGTCGGGTCGAGGAGTCCGCCATGGGGTCACCCTATTGCTCGCCAGTCAGGTCGAGCTGGCGAGGGCGAAGACGATGAAGGAGATGACCACCAGCAGCACCATCAGGCTCAACATGACGAGGGTGGCGATCAGACAGCCCGCCGAGGCGCTCGGGCGTTTCAGCACCACCAGCGAGCCGGTGGTCAGGTTGGTCACCGTCTCCAGCTGCGCCATCCCGGACGGCGGCAGCGGACCGGGTGCCTGGATGAGGTCCCCGTCGGCGATCATGCCCTGCAGGTTGCGTCCCCTCATCTCGACCTGCAGCACCGGCAGCTCGCGTCCGTCCGGACTGCGCCGGTGCAGCCGGTAGCTCAGCACCACCCCGGGCACCGAGTTCTGGCCGCCGCCCTCGGTGCGGACAGAGACGGCGTACGCGATGCCGAGCCGCGGGTCACGGGATGTGGCCAGCTCGGCCGCGTTCGGCTCGGACCCTGGGTAGTCGGGCAAGGGTGGGACGCTCATGCCACGCATTCTCGCCCGCCGTCGGCTCAGACCGAGTCGGGACGCGGCGGACCGGCGTGGTGGAACTCCGTGTCAGTTCAGCCGCCTGGTCAGCCGGATGTCGACCTCATCGCCATCCGTCTTGCCGATCGCCCGGCGGATCGGCGCCGCCACCGGCAGCTTGTGGGTCCCGTCTCCCAAGGCCATGAAGGCCCCGGTGAACGGATGCCCGTCGATGGTGCCGGCCACTTTCACCAGGCCCCGAGTGCCGAACACGTGCGCCGAGTCCGGCAGCTGGACACAGGTCCAGGTGTCTCCGGGTCGCGCCTTGCCCAAGCGTGCGGTGAACGTGATGTCGAGGGTGCTCGGCTCAGCCACGATGTGCTCCTCGGATTGGGGACTCGTCTGTGTTCATTGACCGGATCCGAGCTCGGAAGTCATCGCGGCTACCTTCTCGCAGCCGCGTCAGCGGACCGGCGGTGCCGACCCGATCACCCGACGACCGGTGAGTCGGTTGACCAGGCTGGAGCCGAGGTAGTACCAGCCGTACGAGATCACCAGCGTGTGCAGGAGACCCTGTCGGAACCGGCGCGCTGAGGTGCCCACCACATTGCGCCGGTCCCAGATCACCGGTCCCCAGGCGGTCAGCCGGCGTAGCAGGTCCACCTCGTCGCCACCCTGGGTGAGCACCGTGTCGTACCCCGGGAACCCCTGGCGTCGGTAGGCGACGTTGGTGGCGGTGAGGTAGCCGACCCGACCGGTCAGCCGGTAGCCCAGCGCGATCGCGCCGAAGCCCAGGCTGGGGAAGGCCCGACCCCACCAGGGCGGGTCGACGTACCGGCAGGGTCCGGCCACGGCCACCGCGTCGGGTAGGTTCCGAAGGGCAGCGTCGATCCGGCGCAGCCAGCCGACGGGGTGGATGGTGTCGGCGTCGGTGGACACGACCACCTCGCCCCGAGCCGCGCGGACCCCGGTCTGGCGAGCGTTGCACACTCCGCGGACGGGCTCGTGCACCAGCCGCACACCGTACGAGGTCGCAACGGCCGTCGTGGCGTCGGTGCTGGCGTTGTCCACCACGATGATCTCGACCTCGCCGGCGAAGTCCTGAGCCAGCAGGGACTCCAAGGTGGCGGGCAGCGTGCGAGCCTCGTCGTGAGCCGGCACCACGACGGAGAACCTCACCGCCGGCCCGTCGGCGCGGCAGCTCGCGCAGTGGCCGGTGGCTCGGTGGACAGCGGTCGGCGTTCGACGAGCAGCAGCACCCCGGCCGCCAGCACGGCCGCGCCGGCCAGCCAGGCACAGAGAGGAGCGATCACCTCGACGGCGTCGGCGCCGGCTGCCAACCCGCTCGACAGCACCCCGCCGACCAAGGCCGACCCGAGCAGCACACCGACCTCGCGGGAGAAGCCGTTCAGCGCGGTGGCGGCGCCCACCCGTTCCTCCGCCACCGAGTTCTGGACCATCACGACCAGCACCTCCCAGGACAGCCCGACGCCGAGGCCCAGCAGCACGAAGCTGCCACCCACCGTGGCCGGCGAGCTCGCGGCCCCCGCCACAGCGAGCACAGCGAGCGCGACCGCGGCCAGCAGTGCGCCGATCACCGGCAGCGGCCGGTGCACCCCGGTCCGGCTCACCAGCTGCGCCGATGCCAGGGTGCCGACGGCCAGGCCGGCAACCAGGGTGAGCATCCACAGCCCCGACTCGACGGGTCCGAGCCCTCGGCCCAGCTGCAGGTAGGTCGGCAGGTATCCGAAGAGTCCGAAGGTGGCCAGACCGAGGACGAAGCCCGCGGCGAGGACACAGCTGAGCGTCCGGTCCCGCAGCAGAGCGACCGGCAGCAGGTCGGCGGGCCGTACCGACTGCCGCACCCGGGCTGGGTCGGCCGGGGGCAGCAGGACCAGGCAGGCGACCAACGCAGCCGCGCCCACCGGCAGGTTGATCCAGAACATCCACCGCCAGCCCGGACCGACGGCCAGCCAGCCGCCGAGCAGCGGACCGCCGAGCGCTGCCACGGCGAACACCGCGCCGATCATGCTCATCACCGGCGCCCGGTCGCGGACCGGCCACACGTCGGCCACGGCAGCCTGGATCAACACCAGCATCCCGCCCGCGCCCAGACCCTGGACCACGCGCGCGGCGACCAGCACCGGCAGCGTCGGCGCCAGTCCGCCGAGCAGCGATCCGACCATGATCAACAAAAGCGACACCATGATCACCGGTCGACGCCCCCAGCGGTCGCCGAGCGCCCCGGACAGCGGCAGGATGGCGGTCGCAGCCAGCAGGAAGGCGGTGTTGACCCACATCAGGTCGCCGACCCCGTCGAGATCGGCCACGATCGTGGGAAGTCCGGCCGCCACCATCGACTGGTCCAGCTCGGAGAGCAGCAGCCCGAGCATCAGAGCGATCAGCAGCGGTGCTCGGCGCAGGTCGGGCAGGTTCAGATCAGGCATACGCGTCGACCCCGAGCAGCTGGTCGACGGTGGTGAAGCTGTAGCCGCGCCGGTGCAGCTCGTCGATGATCGGCCCGACCGCCGCTGCGCTACGACCTCGATAGCCGCCGCGCGACTCCCGTCCGTCGTGGATGATGATCATCGCGCCCGGCGCTGCGGCTCGGACGGCGCCGGCGACCAGCCGCTGCGCCGACGGCTGGACCAGCTCGAACGGATGCACGAAGGTGCCGGAGACGACCTGCGAGCCGGTGCCGGCGATGCCGCGCAGCACCCACGGCCAGTGACACAGCCACGGTGGCCGGTAGAGCCGAGGCGCCACCCCAGCGATCTCCGCGAGCGTCAACCGGCCCAGCACGACCTCTGCCTGCTGATCCACGTCCCGCAGGTACCCGCTGAGCTCGTGAGTCATGCTGTGGTTGCCGAGAACATGGCCCTCGTCGACCACCCGGCGGGTGACTTCGGGGTGCCGTTGAGCGCACCGGCCCACCTGGAAGAACGTGCCCGGCACGCGGCGGTCCCGCAGCGTGTCCAGGATCTGGGAGGTCCACGGCTCGTTCGGGCCGTCGTCGAAGGTGAGCGCCAGCCGCTGGTCTTGAACCGCACCCGCGTACGGGAACGAGCCGAACAGCTGCGATCTCGAGCCGAACGCGAGCCGGTAGCCGGTCACCACGCCGGCGGCGACCGCGCCGGTCACGATCCATCCCGGGTTCTTCACAGCCGAGAGTTCAGGCCTGCAGCGCTCTCCGGATGCGAGCAACCGCCTCCTGCAGGACGGCTGGGGCGGTGGCGAAGTTGAGCCGGACGTGACCGGCGCCCTCCGGCCCGAACGCGGTTCCGCTGTTCACCGCCACCTGGCCGCGCTCGAGGAAGATCTCCGCGGGGTCACCGTCCAGCCCGAGCCCGCGGCAGTCCAGCCAGGCCAGATAGGTCGCCTCAGGCACCCGCCAGCCGATCGCCGGCAGCTGGTCGGTGAGCAGCGAGCCGAGCAGCGCCCGGTTCTCGGCGAGACCGTCGAGGTGCGCGGCCAGCCAGTCCTGGCCCTCGGCCAGCGCGACCGCGTGCGCCAGCATGCCGATGGAGCTGGCACTGAAGTCGAGCATCGCGGGCAGGCTCGCGGTGAGCTCGTCGACGACCGCTCTACCCGGCACGATGAGCGCTGCCTTGAGTCCGGGCAGGTTGAAGGCCTTCGAGGCCGAGTGGATTGCGTAGGCCCGCTCCGCATCCGGCACGGACAGGTACGGCGTGAAGTCCGCCCCCGGATAGACCAGAGGTGCGTGGATCTCGTCGACGATGACGTGGGCGTCGTACTCGCCGACCAGCTGCGCCACGTCGCCCAGCTCGCTGCGGCTGTGCACCGTTCCGGTCGGGTTGTGCGGGTTGCACAACAGCAGCACGGGTCGGCGCCCGGTGGCCCGGATGCCGGCGAAGACGGTCGAGATCCCGTCCAGGTCCAGCCGACCGGTCTCGGTCAGCGAGACGTGCCGAACCGCTCGCCGGGTGACCGTGGGCAGCGCGAGGAACGGCGGATAGACCGGAGTGGTGATCACCAGCTCCGCGTCCACCGGCGTCAGGTAGCGGACCACGTTCGCCATGCCGGTCATCACGTCAGTGGTGTGGCGCATCGTGTCGGGATCCACCGACCACTGCCACCGGCCGTACGCGAAGGCGGCGAGCGCCTCGGGATAGTCCCGACCCGACGGGTAGCCGACCTCGCCGGCGGCGACCGCCGTCATCACCGCGTCTCGGACCGGCGGGGCCAGGTCCGTGTCCATCTCGGCGACCCACAGCGGCAGCACGTCTGGCGGATAGGCCTGCCACTTGAGGGTGCGGCGGCCGACCAGGTCGGCCACGCCGTAGCGAGCGAAGGGATTGTCCACCGCGCCATTCTGCGACACTGGGCCATGCCTTCCCCCTCCCCGTCCACCTCCCTCGGCCGCTGCGCGGTGATCTTCAACCCGATCAAGGTCAGCTCGGATTTCCGAGATCGGATGAGCGCCGCGTTGGCTGGACAAGGGTGCGCCGAGCCGGTCTGGCTGCCGACCAGCGAGGAGGATCCGGGCCAGGGCCGCGCTGCCGAGGCTCTCGAGGCCGAGGTGGACCGGGTGATCGTCGCCGGAGGAGACGGCACGGTCCGCGCCGTCGCCGACGGCCTGGCCGGCTCCGCAGTGCCACTCGGCATCGTGCCGGCCGGCACCGCCAACCTGCTGAACTACAACCTGGGACTGCCGCGGGACGAGGCCGGCGCCATCGACGTCGCGGTGGCTGGAGACACCGCCACCATCGATCTGATCAAGATCACGATCGACGACCGGGACCCTGAGCACTTCGCGGTGATGGCGGGCGCCGGGTTGGACGCGATGATCATGGACGAGGTCAGCAGCGACCTGAAGTCCTCGATCGGCACGGCGGCCTACTTCGTCGCCGCCGGCAAGGCACTCGGTCGGCTGCCGATGTCGCTTCGGATCACCGTGGACGGACGCCGGATCAAGCACCGCAAGGCGATCATGGTGCTCATCGCCAACGTCGGTGGCTTCCCACCGAACATCGAGCTCGTTCCCGGAGCGGCCTTCGACGACGGCCTGCTCGATTTGATGGTCGCCTCCCCGCGCCGGCTGGCTGACTGGCTCAAGATCATCGGCCGGATGATCATCCGGCGGCAGCGCAAGGACGACGCCCTCGAGCTGCGACGCGGCAAGCGGGTGGAGGTCGTGCTCGAGCAGCGAGACTCCTATCAGCTGGACGGAGACGTCGCCGGCGAGTTCACCCGGATGACCGCCGAGATCGTCCCAGGCGCTCTTCATGTCGTGCTTCCCGCCGATCGGCGATGACGGCCGGATCCTCGTGGGATCCGTCCTGCGTCGCGGCGCTGGAGTGCCGGGCTACGACCGGAGCTCCGCCACCCGCTCGATCAGGCCCTCCAGCGCGTCCTCGAACTCCGTGGCGTAGCCACCGTCCTTCAGCTGTTCGGCCATCTCCGTGATGATCGGGTACGCGGACAGCTCGTCGGTCTCGATGAAGGCCAGGTTGACCCGGTCGGTGATCGTGAGGTCCTCCAGTGTTCCCGCCTCGAGCAGCAACGCGCCCAGCAGGAAGGTCGCGAACGAACGGTAGACGACCACGCTGGCCACAGGCGAGAACCCGTACTCGCGCAACCCACGCAGAAAGTCCTCGACCCAGCGCAGACTCCGCAGCGGCGGCCGCAGCCAGGGAGCCGCCGCCGGCCTGGTAGCGACCAAGGGGAAGATCCGGGGGTGCTCGAGCGCGAGCGTACGGACGGCGTGCGCCTGCATCTGGAGGTACTCCTGCCAGCTGGTGGAGAAACCGCCGGCCATCGTCGTCTCGTACAGCTGATCCATCACCACCTCCACCACACCGTCGAGCAGCTGCTCTCGGCCCGGCACATAGCGATAGAGCGCCATCGCCTCCACTCCGAGATGGGCGCCCAGGCGCCGCATGGTGAGCTTGCTCAGGCCGTTGGTGTCGATGAACTCCACAGCGGCCCGGAGGATCCGCATCTGATCGAGCGGTCGTCTGGGCGCTGGTGCCACCCCGACGGGGACGTCGGACCCGGCGTCTGCGTCAGGCCCCTGCGTCTCGGCCATGTCCTTTTCCTCTGCGCTCGCTGATCTCGCGCCCCCGCGTGCCCGAGAGCTTCGCGGGCACCAACGACTGGTGTGAGGACCCCGATCCGCCGCTCGGGTATTTACAATGTAAACGCAAGTGACTACCCTGAGGAAGTCGATGGTCCGGATATCTCTCACTACGCATGGTAGTGAGAACGAGCGGATCGGAGGAGAGGTCTCGACATGAGTGGAATGGACAAGGCCAAGGCCAAGGCCGAGGAGCTCAAGGGCCAGGCCAAGGAAAAGGTCGGCGATGCGACCGACAACCGCAGCATGCAGAGCGAGGGCGTCGCGGATCAGGCTTCCGGCAAGACCAAGCAGGCCGCCGAGGACGTTCGCCAGGCTGGCGAGGACGTCACCCGCTAGTCCGGCCCGACACCAGCGACGTGCGCGTCGCTCCGCGAACGTGACCCACCTGTCCCCGCCGGTCAGGTGGGTCACACGCGTCTAGGGGTGGTGTTGTCGTTCGACACCGCCATCCTCCACACCGTGTCGCCCGGCAAGCCGTACGGGAAACCGCGGATAGGGTGACCCGCATGGCCAAGACCGTGATCACGTTCGGCACCTTCGACGTCCTGCACGTCGGCCACGTCCGGGTCCTCAACCGCGCCGCCGCCCACGGCGATCGACTCGTCGTCGGCGTGTCCTCCGATGCGCTGAACTTCTCCAAGAAGGGCCGGAACCCGGTCTTCTCCGAGGACGAGCGGGTCGAGCTGGTCTCCAACCTCAAGGTGGTCGACGAGGTCTTCGTTGAGGAGAGCCTGGAGCTGAAGCGGGACTACATCACCCAGCACAACGCCGACGTCTTGGTGATGGGTGACGACTGGACCGGGAAGTTCGACTGGGTCTCTGACGTCTGCGAGGTCGTGTACCTGCCGCGGACCCCGTCCGTCTCGACCACCGCGATCATCGAGCACATCGTCACCACCCGTCCCATGGCCGGAGCCTGACCTGGCCGTTCTGCTCGACCTGACCCCGCTGCGGGTCAGCCCCGCCTTCCGGCGCCTGTGGTGGGGCCTCGGTCTGTCGAACCTCGGTACCCAGCTGAGCGTGGTGGCGGTGGGCCTGCAGATCTACGACATCACCGCATCGACGTTCTCGGTCGGCCTGCTCGGCATCTTCGCGCTGGTGCCGCTGGTCGCCCTGGGCCTGTACGGCGGTGCGATGGTGGATGCCTACGACCGTCGCAGAGTCGCGCTGATCTCCGCCGTGTGCCTGTGGGTCGTGGTCCTCGGGCTGGTGCTGCAGGCGGTGCTCCGGCTGAACTCGGAGTGGCTGCTCTACCTGCTCGTCGCCTTGCAGTCGGCCGGTTTCGCGATCAACAACCCGGCTCGCACCGCGATCATCCCCCGGTTGATCGACCCACGCCTGCTGCCCGCGGCCAACGTGTTGCAGACCGTGCTGTGGAACATCTCGCTCACCGTCGGACCACTGCTCGCGGCCTTTCTGGTCGCCGGACCCGGGTTCGGTGCGGCCTATGCGGTCGACGCGGTCCTGTTCACTGCAGCGCTATGGGCCCTGTGGCGACTGCCTGAGCTGCCGCCGACCGTCGGCGTCGACGCCAAGCCGCCCAGGCTCGGCCTGGGTGCAGTCGCTGACGGTCTGCGCTACCTGGCCACTCGGCCCAACGTCCGGATGACCTTCGTGGTCGATCTGATCGCCATGATCACGGCGATGCCGCGGGTGCTGTTCCCCGCGGTCGGCGTGCTGTTCCTCGGGGGTGGCGCCTTCACGACCGGCGTACTGAGTGCGACCTTCGCCGCCGGCGCCGTGCTGGCCGGTCTGTTCTCGGGCGGACTGGTCCGCGTCGTCCACCAGGGACGGGTCATCGTGGGCTCGATCGTGGTGTTCGGGTTCGCGGTCGCCGGCTTCGGGGCTCTGCTGGCCGTCTCGGGGGCGACCACACCGTCGGCGGTGCTGTGGGTGCCGCTGGGCGTGGCAGGCCTCGCCCTCGCGGTCGCCGGCGGCGCCGACGCGGTCAGCTCGGTCTTCCGGCAGACCATCCTGCAGTCCGCGACGCCGGACGACATGCGCGGTCGGCTGCAGGGCATCTTCATCGTGGTCGTCGCCGGCGGTCCCCGGATCGGCGATCTGGCCCTCGGATCCGCGGCGACCTGGACGGCGGAGAGCTGGGCCGCCCTCGGCGGTGGCCTGCTGTGCGTGCTGCTGGTGCTCGCCGTCACCACCAGACAGCGAGGCTTCTTGGCCTACGACGCCCGGCACCCGGTGCCCTGACCCGCCGGGACGGAATCAGGGACGTCGGCCATGCGTTAGGTTCGTCGTTGGCATTTCCGGGTTCGGACGTGCCCAGATCCCACGGCGGAGGTGCGATGAGCGAGTCCCCGGCTCCCTACCGGGACGCGACGATCCCCCTCCGCCGGATCCGGATCCCTGATCTTCAGCAGGCCAAGCAGCGCGGTGAGCGCTGGGCCATGCTGACCAGCTACGACACCTACACCGCTGCCCTGTTCGAGCAGGCCGGCGTCTGGGCGCTGCTGGTCGGTGACTCGGCCGCCAACACCGTGTACGGCTACGACTCCACCCTGCCGATCACTGTCGACGAGCTGATCCCGCTGGCTCGAGCCGTGGTCGGCAGCACCCGGCGGGCGCTCGTCGTGGCCGACCTGCCTTTCGGCTCGTACGAGGAGGGGCCCAACCAGGCCCTGGCCACCGCCACCCGCTTCATGAAGGAGGCCGGGGCGCACGCGGTGAAGCTGGAGGGCGGGGTGCGGGTGATCGACCAGATCCGCAAGCTGGTGAGCGCCGGGATCCCGGTGATGGGGCACATCGGCTTCACCCCCCAGAGTGAGCACGCCCTCGGCGGCTACCGGGTCCAGGGACGAGGTGACGAGGCCGCTGACCAGGTGCTGGCCGACGCCCACGCCGTGGCCGAGGCCGGCGCCTTCTCGGTGGTTCTGGAGATGGTGCCGACCGACGTGGCGAAGCGGGTGACCGCCGAGCTCGACGTACCGACGGTGGGCATCGGCGCGGGCGCCGACTGCGACGCCCAGGTGCTGGTCTGGCAGGACATGCTCGGCCTGCGAACCGGCAAGCTACCCCGGTTCGTGAAGCAGTACGCCGATCTGCAGGCGGTCATGAGCGAGGCGGTCGGCCGCTACGTCGACGAGGTGCGTGACGGCAGCTTCCCGTCCGGCGAGCACACCTTCAGCGGAGGGTGGACGTGAGGGTTGCCACCAGCATCGCCGAGCTGGAGGGCCTGCGCAGCGACGCCGAAGCCATGACCACGCCCAACGTCGCCTTCGTCCCCACCATGGGTGCCCTGCACGAGGGCCACCTGTCGCTGGTCAGACTGGCCCGCAGCGTGGCCGACGTGGTGATCATGAGCATCTTCGTGAACCCGTTGCAGTTCGGCCCGAACGAGGACTACGCGAAATATCCCAGGACCCTGGAGTGCGACCTGGTCAACGCCGAGGAGGCCGGCGTCGACATCGTCTTCACGCCGACGGTGGCCGAGATCTATCCGGCCGGCCGGCAGATCAGCGTGACCGCCGGTGCCATCGGCTCCGTGCTGGAGGGGGCCTTCCGGCCGGGCCACTTCGACGGCGTGCTGACCGTCGTCCTCAAGCTGCTGAACATCGTGCGCCCTGAGATCGCCGTCTTCGGCCGCAAGGACGCCCAGCAGCTGGCCTGCATCCGGCGGATGGTGCTCGATCTCAATCTGGACACCGACATCGTCGGAGCCCCGATCGTCCGCGAGGCTGACGGGCTCGCGATGTCGAGCCGCAACCGCTTCCTGAGTCCGGCCGAGCGCACCTCCGCGCTGGTCTTGAACGCAGCACTGAAAGAGGCTGAGCTGGAGGCGACCCCTGCCGAGGCGCTGGCGGCCGCTGAGCGGGTGCTGGCCAAGGCGGTCAGCACCGGTGAGATCGAGCTCGACTACGTGACGGTGGTCAACGCGGCGACGATGGCGGCGGTGCCGGACGACCACCGCGGACCCGCGTTGGCCATGGTCGCCGCAACGGTGGGCACCACCAGGTTGATCGACAACGTGGAGCTGTCCTTCCCCGGGCCCGAGCTCGTCCACCAAGGCTGACGCCGTGGACCTGGCGGCGGCGACGGACGAGCTGTACGCCGGCTCCCCCGAGGACTTCGTCGAGAGGCGCAAGGCGCTCGCCGCCGAGGCACGGGCTGCCAAGGACCGTTCGCTGGCCACCGCCATCGGAAAGCTGCGACGCCCGACCAGGTCCGCCTGGCTGGTGAACCTGTACGCCCGCGAGGAGCCCGGCGAGGTCACGGCGCTGCTGGAGCTGGGTGCCGCCCTGCAGGCTGCGCAGTCCGAGCTGGCCGCGGCCGAGCTACGTCGACTGTCCGCCGAGCGCCAGAAGACCCTGGCCGCCGCGACCCGTCGAGCGGTCGTGCTGGGTGAGGCACGCGGCTACGCCGCGACCGAAGCCGTCCGGCTGGAAGTCGCCCAGACCCTCCAAGCCGCCCTGGCCGACCCGGACGTCGCCGGCGACGTCCGCGCCGGGACCGTCACCGAGGCTCACACGTACGGAGGCTTCGGTGTCTTCGGCGCCGCCACTCCCGACGGGTCAGATTCTGTGGTGGCGACGGCCACCACAGAATCTGACAACACGGAGAAAGAAGCGGAGTCGGAGGAGGAGAAGCTCCGCGCCGATGCAGAGAACCGCTTGCACCAGGCCGAGACGGAGCTGAGCAGCGCGGCCGACGACGCCGAGCAGGCCACCGAGCAGGCCGACGAGCTGGCCGACCGAGTGGAGTCCCTGCGTACGGAGCTGGCCGAGGCCGAGCAGGCGGAGGCAGAGGCGCGCAACGCGGCGCGGGCGGCGCGCAAGAAGGTCAGCTCGCTGGAGGCGGAGGTCCGGGCGGCGCGAGAGGCGTACGAGGCGATCTGAGGTCGGGATCAGGCCCGCGGCGGCGGGTCGTACCGGTTCTCCTGGACGTGTTTGGTGCGCCCCCGCTGGGCCTGCATCACCAACGCGATGACCAGCGCCACGGCGCCGGCCACCATCAAGATGATCCCCAGAGTGTCGTCGGACACGAACGGGATGTTCACGTTCAGCGCGAACAGCAGGATCGCGCCGAGGACGAGCAGGACGATGCCGAGGCCGATACCCATGGCTACACCGTAAACGACCCGGTGGGGGGCGGCTGGCGGACGGCACGCCAGACTGACGGCATGCGCACGGTGGGGGTCGAGGAGGAGCTGCTGCTGGTCGACCCGGACAGCGGGGTCCCGGTGGCGGTGGCCGGTTCGGTGCTCGCACAGGCCGACGCACAGGAAGCCGAGGGGATCGAGGGCGAGCTGCAGCAGCAGCAGGTCGAGATCGGCACCCGGCCGTGCCAGACGCTCACCGAGCTGGCCGTCCAGCTGGCGCACTGGCGATCGGAGGCCGCCGCGGCCGCAGAGCGAGCCGGGGCTCGGATCGTCGCCTCGGGCACCTCACCGCTGCCCGTGACGCCCGACCTGACGGTGAAGCCGCGCTACCAGCGGATGGTGGAGGCCTTCGGGCTGACGACCGCCGAGCAGCTGACCTGCGGCTGCCATGTGCACGTCGGCATCGAGTCCGCCGACGAGGGCGTCGCCGCCATCGACCGCATCCGTCCGTGGTTGCCGGTGATCTTGGCGCTATCGGCGAATTCTCCGTACTGGCAAGGGGTCGACAGCGGCTATGCGAGCTTTCGGTCCCAGGCCTGGACGCGGTTGCCGACCGCCGGGCCGACCGATGCATTCGGCTCCGCCGCCGCCTACCACGCCGAGGTCGAGCGGCTGCTGCGCACCGAGGTGATGCTCGACCTCGGGATGATCTACTTCGACGCCCGGCTCTCGCACCACCTGCCCACGGTGGAGATCCGGATCGCCGACGTCTGTGTGCACCGCGATGACTCGCTGCTCCTGGCCGCGTTGACCAGGGCACTGGTGGAGACCGCGGTCCGGGACTGGCGGGCCGGCGCACCCGCACCGCCGGTCGGCACCTCGATGCTCGCGCTGGCGACCTGGCGCGCGGGCCGATCGGGGCTGGACGGGGACCTGATCGACCCGCTCGGCGGCCGTCCGTCGCCGGCCCGGCGGGTGCTGGCCGCTCTGCTCGAGCACGTCGGTGAGGCGCTGGCCGATCAGGGGGACAACGAGCTCGTCGCCGACCTGCTCGAGGGCCTGCTGGCCCGCGGCACCGGAGCGGTGCATCAACGGCGGTGGGTACGGGAGAAGGAGGACCTGGGAGCGATGGTGCTCCGCCTGGCCGACACGACCGCACGCTGACCTGCAGGAGACACCCTTCATGACTGAATCTCATGGTCGCGCTCCGCGCTTCGCGGTCCTGGACTCCGCGCATTCTCGCTCGTTCGTCGCGATGAGAGACGACACCGCATCGCCTGTAGAGATCGGGCGTGTCGCCCCTCATCACTCCTGCACTCCCGAGAGGCTCCGCCCATGACACGAGTTCTCGTCACCGGTGCGTCCGGGTTCGTCGGGTCGCACCTCGCCCGAGCCCTGGTCGAGGCCGGTCACGACGTCGTCGCGATGACACGTCACCCGGAGGACTACGACGGCGCCGGCGAGCCCGTGTTCGGGGATGTCGGCGATCCGGAGTCGTTGCGCACCGCGCTGTCCGGGGTCGAGGCTGCCTACTACCTGGTCCACTCACTGGCCTCCGACGACTTCGAGGAACGCGACGCCGAGGCGGCCCGGGCGTTCGGTCGAGCCGCCGCCGAGGCTGGGTTGGACCGGATCATCTACCTCGGTGGCCTGGGGAGCGAGGGCGACGACCTCTCCCCGCACCTGCGCTCCCGACGGCAGGTCGAGGAGCTGCTCGGCAGCGACGGGGTACCGGTCACCGTGCTGCGGGCGGCCATCGTGATCGGGGACGGCAGCATCTCCTGGGAGATCACCCGCCAGCTCGTCGCACACCTGCCGGCCATGGTCGGACCGCGCTGGGTGACGACCAAGACGCAGCCGATCGCCCTGGACGACGTCATCCGCTACCTGGTCGGTGTGCTGGAGCCCGTTGCGGCCCGCGGCCGGGTCTTCGAGATCGGCGGACCGGAGGTGCTCACGTACGCCGAGATGATGCAGCAGGTCGCCCGCAACCACTTCGGGCGACCGCTCCCGATCCTGATCGTCCCGCTGCTCACCCCGCGACTGTCGTCGCACTGGCTGGCCCTGGTCACCGACGTCGACACGGCCACAGCGCGCAACCTGGTCGACTCCATGAACACCGAGGTCGTGGTCACCGACCACTCCATCCAGGAGATCGTGCCCGGCCCGCCGCTCGACTACGACGAGGCGGTCCGGCGTGCTCTGGCGGCGCGGAAGGACCGCGAGTGAGTGAGCAGCGGCCGGCCGAACCGACCCGGTCCCGCTCGCGCTGGACCAGCCAGGCGGCGAAAGTCGTCCGGCCGGTCTTCGTCGACCGGGTCGAACGCGATCACCGGCAGTCCGATGCCGAGTTCCGGCGGCGGCGGATCGTCGTGGCGCTCACGCTCGTCGTCGGCGCGACGCTGCTCGGTCTGTCGTTCTCCACCGACCAGGGAGATCCCGCGTTCTACCCGCTGACCGTCGGACTGGCCGCCACCTGGGTGGTCGGCAGCCTGGTGTCCGGTCCGCTGCACCTGGGCCACATCGAGTTCCGGGGAGTGCTGCGACGACCGATTCTCGCCCCGATCGCCGTCGGTCTGCTGCTGACCGGGCTGTTCGTCGTCGGCGCCCTCGTCTTCCGGACGGTGCCACTGCTGGCCGGCTTGACCGAGGACGTGATCGGGTACGCGCGCTACGGCATCCTCCCGGTGGTGCTGGTCATCACCGTCATGAACGGGATCGCTGAGGAGCTGTTCTTCCGCGGGGCGCTGTTCGCGGGGATCGGAACCCGCCATCCGGTGACCATCTCGACGGTCCTCTACACCCTGGCCACGATCGGCTCCGGGAATCCGGTCCTGGTCTTCGCGGCTGCCCTGCTCGGCACGGTGGTCGCCTTGGAGCGGCGCGCCAGCGGTGGTGTGCTAGGTCCAATCCTCACCCACATCACCTGGTCCACGGCAATGCTTTTCCTGCTCCCGTTGATCTTCCCTGGCTGAAGCGAAGACGATAGGTTGAATTCGTTCGACTCTCGACAACTCGGGGCTCGCACCCGCTGTTGTGATCCGGCCCGACGAAGCTCGTAAGTCCACTCACAGGTCCTCAGGTCGAGACGCTGCCTGGCCGAGCTACCCGGCATCGGGCCGGATCACCTCAGGCGGACTTCTTGGTCGCCGTCTTCCTGGTCGTGGACTTCTTCGCGGCGGACTTCTTGGTCGTCGACTTATTCGCGGCGGACTTCTTGGTCGTCGACTTCTTGCTGGTCGACTTGTTGGTGGTCGACTTCCTGGCCCAACCGGAGCCGCGCTTGGCTCGGTTCTCCTCCACGCTGCGCCGCAGGGCCTCCATCAGGTCCACTACCTGACCACCCTCGGGCTCGCCGGCGTCCTCGTCGCCGAAGGTGGCTGCGGTGTCCAGCGCGTCGCCCTGCTCCAGCTTGGCGGCGATCAGCTCGCGCAGCTGCTCCTGGTACTCGTCGGAGAACTTGTTCGGGGCGAAGTCGGTGCTCATGTTCTCGACCAGGGAAGAGGCCATGTCGGCCTCCTTCGCCGACACGCGGACATCCTCGTTCAGGCTCGGGAAGTCGGCTTCCCGCACCTCGTCGTCCCACAGCAGCGACTGCAGCATCAGCACAGCCTGTCCCGAGCCCGTCGAGGGACGCACCCGGAGTGCGCCGAGCCGGGTCTTCTGCCGCAGCGAGAACTGCACGATGGCCGTGCGGTCGGTCTCGGCCAGGGCTCGCCGGAGCAGCGCGTACGCCTTGACCGCGGTCTTGTCGGGTTCGAGGAAGTAGCTGCGGTCGAACATGATCGGGTCGATCTGCGACGATGGCACGAACTCGACCACCTCGATCTCCCGGCTGCGTTCCTCCGGCAGCGACTTGAGATCGTCGTCGGTGAGCACGACGGTGGTGTTGCCGTCGTCATAGGCCTTGTCGATGTGTTCGTACTCGACGACCTTCCCGCACACTTCGCAGCGCCGCTGATAGCGGATCCGGCCGCCGTCGGCGTCGTGGACCTGATGCAGACTGAGGTCGTGGTCCTCGGTCGCGCTGTAGAGCTTGACCGGCACGTTGACCAGCCCGAAGCTGATCGCGCCCTTCCAGATGGATCGCATGGCTACACCGTAAGCGTGGTCGTGGGCGGACTCGACGCGCTGCGGCAGAACTCCGCGATCACGGCCAGCCCCGGCTGCCAGCCGTCCGAGGTGTCGACATCGAGGGTCGGCGCGTCGAGATGGATGGCGTCGAACGGCGCCGCCTCGGTCAGGTGCTGAGCATCGGCGTGCGCCGCCCGGGTGCCCTGGGTCAGCAGGCGCTGCTGCTGCCGGTCCCGCGCGATCTCGTCCCCGACGCGGCAGCGAATGATCTTGAGCGTGGCCAGATCCTGCAGCGGAGACAGACCCTGCGTCCAGAGCCGGTGCTGGAAGGCGGCCTCGGCCACCAGGGTCACCTCGGCGCGGAGCAGCAGGTCCAGCGCCTCGAAGAACACTCCGTACGTGCGCTTGGTGAGTGGGTCACTGGAGGACGCGACGAATCCGGGGTTGGAGAGGACCATCCCCTCCTTGATCTCGTCCCTGCTCAAGGCCGGACAGCCGATCGTCGCCGCCAGCCGGTGCGCCAGGGTCGTCTTGCCGGAGCCTGCCGGCCCGGTCACCAGGATCAGCGTCGGTCGTCCCACCCGCCGAACCTACGACATCTGGCTCAGTGGCCCGGGCTGGCGTAGTGCCGGATCTGGTGATGGAAGAACCGGATCGAGCCCAGCCAGAGCAGCAGGCCCACCAGTGGGGATGCCACGGCCAGCCAGATCGGCACGTACAGGTCGTCGGTGCGGCCGAGCAGGATCGCGGCGGGAAAGTAGGCGGTGAAGGCGAGCGGGATGACCAGCGTGAGGATCCAGGCGACGGCTCGGGGCAGCACGCTGAGCGGGTACGGGCCGAAGGTCACGAACATCATGTCGGCCGCGGACAGCAGCGGGTTGACCGACAGCAGCCGGAAGCTGAGACCAGCGATGCCGAGCATCACCGCCGACTCGGCGAACGCGCTCCCGAGCACTGCGGCCACCAGGTAGCCGATCTTCCACGGCGACCAGTCGATCGGTGCGGTCAGCGCCGTGATGATGACCACGGCGACGCCGAATGCGATGTCGCCGACGGCGGTGACCTGGAAGCGGCGGGTGAGCAGCTGGACCAGCGGGTCGACGGGTCGCAGCAGGTAGCGGTCGAACTCTCCGTCACGGATGACATGGTCGGTGGCCCAGAGCTGTCCGGTCACGGCGCTGTGCAGCGCATGGCCCATGGTGCGGATGCCGTAGATGAACGCGATCTCGGTGAATGTCCAGCCGCCGATGGTGCCGAACGCAGACACCACCACACCGACGAAGGCCAGCGAGACGGCCTCGTAGCAGACGGCGCCGAACGCCGTCAGGACGAAGTCGAGCCGATACTGCGTCGCCGAGGCGATGCCGAGTCGCAACAGGACCCGGTACTGCCGCAGCATGGACGGCGGCCGGCGCCTGCTGACCGTGTCCGCCACCTCAGCCACCTTGCACCACCACCCGGTGCCGCGCCCGAGACCAGACCAGGGCGCACAGCGCGCTCAAGACGGCGATCCAGCCGAGCTGAATCAGCAGTGCGACAGCCAGGCCGCCAGGTGGCCTGCCGAAGTAGATCGCCAGCGGTGTGTAGGTGGAGGCCTGGAACGGCAGCACCGCGGCGACGCCCTGCAGCCAGCCCGGCATGAACCACAGCGGCACGACGGCGCCGGAGAGGAACATCCGGACCACGCTGAACGTCATCCCCAGACCGCCGACCTCGAGCGTCCAGAACGAGCTGAGTGACATCAGGAGAGTAATCAGCTGGGCGACAGCGAAGGCGAGCACCAGGCTGACGGCGAACGCGATGCCTGCCTCGATGTCGGCCGGTGGTTGCAGACCACCGACGAGCAACCCGACGACGACGCCGACACCGGCCCCGGGCAGGGCTGCGATCACGAAGCCGGTCTGAACGGCGAGGTTCTGGCCGAGCAGGCCGAGTGGCCTGGTCAGGTCGATGCCGATCAGCCCGTCGCGGACCCGCGACTCGATCGAGGCGCCTGGCCAGGTGTGCAGGATGCTCGCCATGGTCAGTCCCAGCACGGCGTACCCCACTGCCGTGTTGACGTCGACGCCCGCGACCACGGTCGGCTCCGAGCCGTAGATGGCACGCCATACGACGGTGTAGAGCCCGATCTGAACACCGAGCAGCCCCAGCGACAGCCACGCGGACGACCGGTACGCCCACGGCGTCAGCGCACCGATCCGGACCAGGGCTGCCACCGATCGCGTCCGCCTCACGGGTCATCCCATCGGTCTTCGGTGGGCAGGCTCCGCCGGGCATAGATCCGTGCGACCACGCTCTCCAGCCGAGGCTCGACCACCGAGAGGTCCAAGACGTCGTAGGACGTGGTGACCGCCGCGATCAGCACCGGCGCACTGACGCGGCCGGAGTGGAACCGCAAGGTCACGATCGGTCCGTCGCGGTGGACCTGCTCAGCCTGGTCGATCACGACGTCCTGCGGATCGGCCAACGTCACGACCAGATCCCGGAACGGCGCGAAGCGCGCCATCAGCTCCTCGCGTGGCCCGTCGTACAGGACCCGGCCGTGGTCGATCACGATGATGCGCCGGCAGAGTCGCTCGACGTCTTCGAGGTCGTGGGTGGTGAGCATGATCGTCGTGCCACGTTCCTCGTTCACCCGGGCGATGAACTCCCGGATCCGCGACTTGGCCACCACATCCAGGCCCACCGTCGGCTCATCCAGGTAGAGCAGCCACGGGTCGTAGACCATCGCCGCGGCCAGATCCCCGCGCATCCGCTGACCGAGCGAGAGCTGCCGAACCGGGACGTCGAGGAACTCCGCCATCTCCAGCAGCTCCACCAGCTCGGCCTGTCGTCGATCACCATCGACAGCGTCGACCCCGTACAGCTCGCGCACCGCCCGCAGCGACTCGCGCAGGGGCAGATCCCACCACAGCGCACTGCGCTGGCCGAACACGGCGCCGATCATGCTGGCATTCGCTCGACGGTGGCGGGAGGGATCCAGCCCGGCGATCGTGACCTGGCCGGCCGTCGGCGTCAGGATGCCGGTCAACATCTTGATCGTCGTCGACTTCCCGGCCCCGTTCGGTCCGAGATAGCCGACCAGCTCGCCGCGGTCGATCGCGAACGAGACATCGTCCACCGCCCGGATCACCTCAGAGCGACCCGAGAAGAACGCTCGCAGCCCGCCGAACGTCCCCTCCACTCGCCGCGGTCGTCGAAACTCCTTCACCAGATGATCGGCACGCACCAACGGCTCGCCTTCGATGACTCCTCCTCTTCGGCACGCATCACCGGCGACCGCAGTCCTACCACGCGGTCTCTTGCTGGTGACAGGGAACTCGCAAGGGGTGCGTGACGCAACCGCATTCCGCTCCGGCGCCGCACCTCGACGCCGGAGCGGCAGAGGCTCGCCGACCCTTCGTCGGTAGCATGCGCTCACCATGGTGACGATCGCTGCCGGCTCTGATGTTCTCGACGACCTCCGCGACCGGCTGGCCGCACCCCCGGACGTCACCGCGGATGTGACACTGGTGGCCGTCGACGCAGACGACGTCGACCTGAGCACGGTCGATGGTGCCCTTCGGTGGGGAATGGACGCGGACGCGTTCGCCGCGATGCTGGACCGGGCGCCCGCGGTGCGTTGGCTGCACAGTCCCGGCGCCGGGGTGGAGCGCTGGCCGCTGGACGAGCTGCGGCGGCGCGACATCACCTTGACCAACGGGGCCGGCGTCTTCGCCATCCCGATCGCGGAGTGGGTGCTGTCCACGATGTTGTCGGCGGCCACCCGCACCCGGGAGGTCGACGCCGCGCAGCGTCAGCACCGCTGGGAGGGCGATCTGGAGAGCGACGAGCTCTACGGCCGCACCCTGCTCGTCGTGGGTGGCGGCGGGATCGGGCAGCAGATCATCGATCGCGCTGCCGCCTTCGGCATGCGGATCTGGGCGACCAACCGCAGCGGCCGCCCGGTGGCCAACGCAGACCGGACGGTCACCGGCGACACCTGGCGCGACCTGCTGGGCGAGGCCCACTTCGTCGTGGTCACGGTGCCGCTCACCGAGGAGACCCGCGGCATGATCGGGATCGGCGAGCTGTCGTCGATGCGGTCCGATGCCTGGCTGCTGAACGTGGGCCGGGGTGCGACCCTGGACGAGGACGCGGTGCTGGACGCAGTCGCCGACCGCCGGATAGCCGGCGTCGCCCTGGACACCTGGGTCACCGAGCCGCTGCCCGCAGACCACCGTGCCTGGGACATCCCCAACGTGATCGTCTCGCCGCATCGCTCCGGCTCCACGTCGGCCGGGCGTGGCCGCGGGCTGGACCTGTTCGCCGACAACGTCCGCCGCTTCGTGGCCGGTCAACCTCTGCGCAACGTGGTCGACCTGGATACCGGCTACTGAATCGCACCCGGCAGCAAGGATGACCTGTGGACGACGGCACCGGCACCACCAACGGCAACCGCTTCGGGATCACCGAGGCGGCGCATCACGGCAACGAGCGGACCACGTTGCCCGGGATGCTCCAGCGACAACGCGATCTGGTGCGTTGGAAGCTGCAGGACGCCGACGACCAGCGGCTACGAGACGTCGTGACGGAGTCGGGCATGCGAGCGCACGGGCTCGTCCGGCACCTGACGAACGTCGAGCGCTCCTGGATCCGTGACGTCTTCGCCGGCGAGCAAGGGCTGACCTTCGACTGGACGGACGACGACCCCGACGCCGAGTGGCGGGTGCCGAGCGGCACGACGATGTCCGAGCTCCTCGATCGGTACGCCGACGAGACCCGGCGTTGCGACGCGGTCGTGGCCGCCGCGGAGTCCCTGGATGCTGTGTCGGCGACGAGATCGATGTCCCTGCGCTGGATCCTGCTGCACCTGGTGGAAGAGACCGCGCGGCACCTGGGTCACCTCGATCTGCTGCGAGAGCGGGCCGACGGCGCCACCGGAGAAGAGCCGACGGCCTGAGCGTCGACGCGGTCGAGCCACTGCCGGAGCAGCCCGTCCAGAACGTCAGGCTGCTCGTGAGGCAGGGCATGGCCTGCCCCGTCGATCACGGCAACCGTCGCGTGTGGCTGGCCGGCGACAGCGCCGGCGGCCCACGCGTAGCCGACGACGGAGTCCTGGCGACCGGCGACGATCAGGACCGGGCCCGGGTACGGGTTGGTCGCTGGGGCGGTGAACGTCCAGTTCCGACCGATGCGCTCCATGGCCGCCCAGTCGGTCAGCTGGCCGCCAGGGGCGACGTAGGTCCGGTGGCGCTCGAGCATGCCCGGGGTCTGGATGACGAAGTAGCCCCGGAACTCCTCGTCGCCCAGGTCGGCATCGGCAACCACCGGATGGTGCGCGGGGACATCACGTACATCGTCGGTCAGCGCGCACACGAGCGCGAGGCCCGCCACGTGATGTCGTCGTGCGGCGACCTCGCGCGCGTAGTAGCCGCCGGCGGAGTGTCCGACGAGCAGTACGGGGTGTTGCCCGGCCAGCGCGTCGATGAACCCGAGCACCACGTCGAGGACGTCGTCGGCACTGCGCAGCGTGTCCGGAGCCGGAGTCCGTCCCATGCCCGGAAGGTCGGGGTAGATGCGCCGAAGACCTCCACGCGCTCCGAGCGGAGGTTCGAAGCAGGCTTCGGCTTCGCGGTGATCCACTCCGGCACCGTGCAGGACGATGACGGGCCTCCCCTCTCCGTGCTCGATGAAGTGCACCGGTACGTCATCGACTCGCAGCTCCACATCGAGACAGTAGTCATGCCCGGGTGAACCTCCACACAGCCGCCGGTAGGAGGTTGGCCGAGACGATCTTGCTAGGTGGGCCACCGGCTCACCGTCACGCACGTCACCCGGAAGGGTGCCGAGCCGCACATCGGCGGGCATCGGGATCTCGAGCACCGCCCGGCCGTTCTCGCTTGGAAGTGCGGCCGGCTGTCGTGGAATACCCCCATGGGGTATACGGTTCCTCCAGTTGTCGAGCCCAAGCCACGTGCCGCCGACGAACTGACCGACGTCCAACCAGCGCCTCCCAGGACCAGACTGATGAGCACCCATCACTCCCACCGTCACACTCCCAGCGCTCCGCAGCAGGGCCATGACCAAGGAGGTCACCCGGAGCGGCCGAAAGGCCGCGCGTTGACCCGGCTGGCCGTGACGGCGACGCTGCACTGCCTCACTGGTTGTGCGATCGGCGAGGTCCTCGGCCTGGTGCTGGGCACCTGGTGGGGGTGGTCGAACGGCGCAACAGTCGCCCTCGCTGTGGCGCTGGCGTTCCTCTTCGGCTATTCACTGACCATCGGGCCGGTTCTGAGGTCCGGGCTGCCACTGAAGACCGCGATCACCGTCGCGCTGGCCGCCGACACCGTCTCCATCGTGACCATGGAGATCGTCGACAACGCGATCATGCTGGCCATCCCCGGCGCCATGGAGGCCGGTCTGAGCAGCCCGCTGTTCTGGGCCAGCCTGCTGGTTGCCCTCGCGATCGCGTTCGCCGTCACTGTCCCGGTGAACCGCGCCATGATCGCCCGCGGCAAGGGCCACGCCGTGGTGCACCAGCACCATCACTGAACAGTCCTGCCCCGCTCGCGCCGCCCGAGCACTGATCAATGGCGCACCCGCGCAGGTCGCGCCACACAGAATGGATGTGATCGGCCTCGTCCTGGGTGTGTCGTACTCGACGGTCGCCGTCATCGAGTCTGCCCTGAACTACGTCGCGCACTGACGCGTCGCATACTTCGACCATGGCCTCAGCGGGCAGCGACCAGACCGTGACCGTCGACGGTCGCGCGATCAAGCTGACCAACCTCGACAAGGTCCTCTACCCCGCGACCGGCACCACCAAGGCGGACGTGATCGGCTACTACGTCGGCATCGCCTCGGTGATGCTGCCGCACCTGATCGACCGGCCCGCTACCCGGAAGCGTTGGCCCGACGGCGTCGGCGACAGTCCCGACGCCAAACCGACCGTCTTCTTCAACAAGGACCTGCTCAAGGGGACGCCGGACTGGGTCACCAGGTTCAAGATCGCGCACCGCGATCACGACAACTACTACCCCGCCGTCAACGACCTCGCGACCCTGACCTGGTTGGGCCAGCTCGCTGCCTTGGAGATCCACGTCCCGCAGTGGCAGTTCGGGCGCAACGGCCAGCCCCGCAACCCCGACCGGCTCGTCCTCGACCTCGATCCCGGCGAGGGTGTCAGCCTCGCCGACTGCGCCGAGGTCGCACGCTGGGCGCAGGAGATCCTGACCGACATCGGCCATGCGCCCACCCCGGTCACCAGTGGCAGCAAGGGCATCCACCTCTATGCACCATTGGACGGCAGCCTCAACCCAGAGCAGGCCACCGAGGTCGCACGGGAGCTGGCGCGGGCGCTCGAGGCCGATCACCCCGATGAGGTCACGGCGACGATGAAGCGCTCGCTGCGCGCCGGCAAGGTGTTCATCGACTGGAGTCAGAACAACGGCGCCAAGACGACGATCTCGCCCTACTCGCTGCGCGGCCGGCTGCACCCGACCGTGGCCGCACCGCGGACCTGGGAGGAGCTGGCCGATCCCGACCTGGACCACCTGACGTACGACGAGGTGCTGCAGAGGTTCGCCGATCACCCGGATCCACTCGCCCATCTGGCCGACCTGGCGCCCGACGTCGAGGACCGACTGACCACCTACCGCAGCATGCGGGACCCGACCAAGACCCCCGAACCGGTTCCCGCTACACCGCCCAGCGGAGGACGGGGCGACACCTTCGTCATCCAGGAGCACCACGCGCGCCGGCTGCACTACGACTTCCGGCTCGAGCACGACGGCGTCCTGGTCAGCTGGGCCGTGCCCAAGGGCCCACCCGCCGACACCGGGAACAACCACCTGGCGGTGCAGACCGAAGACCATCCGCTGGAGTACGCGACGTTCGCCGGCGACATCCCGAAGGGTGAGTACGGCGGCGGGCACGTCAGCATCTGGGACTCAGGCACGTACGAGCTGCACAAGTGGCGGGACGGCAATGAGGTCATCGTCACCCTGCGGGGCCAGCCGACTGGCGGACTCGGCGGCGAGCCGCGGTCATACGCACTGATCCACACCGGCGGCGGTAGCGGTCAGCCGGAGAAGAACTGGCTGATGCACCTGATGAAGGAGAAGCCCTCGTACGGACCGGTCGGCCGGGCCAGGAGCGGCGACGACCTTCCGCTGCCGGACGAGGTTGCCCCGATGCTGGCCACGCCGGCGACGCCGGACCAGATCGCCGCCACCCAGGACGAGTACGCGTACGAGATGAAGTGGGATGGTGTCCGCTCGGTCGTCTACCTGGCCGGTGGTTCCGTCAAGCTGGTCAGCCGCCGGGGCCGGGACGACACCCCGGCCTATCCCGACCTCGTCGAGGCGCTACGTCAGGTCGACGTCGAGACGGCGGTGCTGGATGGAGAGATCGTGGTCACCGACGACAGCGGCCGACCGACGTTCGGGCTGCTGCAGAATCGGATCAACCTGACCCGTCCGGCCGACATCCAGCGGGCCGCCGCCACCTGGCCGGCCCAGGTGATGGTGTTCGACATCCTCGAGCTGGACGGACGCTCGCTGGTGCGTGAGCCGTACGAGCGGCGTCGTGAGCTCCTCGAGAAGACCGTGCGGGGCGTCATCGGCGGACGTGTCCAGGTGCCGCCGATCTTCGACGGCGACCTCGATGCCGCCTTGTCCACAAGTCGGGCGCTGAAGCTCGAAGGAGTCGTCGCCAAACGGCACGGATCGGTCTACCAGCCTGGCCGGCGGAGCCACACCTGGCTGAAGATCAAGCTGCACCTCAGCCAGGAGGTGGTGATCGCCGGCTGGCGTCCCGGCCAGGGGCGCCGGGACGGTGGCATCGGGTCCCTGCTGGTCGGCGTTCCCACCGAGGACGGACTGCGTTATGTCGGCCGCGTCGGTTCCGGTTTGAACGACAAGCAGCTGAGCGAGATGGAGGAGCTCCTCCGGCCACTGGCTCGCCGGGACAACCCGCTCGTCGAGGTGCCGCGCGAGGACGTTCGAGACGCCCACTGGGTGGACCCGGAGCTGGTCGGCGAGGTCATCTACACCGAGCTGACCGGTCCCGGTCGACTGCGTCACCCGGTCTGGAAAGGGCTGCGCACCGACAAGACACCGGCCGATGTCCAGTGGGAAGGGGAAGGGGTCAGCTGGAAGAGCTGATCGCCCCGAGACCGAGTCCGCGGTGAGCCGCCAGCCGCTCAGCCTGCTCACCCAGACGCGCCTTGGTCACTGCTCTCGATCGCCACAACTCGACCTCCAGGTCGAGCTTCTTGCCCTTGGCCCGCGGACGCCAGTGGCCGACGATCTCGCCGTCAGCCAGCAGCGGGCCGGGACGGCCCAGCGTGGGCCACAGAGCCTTGCGGTGCGTGGCCTCCGGAACGAGCAGCTCACGGTCCGACCCCTGCACCAGCAGATCGTAGGGTCCGAGCAGCCGGACCACCCGATCCGGTTCGGTCAGCTCACCCAGCATCCACTTCTTCTTCCCGCCGACGCTGACCTCCACCGCGTCCTGGGGCCAGTGCTCTGTGACCACACCGGCGGTGGTGTCCAGGAACCCCGCCACTTCCGCCGGAGTGGCCGGGCCCAGCAGCCGCAAATAGCCCCGGATCGGTTGCAGGTGCTCCGGCGCCCGGTCCGGCTCCGCCGCGACCCCGGCCGGGCGACGTGGCCAGCCCGGGATCCGGCGCAGCACCGGCGGTGATGTCGCCGGCGCGAGCTCCAGGCCACCGAACAGAGCCGCCATCCTGAACAGCGACTCGGGAACGTGGTCGGCGTTGCAGGGTCGACAGTGGATCGCATAGTCACCGGGCAGCTCCTGGGTCACCCGGGTGGACACCTCGCCCTTGACCGTGGGTTCCGAGACAGCCGCGCGCATCGTCCGGGCGACCTCGGCGATCGCGTCGCCGACAGCCACGCCGGCCGTCGCCATCGGCTTGGCCGCGCCGACCAACCGCTTGGCCGCGTCGGCGTCGTCGAACGGTGAGACGGCGGTCATCACCTCGACGACCTCGGCCCGTCGATAGAAGTGCGGCGAGACGCGGAGACTCCACACCAGCGTCAGCTCGTCGGCCTCGGCCAGCGCCTCAGGTCCTGCGAGCGCCACCCCGCGATTGGTCAGCGCCCAGCTGGCACCGTCCCGTCCCGAGTCCTGCACCCCGAGATCGAGGATCGCCGCATCGGTCACGGCCCGTCGGGCCGAGGGCTCGCGGTCCAGCTGCTGGGCGGCGATCCGGTGACCGATCACCTGTTCGCGCGTGAGGTCCATCTGGCCATGGTGGCCCATGGCTGTGACAAGAACACAGGTAACCTCACGCCTCGTGAGCGCCAGGTGCCCAGGAGGAGAGCGATGATCGGGTCAGGGTCCGCGCGACCGCCGTTCCCGGTCACGCTGGACAACTGGCAGTCCGAGGGCCAGCTGAACTGGACCTTCCAGCACATGGCCGAGATCTTTCCGACCGTCGCGATCAGCCGTGGGGCCGGCCACGCCGCCGCACTGCCCCAGATCGGCTATGAGCCGGATGCACTGCCGGTGCATACACCGGACGGCGACACGCTCTCGGTGCACGCCGTGATGGCGAGCACGGACACCGACGGCTGGATGGTCATCCACGACCATCCGAGCTGGGGCGCCCAGGTGCTGGTCGAGCGCTATCCGGACGGGATGGCTCCGGCCTCCCTGCACCTGATGATGTCGGTCTCCAAGTCGGTGGTGGGCATCACCACCGGCGCACTCGTGGCCGAGGGAGTCATCGCGACCGAGGCTCCGGTCACCCACTACGTCCCCGAGCTGTACGAGTCCGGGTACGCGGGAGCCACCATCCGGAACCTGCTGGACATGCGGTCGGGAATCCACTTCTCGGAGGACTACCTCGACCCGATGGCCGAGGTGCGAGTGCTGGAGCAGTCGTTCGGCTGGGCGCCACGGCGATCACCCGACGTGCCCACCACGCTGCGCGGGTTCCTGCTCGGTCTCCGGCAGGAGCGTCCGCACGGAGGTGCGTTCGACTACCGCAGCTGCGAGACCGACGTGCTGGGCTGGGTGATCGAAGCCGCCACCGGTCGCCGCTTCGCCGAGGTGGCCGGCGAGCTCGTCTGGTCCAGGATCGGCGCCGAGTTCGATGCCAACATCGGGATAGACGCCGAGGGCAGCGCCATGTTCGACGGCGGCATGTCCGCCGCTCTCGGTGATCTCGCCCGGTTCGGGATGATGATCTTGCGCAACGGTACGTCCCTGACCGGCGCGCAGGTCGTCCCGCAGTGGTGGATCGACGACACCTTGATCGGCGGGTACGACTCGGTCCAGGCGTTCGCCGACTCCCCGGGGGACAACCGGATGCCCGGCGGCTTCTACCGCAACCAGTTCTGGATCCCGGATGCGCAACGGCCGGTGCTGCTCTGCCTGGGCATCCACGGGCAGATGATCTACGTGAACCGGAAGGCCGGGGTGGTGGCAGCCAAGCTGTCCAGCTGGCCCACTCCCCAACATGCCTGGAAGCTGTTCTCGACCATCGCGGCCTTCGACGCGATCAGCGCGAACGTGAGCGGCAGCTGACACGACGTCAGGCACTGGGTGGCGCGCGGTCCCGACGGCCTCAGCCATTGACGCCCAGCAGCCTCGTTGACACCATGAGGCCCATTCGCATCGGCTGAGGAGGCACTCGTACATGTCGGCCCACCCGCTCGATCCGCTCTCGGAGGACGAGTTCCGTTCCACGGCGGCCGTTCTTCGTCGGGACAAGGGCGTGTCACAGGCCTGGCGGTTCGCGTCGATCGAGCTCGCCGAGCCACCCAAGGCCGACGTCAAGGCGTGGCGCAGCGGTGACCCGATTCCTCGTCGCTCCTTGTCGGTGCTGTGGGAGAAGGCGAGCAACGAGGTCTACGAGGCCGTGGTCGACCTGGAGGCTGACGAGGTCGTCTCCTGGACCCACGTCCCCGACGTCTGCGCCAACTTCACCGTCGACGAGTACCACGACATCGACCACGCCCTGCACGATCACGACGGGGTACGGGAGGCGCTCGCCGCTCGCGGGATCACCGACCTCTCGCTGGTCCTGTTCGACGTCTGGACCTACGGCAAGCAGGTGATGCCGGAGCAGTGGCGTGATCGCCGGCTCGGTTGGTGCGACATCTGGGTGCGGGCGGTGCCGGGCGGCAACCCGTACGCGCACCCGGTCTCGGGTCTCAAGATCATCGTCGACATGAACACCAACGAGGTGCTCGAGATCGAGGACCACCACGACGTCGGGCTGCCGCAGGTGCAGGCGGAGTACGACCCCGCGATCACCGGAGTTCCCGAACGCACCGACCTCGAGCCGTTGGAGATCATCCAGCCGGACGGGGTGTCGTTCTCCCTGGACGGCAACGAGCTGCGCTGGCAGAACTGGACGATGCGGCTCGGGTTCAACTACCGCGAGGGCCCGGTCATCTACCAGGTTTCCTTCGATGATCACGGAAACCAGCGCGACGTCGCCTACCGGATGTCGTTCGCGGAGATGGTTGTTCCCTATCGTGACGCAGGGTACGACCACTACCGCCGGACCGCGTTCGACATCGGCGAGTGGGGTCTGGGCTACATGACCACCTCGTTGGAGCTGGGCTGCGACTGCCTCGGAGAGATCGTCTACGCCGACGCCGTCGTGCCGGACTCGGCCGGTGAGCCGCAGGTGATCAAGCAGGCGATCTGCCTCCATGAGGAGGACAACGCCGTGCTGTGGAAGCACGTGGACGCCGACACCGGGGCCCAGGTGCGTCGGATGCGACGGATGGTCGTCTCCGCCCACGCCACGGTGGCCAACTACGAGTACCTGATCTACTGGCGCTTCTACGCCGACGGCAACATCGAGTGCGAGGTGCGGGCCACCGGCCTGATGGTCACCACGCCGATGCTGAACGAGGGCGACTCCTCTCCATACGGCACCACGGTCGATGCGCGGACGTACGCGCCGTTCCACCAGCACTTCCTGGTCGCCAAGCTCGACCTGGACATCGACGGGGAGGACAACACCGTCGTCGAGGTCGACTCGATGGCGGAGCCGATCAGCGAGTCCAACCCGTACGGGCTGAACCTGGTCACCAAGGCGACCACGATCGAGTCCGAGAGCCAGTCGGGGCGCGACTACAGCTGGGAGACCCAGCGGGCCTGGAAGGTGCTCAACCCCACCAAGAAGAACCGGCACGGCACCAACACGGCGTACAAGATCGTCCCCGGGGCCGCGTTCCCGGCCATGATCGACAAGTCGTCACCGGTCTACGAGCGCGCCTCGGTGATCGGCCACACCCTGTGGGTGACCGCCCAGAACGATCGGGAGCGTTGGCCGGCCGGCGACTACCCCACCCAGTCGGAGTCCGATCTGACGGCCGGCGCTGAGCCGCACGCCCAGGGCATCCGGCGCTGGGTCGAGGACAATGCCTCGCTGGTGAACACCGACGTGGTGCTCTGGTACGTCTTCGGCATCCACCACATCACCAGGGTGGAGGACTGGCCGATCATGCCGGCCGACACCATCTCCTTCTGGCTCAAGCCGTTCGGCTTCTTCGACGCCAACCCGTCGATGGACGCCCCCAGCAGCACCAGCGCCCACTGCCGTCCGGACTCCGACCACCACGAAGGTGGTCATCACCACTAGGAATCGCCATGCCCGAGAAGCAGGTCCTGACCAACATCATCGACGGCGAGGAGCGCGCCGCCGACTCCGGCGACGTGCTCGACGTCGTCAACCCGTCGACCGGCGAGGTCTATGCGACGTCACCCAACTCGGGCGAGAGCGATGTCGACGCAGCGTTCCAGGCGGCCGGTCGCGCCTTCGAGAAGTACCGCTGGTCGACGCCCGGCGAGCGACAGAAGTACCTGCTGCGGCTGGCCGACGTGATCGAGTCCCATGCAGACGAGCTGGCTCGGATCGAGTGCGAGAACACCGGCAAGCCGTTCGGCTTGACCATGTCGGAGGAGATTCCCCCGATGGTCGACCAGATCCGGTTCTTCGCCGGCGCGGCCCGCGTGCTGGAGGGCAAGTCGGGTGGTGAGTACATGAAGGGCTTCACCTCCTACGTCCGCCGTGAACCCCGCGGACCGGTCGCCCAGGTCGCACCCTGGAACTACCCGATGATGATGGCAGTCTGGAAGTTCGCGCCCGCCCTGGCGGCCGGCAACACCGTGGTGCTGAAGCCCTCGGACACCACGCCCGCCTCGTCGGTGTGGATGGTCAAGAGAATGCAGGACATCTTCCCCAAGGGCGTGTGCAACCTGGTCTGCGGCGACCGCGACACGGGCGCCGCCCTGACCAAGCACAAGATCCCGCAGATGGTCTCGATCACCGGCTCGACCCGGGCCGGCATCGCGGTCGCGACGGCGGCGGCTGCCGACGTCAAGGTGGCGCACCTGGAGCTGGGTGGCAAAGCCCCGGTGGTCGTCTTCGACGACGCGGACCTGGCTGCCGCGGTCGAGGGCATCTCGGTCGGCGGCTTCTTCAACGGCGGGCAGGACTGCACCGCCGCCACCCGGGTGCTCTGCCAGGAAGGCGTCTACGACGAGTTCGTCGCCGAGCTAGCCAAGGCCGCGCAGAGCACCAGGACCGGGTTCGACCCCGACGACGACGACCTGCTGTACGGCCCGATCAACAACGCCAACCAGCTCCAGCACGTCGCGGGCCTGGTGGAGCGAGCTCCCGACCACGCCCGGGTGGTCGCCGGCGGCCACCGGATCGGCGACACGGGCTACTTCTTCCAGCCCACCGTGGTGGCCGACCTGCGGCAGTCCGACGAGCTGATCCGCACCGAGGTGTTCGGGCCGGTGATCACGGTGCAGAGGTTCACCGACGAGGACGATGCCGTGGCCAAGGCCAACGACTCGGAGTACGCGCTCGCCTCGTCGGTCTGGACGAAGAACACCACCACCGCGGTACGGATGTCTGCTCGGCTCGACTTCGGCTGCGTCTGGATCAACTGCCACATCCCGCTGCAGGCCGAGATGCCGCACGGTGGGTTCAAGCACTCCGGCTACGGCAAGGATCTGTCGATGTACGGCATGGAGGACTACACCCGGATCAAGCACGTCATGGAGTACCACGGCTACGAAGGTTGACAGTCGTTTCCTGGGCTGACCGGCAGCGATGGCGGCACGCCCCTCTCGGCGGGAAGGGGTAAGAGATGGCGGACAAGGGTCTGAAGAGCGATGCCGTCGGACTGTTCGGAGGAACGCTGCTGGGGATCTCCTCGGTGGCACCGGCGTACGTGCTCACCGCGACGGTGGGCATCCTGGCGATGGCGGTCGGCGCCCAGACGCCGGTGGTGATCATCGCCGGGTTCCTGCCGATGTTCTTCGCGGCATACGCGTACCGCGAGTTCAACACGATCATGCCGGACAGCGGCACGTCCTTCACCTGGACCAGCAAGGCGTTCGGGCCGTACGTGGGCTGGCTCGGCGGCTGGACCGCGGTGATCGCCACGATCATCGTGCTGTCCAACCTGGCGGGGGTGGCGGTGCAGTTCCTCTACCAGTTCATCGGTGCGGTGATCGACTCGGAGACGGTCAGCGCGCTGTGGGAGAACAAGCCGATCAACGTGATCACCTGCCTGGCGTTCCTGGCGATCGCCACCTACGTCGCCTACCGCGGCATCGACGCCACCGAGAAGGTGCAGATCACCCTGGTCTCCTTCCAGATGATCGTGCTGGTCGTCTTCGCGATCATGGCGTTCGTGAAGCACGAGGCATCTGGAGTCGGCGCCGACTTCAGCTGGGCCTGGTTCTCCCCTGCCGGCCTCACCCTGTCGGCCTTCATCGTCGGGCTGTCCGGGTCGATCTTCGGGTTCTGGGGCTGGGACACCGCCCTGACCGTGAACGAGGAGTCCAAGGACTCCGACCACGGCCCTGGCCTGGCCGCGCTGCTCTGCGTGATCTCCATCCTGATCACCTACCTGATGGTCACCATCGCCATGCAGATGTTCGCCGGCATGGGCGACACCGGCCTCGGACTGAAGAACGAGGAGGTGTCTGACAACGTCTTCGGCAATCTCGCCGAGCCGGTCATGGGCTACCCCTTGAGTCTGGCTCTCTACCTGGCCGTGCTGGCGTCGTCGGCGGCCAGCCTGATCACCACCTTCCTGCCCACCACCCGTACCCTGCTGGCGATGGCCGTCTACGGCGCGATGCCGAAGCGCTTCGCCCACATCCACCCGAGGTTCAAGTCCCCGAGCACGGCCACCATCGCAGCCGGGCTCGCCGCTGCCGTCTTCTACACCGCGATGACCATCCTGAGTGAGAGCGTGCTGACCGACACCATCCTGTCGCTGGGCATCATGATCTGCTTCTACTACGGGCTGGTCGCCTTCGGCTGCGTCTGGTTCTTCCGCCAAGTCCTGTTCGACAACGCCTTCAACACGGTCTTCAAGTTCGTGTTCCCGTTGCTGGGCGGGCTCGGTCTGTTCTTCGTCCTGATCATCACCCTGAAGGACAGCGCCAGCCCGGACTACGGCAGCGGCGCCAGTGTCTTCGGGATCGGCCTTGTGCTGGTCCTCGGCCTCGGCCTGATCCTTATCGGCATCGCCTTCATGCTCTGGCAGCGGGGCAAGGAGCCGGCGTTCTTCCGCGGCGAGACCCTGCGGCACGAGGCTGCGCACAACATGAAGCAACACGAGCACCTGGAGTTCTGAGTGACCCGATACGGCTCCCAATTCGGTCCCGACATCACCTTTCTCGGCGTCCGACCGTGCGACCTCGACGACCGGGAGACGTACGCCGACGCCGACGTGGTGATCTTGGGTGCTCCGTTCGACGGTGGCACCTCGTACCGGTCGGGGACTCGGTTCGGGCCCCAGGCCATCCGGATGACCGACTACCTGCCGCACGATGGATCGCGGCCGTCGCTGGCGTTGCGCACCGACGGACTGACCGACCTGAACGTCTACGACGCCGGCGACGTCGAGATGTACTCCGGCGACATCGAGGTCGCACTACCGGCGCTGGAGGCCGCGGTGCAGAAGGTGGTCGAGGTCGGCGCCATCCCGATCTCCCTCGGCGGTGACCACTCCATCGCCTTCCCCGACGCCAAGGGTTGCGCCAACGTGCTGGGTCAGGGTCGGGTCTCGATGATCCACTTCGACGCCCACGCCGACACCGGGGACATCGAGTTCGGGTCGCTGTGGGGCCATGGCCAGCCGATGCGCCGACTGATCGAATCCGGTGCCCTCCGTGGGGATCGGTTCCTGCAGATCGGGCTGCGCGGCTACTGGCCACCACCGGAGACGCTGGACTGGATGGCCGCGCAGAACATGCGCAGCTACGAGATGACCGAGGTCGTGCACCGCGGACTCACCGAGTGTCTGACCGAGGCGTTCGCGATCGCCACGGACGAGTGCGAAGGCGTCTTCCTCTCCGTCGACATCGACGTCTGCGACCCGGGCCACGCTCCCGGCACCGGCACCCCGGAGCCGGGCGGGCTGTCGGCACGCCAGCTGCTGGACGCGGTGCGACGGATCTGTCTGGAGCTGCCGGTGGTCGGGATGGACGTCGTCGAGGTCTCACCGCCCTACGACCACGCCGACATCACCGCCGCCCTGGCCAACCGGGTCGTCCTCGAGGCGCTGTCGGCCATCGCCCGAAAGCGGCGGGACGAGCGGGAGGGCACCCGCTGGGACCCGTCGCTGCCATTGCTGAGCGAACGCAATGCGCCGATCCCGCAGGGCGAGATCCACGGCCACCACCATCCCACCCACCTCGGCCACCACGACGGCGACGACGACGACAAGGACGTGCACACCCATGAGTGACCCCGAGATCGAGACCGCCGGCGACGAGGTCGTGCTCACCAACGACGCGGCGTACGGCCCGTCCAGCAGCGGAGGGCCGCAACGTCCGCTGCGCAACATCTCGGAGGTGCGGCACTACTTCCGTACCAACGAGGTGCCGATCTACTTCGTCGGCGCGACCCCCTACAACCTGCTCGGGCTGGACCGCTGGGTGCGCAACTTCACCTACGTCACCTACTACGACGGCTGGGACGGCGCCCACCCGCGGGTGTTCACCCCCAAACGCAAGCCCTACATCGAGTTCGAGTCGGGCGAGGAGATCAACAACTGGCTGCTGACCAACCCCGAGGTGCTGGCGTTCATCGACAGCCGCCGTACCCGTGGGGTGCGGCCCAAGATCGCGATGGTGTTCTTCGACGAGGAGACCGAGCGGATCTGCGAGGAGCTGGGCTACGACCTGATCCTGCCGTCGGCCGAGCTGCGTGAGCACCTGGACTCCAAGCTGGTCACGACCAGGCTGGGCAACGATGTCGGTGCTCCGAGCGTGCCCAACATCCTCGTCACCGTGGCGAACTACGAAGACCTGGCGCGGCAGGCGACCGAGGCCGGACTGGGCACCGACCTGGTCGTGCAGACCGCGTACGGCGACTCCGGGAAGACGACCTTCTTCATCGACGACGAGTCGGGCTGGAAGAAGAACGCCAAGGACATCGTCGGCCAAGAGGTCAAGGTGATGAAGCGGATCAACAACCGCCCCATCGCCGTGGAGGCGGTGCTGACCCGCAACGGCACCATCGTCGGGCCGTTCATGACCGAGCTGACCGGGCACTCGGAGCTGACCCCGTACCGGGGAGGCTGGTGCGGCAACGAGATGTTCCCCAGCGTGCTCGACGACGACCTGCGGCGCCGTGCCGCCGACCTGGTCCGCCGGCTCGGCGACCGGCTCGGTCAGGAGGGCTATCGCGGGTTCTTCGAGGTCGATGTGCTGGTCGACATCGAGGACAACGAGTGCTACCTGGGGGAGCTGAACCCGCGGATCAGCGGAGCCTCGGCGATCACCAACGTGACCGCGGGCGCGTACGCCGACGTGCCGCTGTTCTGCTTCCATCTGCTGGAGTACTCCGGCGTCGACTTCCAGCTCGACGTGGACGAGATCAACGAGCGGTGGCGAGAGCTGGCGTCCGACGACCTGTGGAGCACCATGGTCGTGAAGGAGACGTCCCCGGTGGTCGAGCTGATCACCAGTGCGGCCCCGACCGGTCAGTACACGATCGACCGATCGGGCTCGCTCGTGTTCAGGCGCGCCGCCTTGGACTGGCACCAGCTGCAGAACGAGCAGGAGGCGTTCTTCCTGCGCATCTACGGAACCGGTGACTACCGCTGGAAGGGCGCCGACCTGGGCGTTCTCGTCGCCAAGGGGCGGATGCAGCACTCGATCGGCGACAACCCGTTCTCGCTGACCATCCGGGCCAAGCACCTGATCACCGCGATCCGCGACCAGTACTCCGGTGTGCCCCTGCGTGAGGCCAACCCGTCCGCACCGCAGAACCCGGCCAACAGCACGATCAAGTAGCTCGGCACCTGAGCCTGTCGAAGGGCCCCACGCGCCCTGAGCCTGTCGAAGGGCCAGATCAGGCGGTCGGGATCAAGGTGTACTTGGTCTCCAGATACTCCGCGATGCCCTCCGCAGCACCCTCGCGGCCCAGACCGGACGCCTTCACCCCACCGAACGGCGCGGCAGCGTTGGAGACCAGGCCGGTGTTGAGACCCATCATGCCGGTCTCCAGGGAGTCGATCAGTCGGTGTGCCCGACCGAGATCACGGGTGTAGGCGTAGGACACCAGGCCGTACTCGGTGTCGTTCGCCATGGCCACGGCCTCGTCCTCGGTCTCGAAGGTGATGACGCCGAGGACAGGCCCGAAGATCTCCTCGGCCAGCAGCCGGGAGCCTGGCTGCACATCGCGCAGCACCGTGGGCGCATAGAAGTAGCCGGGACGCTCGATCCGGCGGCCGCCGACCGTGACGCTGGCGCCGAGGTCGACAGCGTTGGTGACCAGGGTGTCGGTGCTGTCGACGGCCTTGGCGTCGATCAGCGGGCCGATGTTCACCCCGTCCTCCAAACCCGAGCCGACCTTCATCGCCTTGACCCGCGCCGTGACACGGGCGACGAACTCGTCGACCACCTGTGCGTGCACGATGAACCGGTTGGCGGCGGTGCACGCCTGCCCGATGTTGCGGAACTTGGCAGTCATCGCTCCGTCGACAGCGGCGTCCAGGTCCGCGTCGTCGAAGATCAGGAACGGGGCGTTGCCGCCCAGCTCCATCGAGGTCCGCAGCACGTTCCGGGCGGCCTGCTCCAGCAACCGGACGCCGACCGCGGTCGAGCCCGTGAAGGACAGCTTCCGCAGTCGCGGGTCGGCCAGCAGCGGCTCGGTGATCTCGGCCGGCCGGGTGGAGGCGATCACGTTGACCACACCCGCCGGGACGCCGACCTCGACCAGCAGCTGGGCGAACAGCAGCGTGGTGAGCGGGGTGTTGGCGGCCGGCTTGATGATCACCGGGCAGCCAGCGGCCAGCGCCGGAGCGATCTTGCGGGTGGCCATCGCCAGCGGGAAGTTCCAGGGCGTGATCAGGTACGCCGGACCGACCGGCCGCTGGGACACCACCATCTGACCGGTGCCCTCCGGGTTGAGACCATAGCGGCCGCCGATCCGGACGGCTTCCTCACTGAACCAGCGCAGGAACTCCGAGCCGTAGGTCACCTCGCCGTACGCCTCGGCCAGCGGCTTGCCCATCTCCAGCGTCATCAGCCTGGCGAACTCATCCTTGCGCCGGGTCACCTCGTCGAAGGCCTGGCGCAGGATCTCGGCCCGCTGCCGGGGCGGGGTCGCCGCCCAGGCAGGGGCCGCGGCTGACGCAGCGCCGAGTGCGGCGACGGCGTCGGCCGGTGCGGCGTCGGCGATGCTGGTGAGCTCCTCGCCGGTCGCCGGGTCGATCACGGCAACGGTCCGCCCGTCGGCCGCGGTGGTCCACTCGCCGTCGATCAGCAGCCCGGTCGGCAGGTCGGGCAGATCGGCGAGCATCAGTTCCTCGCGAGGGCGGCCAGCAGCACGTCCAGGCCCTCGGTCAGCAGGTGGTCGGGGATGGACAGCGGCGGCAGCAGCCGGATCACGTTGCCGTACGTTCCGCAGGTCAGCACGATCACACCCTGCGCGTGGGCGGCCTTGGCCACCGCCGCGGTGAGCTGGGCGTCGGGCGCGCCGGTGGTGGGGTCGACGATCTCGATCGCGATCATGGCGCCGCGGCCACGGACGTCCCCGATCCGCGGGTCGTCGGCCTTGGCCTTGGTCAGCCGATCGACCGCGATGCTCTCGATCTGCTGGGCGCGCTCGATCAAGCCGCCGTGCTCGAAGGCGTCCAGCGCAGCGAGAGCGGCGGCGCAGGCCACCGGGTTGCCGCCGTAGGTGCCACCCAGACCGCCGACGTGGGTGGCGTCCATGATCTCGGCCCGGCCGGTGACCGCCGACAGCGGCAGGCCGCCGGCGATGCCCTTGGCCGTGGTGATCAGATCGGGCACCACGCCGTCGTGCTCGCAGGCGAACATCGCCCCGGTGCGGGCGAAACCGGTCTGGATCTCGTCGGCGATGAACACCACGTCGTTGGCCTTGGCCCACGCGACGATCTCGGACAGGAATCCCGGCGCCGGGACGATGAAACCGCCCTCGCCCTGGATCGGCTCGATGATGATCGCGGCCAGGTTGTCGGCGCCGACCTGCTTCTCGATCTGCAGCAGGGCGGCCTTGGCTGCGTCGGTGCCGGAGAGCCCGTCACGGTAGGGATAGGACATCGGCGCGCGGTAGATCTCGCCGGCGAACGGGCCGAAGCCGCTCTTGTACGGCATCGACTTCGCAGTCAGGCCCATGGTCAGGTTGGTCCGGCCGTGGTACGCGTGGTCGAACGCCACGACGGCCTGCTTCTTGGTGGCCAGCCGGGCGATCTTGATCGCGTTCTCCACCGCCTCGGCGCCGGAGTTGAAGAGCGCGGTGCGCTTGGCGTGGTCGCCGGGCGTGAGCCGGTTGAGTCGCTCGGCCACTTCCACGTACGCCTCGTACCCGGTGATCATGAAGCAGGTGTGGGTGAACCGGGTGACCTGGTCGGCGACGGCCGCGGCCACCGCGGGGTCGGCGTTGCCGACGGTGGTGACGGCGATGCCGGAGCCCAGATCGATCAGGGAGTTGCCGTCGACGTCGACCACGACGCCGCCACCTGCGGCGGCGGCGTAGACCGGCATGGTGACGCCGACGCCCACGGCGACTGCGGCGGACTTGCGGGCCTGGAGCTCGAGAGTTCTCGGCCCGGGCAGGGCGGTGACCAGGCGGCGCTCCTGCGGGAGGGCGGGGCCGCCGGTGCGGACATCGGGGACGACAGTCATGGTTGCTCCTTCACTAGACCTTCCGGTGCGACGGTATGCCCGGACGCCATTGCCACTCTGGTCACCCCAGTGCCGAACTGGCACGCTAGGGTGGCCGAGTGTCCATCAGTCTCGCGAGCATGCTCGCCGACCGGATGCTCGGGCTGCGGCTGGTCGTGGGTCGCGATGACGTCGACATCGGCTGGGTGCACAGCTCCGATCTGGGGGACCCGACGCCGTTCCTGGAGGTCGACAACCTGCTGCTGACCACGGGCACCCAGTTCGAGCCCGACGCCGCGCGGAGCCGGTACGAGGACTACGTAGCCCGTCTCGTCGAGGTCGGCGTCGCCGCTCTCGGCTTCGGCACCGAGGTCGTCCGTGTCACCCCGGAGCCGCTGGTCGCCGCCTGCGACCGGCTGGGTCTACCGCTGCTTGAGGTGCCGTACCGCACCCCCTTCATCGCCGTCACCCGGCGGATCGCCGACGTCCAGGCGGAGCAGGAGCACGCGCGCGACCTGTGGGCCCTGGATGCCCAGCGAGCGCTGTCGTTGGCGGCCCTGTCGGCTGAGCGGATCGCCGGGGTGCTGGAAGAGCTGAGCCGGCGGCTGGCCGCGGACGTGCTGCTCGTCGACGCGCGGGGAGAGGTGCTGTCGGAGCACGGCGGGCTGCGTCTCAGCGAGTCGGAGACGGAGGCGGTGCAGACCGAGGCGCGGCGGCTGCTGCACCGTCGACTGCGCTCAGGATCGGCGTTGGACCTGAAGGATCGACCTGACCAGCCCGGACGAACCGTGACGATGCAGACCCTGGGCCGTCGTGACGAGCTCCGCGGAGTGCTGGCGGTGACCCTGGCCGCGCGACCTGACACCGCAGCCACGGCCGTGATCACCAGCGCGGTGGCCTTGGCCGAGTTCGCGGTCGAGGACGCCGCCCAGCGAGAGGAGTCGACCCTCGCGCTGAACGCGCAGCTGTTCCACCTCGCTCTGGCCGGCCACGTGAGCGCGGCCCGGGACGTGCTGGTGGCGGCGGGCCGTCAGCTCCCGGAGGCACCGCTGCGGCTGCTGCTCACCCCGCTGCGCAACGACACCGACGTCGGTGAGCTCGAGCACGCCCTGGCCGTCCGGACGGCGCGTGCCCAGCAGCCCGTCCTGGCCACCCGCTGGCAGGGACGGTTCGTCGCAGTCGTCGAGGCTTCGCTCGCCGACGCAGCCGCCGAGGTGATCAGCGTTAGGCAGACCCCGGTGGTGATGTCGCGGCCGATCGGATGGCCCGACCTGGCGGCGGCACTGCACGAGAGCCGAGAGGCACTGCACGGTGCGCCCGACGACGCCCGAGTGGTCGAGCTGGAGACCAGCGCCATCCTCGGGCTGCTGTCCCGCGACGACGTCGAGACCCTGGCGCGTCAGCGGCTCGCACCGCTGTCGGCCGCGCCGGACGGTGCGGATCTGCGGCGGGTGCTGGAGACCTGGCTGCGGCACAACGCGGCCTGGGACCCGGCGGCCCGCGAACTGGGCATGCACCGGCACACCGTGAAGGCGCAGGTGCAGCGGGCCGGGACGCTGCTCCGGCTGGATCTCGATACCTTCGAAGCCAAGGCCGAGCTCTGGGCCCTGCTCACCGCCGACACGTGAGATCCCACTCCGCGCGTGTTCAAACCCTCGCGCAGTCGCACCCAGCCCACTCCGCGCGTGTTCAAACCCTCGCGGAGTTGGGATAGTCGGGGAGTGAGCGAGCACGTGAGCGAGTGGACCGGGCGGGTGTGGGAGGACTTCCAGGTGGGTGAGGTGATCTACCACCCGTTCGGGAAGACGGTCACCCAGGCTGACAACCAGCTGTTCACGCTGATGACGCAGAACGTGGCGAAGATCCACCTGGACGCCCACTACAGTGCCGGGACCGAGTTCGGTCGACCGCTGGTGAACTCCACCTTCACCCTCGCCCTGGTCACCGGTCAGTCGACGGTCGACCTGTCGATGAACGTGTTCGCCAACCTCGGCTGGGACGAGGTCCGCACCCCTGCGCCCGTGTTCGAGGGCGACACCATCCACTCGCGGTCGAAGGTGCTGTCGGTCCGCGAGTCGGCGTCCCGGCCGGCGGTCGGGGTGCTGACGGTGGGCACCGAGGGGTTCAACTCCGACGGCGTGGTGGTGATCAGCTTCCGGCGGACGCTGCTGGTCTACCGTCGCGGGCACCAGCCCGTCGTGAGCTCCGAACGGCCCGATGAGTCGTCCCTGCCGGCGGTTCCCGACTCACGATCGACGTGAGATCCGCGGAGTGGTTGGCCGATCGGTTCGGTCTCGCCGGACCGGCGACCTTGGAGGGTCCGGTCGATCGCGGGTTCCAGGGTCAGGTCTGGCGTCTGACCTGCGATGGCGGCACCTATGCGGCCAAGGAGGCGCTGGTACCGCTCGATGATGATCAGGTACGGGCAGCGTACGGCTTGCAGCGACGAGCCGAGGGGCATGGCGTACGAGCACCGCGACAGCTGCTGACCGTCGATGGCAAGCCCGCTGTGTACGCCGACGGAGAGACGCTGCGGCTGTACGCCTGGGTGTCCATCGCCGGTCCCGATCGTGGCATCGACGCTGTGGCACTCGGGCGGATGCTCGCCGCCCTGCACCGCGCCGGCGGGTCGTCGGCGGCCGAGGTCGACGCCTGGTACGTCGAACCGGTCGGCCGCGATCGCTGGGTCGAGCTGGTCGCCGAGCTGCGGCTGGCCGGTGCGCCGTTCGCTGCGGAGCTCGCGGCCCTGGTCGAGTCGCTGACGGAGAGCGAGTCGATCTTGGTTCCGCCGAAGGACGTGATCATCTGCCACCGCGACCTGTGGGCCGACAACGTACGCGCGGATGAGGACGGCCGGCCGATGGTGATCGACTGGGACAACTGTGGACCGGCTTCGGCAGCGGGCGAGCTGGCCATGGTGCTGACCGAGTTCGGCACCACCGCGTCGCGTGCTCGAGATCTCTACACCGCGTACGCCGACGCGGGCGGTCCGGCCCGGATCACCGGTCTCGCTGATTTCACGATGCCGATCGCCGTCCTGCACCACCTGGTCGAGCTCGGCGCCCGCCAGTGGCTGGCCGCCGGGGGAAGACAGGCCAGGGAGCGGGCCGCGGCACGCGTACGGGAGTTCACCGACGACCCATTCGGCCTGGACCAGGCTCGACGGCTGCTGAGCAGTGCACACGGGTGATTCCGTGCGTTGTGTACGCGAGCGTACACTCACGTACATGGCCACGATCAGCGCCACTACCGCTCGACAATCGCTTCCCGCTCAGCTCGATCGGGTCGAGGCCGGCGAGGAGATCGCGATCACCCGACACGGCCGGGTCGTCGCTGTGCTGGTGAGCCCCACCGCACTCGCCACCCGCAGGGCGCCGGCGGCATGGGACCAGGCAGATCGCATCGCCACCTTGATCGAGCGAGCCCGCAACGACCCCCTGCCTCCTGCCGCGATGAGCACCGAACGCGCCGACGCGCTCGTCGAGGCCGTCAACACCGCTCGACAGGCTCGATGAGCGCGGTCACTGCTTTTGACGCAGACGTGCTGATCTATGCGGCCGCTGAGGGGCATCCTGTCGGTGCCCATGTGGCACCGCTGTTCACCGAGGCTGAAACTGCTGTCGTCGGCGTCGGCTCGGTGCTGTTGCTCACCGAGGTGCTCGCCAGGCCGATGCGCGAGAACCCTGATTCCGACGAGGTGCTGAGCCTGGTGGGTCTCCTCGCTCGGCTCGACCTGCACCCGCTTGATGAGGGGACCGCGCGGCTCGCGCTCGCCCTGGCGATCGATCACGGCCTCCGCGCAGCCGACGCCGTCCATCTCGCGACCGCGATCGAGGCTGGTGCCGACCAGTTCCTCACGAACAACCGCAAGGACTTTCCGCAGTCGATCTCCGAGATCGACGTCGTCTACCCCGAGCAGCTACGGCACTGATCAGACCACGCAGAACTCGTTGCCTTCTGGATCGGTCATGATCACGTGGTCGAGGTTGCCGTCCTGGTCCACCTCGCGCTGCACCCTCGCTCCCGCGGCGGTCAGCCGGCCGACCGCCTTCTCGATCCGGGAGCGACGCTTCTTGGCGGGCTGGTGCCGGCCACCACCGACCTTGAGATCCAGGTGCACACGGTTCTTCGACGCCTTCGCCTCCGGAACCTTCAGGAACGAGAGCGTCGGCCCCTGACCGGCCGGGTCGGCCAGGTAGGCCACGTCGTTCCACTCCTTCTTGGGCACACCGCTGTCCTTGAACCAGGCGTTCCAGGACTCGTACCCGTCCGGCGGCTCGGCCTCCTCGTATCCCAGGGCATCCGCCCAGAACGCGGCCAGCTTCGACGGATCCGCGCAGTCGATGGTCAGACCCCACGAGGTGTGCATGCGGTCAACCCTGCCACGAGTCAGCCGACCGCCGCAGGTCGGCCCAGCTCTCGCTGGAGACCCTCGAGCACAGTGTGCAGGGCAGGGTTGCGAGCATCGCGGAGCCACAGCAGGTGCAGCTCCACCGGCTCGGTCGGCAATCCTTCGATCGGCAGATAGCTGAGCCCGTCGATTTTCAGCCGGGTGGCCGAGGCCGGCACGAAGGCGACACCGCGTCCAGCCGCCACCAGCCACAGCATGGTCAGCACCTGGCTGACCGAGTGGACCACGTGCTGGTCGGTGATCGGGATGAGCCGAACGACCAGGTCGTAGAAGTAGCGGGCCTCGGTGGGGGTGTGCATGATCAGCGGCACGTTCGCCAGATCGTCCGGGACGACCGGACGCTGCAGCCGCGCGAGCGGATGCCCGGCAGGAGCTGCCAGCAGCAACGCCTCCCGGTGCAGCAACCGGGACGCGAAGGTGGTGGTGTCGAACGGAGGCCGGGCCAGCCCGAGATCCAGCTCCCCTCTCAGCAGTCCGGCGATCTGCTCCTTGGTGACCATCTCGTACAGGTCGAGATCGATGTCTGGATGAGCATCGCCGACGACATTCAGCAGCGGGGCCAGCACCCCGAAGGCCGCGGTAGCGGTGAAACCGATCCGCACGGTGCCGGCCGAACCTGCCTGGATCCGTCGGGCCTGCTCACCGGCGCTGTCGGCCAGCCCGAGCATCCGGCGCGCTTCGGCCAGGAAGGCCGATCCGGCCGCGGTCAGCTCGACGTTGCGATTGTCCCGCTCCAGCAGCTGGGCGCCCACCGCTCGCTCCAGCTTCTGGATCTGCCGGCTCAGCGGCGGCTGGGTCATCCGCAGCCGCTCGGCTGCCCGGCCGAAATGCAGCTCCTCGGCCACGGCCACGAAGCATCGCACCTGGTCCAGGGTGTACATGATGCTCGTACGGTATCAATCAATGTCAAAATGCACTTGGACAGGCATGACGTTGCTTCCTTAGTGTCGAGTTGTCGGTCCCGCGCTCCAGTGTCCAGCTTCGCCTCGGATCGACCCGACACCCGAGGGAGTTGCGACTCCCGAGAACCGAAGGAGCACAACGATGTCGTTGACCCGCCGCAAGGTCCTCTGGGCCGCTCCGGCCGCCGCCCTGAGTCTCGCGCTGTTCTCCGCCTGCGGCGGGAACCTCGGCGAGCAGAGCTCGGGCGAGGCGGCAGCCGCCTTCCCGGACGGCCCCGTCACTCTGACCATCGGACAGGATCCCGGTGGCAGCACCGACCTCATCGGGCGCGCGCTCGCCGAGCCGGTCTCGGAGACGCTCGGCGTCCCGGTCCCGGTCGTCAACCGGCCAGGCGCCAACGGTGCTCTGGCCGCCAAGGAGCTGGCCACCAAGGCCCCCAACGGCCAAGAGCTGATGGTCATCAACCTGTCGCTGGTCGCCATCACCCCGCTGGCCGTCCCAGCCGACCAGGCCGTCGACATCAACGACTACGAGGTCATCACCGGCATCTCCGCCGATGACTACGTGCTCGTGTCCAACGCCGAGAGCGGCCTGAAGACCGTCGACGACCTGAAGAACGCCGGCAAGACGCTCAGCTTCGCCACCACGGGCGTCGGCACCGGCAGCCAGCTGTCCAGCGAGCTGCTGTTCAAGCTGGCCGACATCCCGGGCAAAGCCGTTCCGTTCGACGGCGGCGCTCCAGCCCTGACCGCCGTGCTCGGCAACCAAGCGGATGTGGCCAGCATCCAGCTCGGCGAGGCCATGCCGCAGATCGAAGCCGGCAAGGTCACCCCGATCGTCACCTTCGCCAAAGAGCGCAACCAGTACCTCAACAGCGTTCCCACCGCGACCGAAGCCGGCTACGAGGTGCAGGTCCAGCAGCAGCGGGCGATCGCCGCGCCGAAGGGTACGCCGGCGGACATCCAGACCAAGCTCAAGGAGGCCTACACCGCGGCCTTCGCCACCCAGGCGTACAAGGACTTCAACACCAAGGCCCTGCTGACGCCGCACGAGATCTCCGGCGAGGAGGTCAAGACCGAGTGGACGGCGGCAGCCACAACCTACAAGGAGCTGACCGAGAAGTACCAGATCGACCTCGGCGGCGAACAGTGACCGAGCCGTCTCGGGACCGCTCCGGCGATCCCGGGGCGGGCCTCCCGTCCCTCGCCGGAGAGCCCGGCACCGCTGAGGAGCTCGCGGCCGAGTGGGAGGCGGACAAGCCGCCGGCGGCCGGGCCGCTGAGCAACCTCGCCGCGGCGGTGGTGGTGATCGCGCTGGGCGTCTTCGGCGCGATCCAGTCGCTGCGCATGGGCACCGGTGCCGCCGCCAGCCCCGGAGCGGGAACGTGGCCGTTTCTCGTCAGCCTGCTGCTGATCGTCCTCGGTGTGGCGCTCGCCGTGTCGGCCCGCAGGATGTCGGACGCGGAGCAGTTCTCCTCCGCCAGCTGGGCAGTGCTACTGGGACTGGCCACCATGGTCGGCTTCGGTCTGCTCATTCCCATGATCGGCTTCGAGATCCCCGGGGTGCTGCTGGCCTTCGCCTGGCTCAAGGTGCTGGGGCGGGAGAGCTGGCGGACCTCGATCATCGCCAGCCTGGCGATCGTGGCCGCCTTCTACCTGATCTTCGTGATCGCGCTCGGTACCTCGATCCCCCACCTCTTCTAGGAGTCGACGTGGACTTCGCTCCCGTTCTCGAAGGATTCGCGGTCGTCCTCCAGCCCGAGAACCTGCTCTACTGCCTACTCGGGGTGGTGGTCGGCATGCTCGTCGGGGTGCTGCCCGGGCTCGGCCCGGCGGCGACCGTGGCGATCCTGCTGCCCTTGACCTTCAACGTCGAGCCGGTGACCGCGATCATCATGCTGGCCGGCATCTTCTACGGTGCCCAGTACGGGGGCACCATCACCTCGGTGCTGCTGCGGCTACCCGGCGAGGCGTCGTCGGTGGTGACCGTGTTCGACGGCTACGCCTTGGCCCGCAAGGGTCGAGCCGGCGCCGCCCTCGGCATCGCCGCCATCGGCTCCTTCATCGGTGGCACCATCGCCATCATCGCCCTGACCTTCGTGGCCCCGGTCGTGGCTGGCTTCGCCCTCGACTTCGGTCCACCGGAGTACGCGGTGCTGGCCATGCTGGGCATCCTGCTGGTCGCCACCGTCGGCGGCGGCGGGCTGCTCAAGGCTGTGATCGCCGCGGCCATCGGGCTGCTCCTCGCCACGGTCGGCCGGGACGGCTTCACCGGGGCCGAGCGCTTCACGTTCGACAGTCTGGTGCTCAGCGACGGCATCGACTTCGTGCCGATCGCCATGGGCCTGTTCGGCATCGGCGAGATCCTCTACAACCTGGAGGACCGGCACAACGCGACCAAGGCACCGGTCACGGTCACCCGAGCGCTGCCCACGATGGACGACCTCAAGGTCTCGGCGGCCCCGATCGGTCGCGGCTCGGTGATCGGCTTCTTCCTCGGCATCCTCCCCGGTGGTGGCGCGGTGCTGTCGTCGATGGCCGCGTACGCCCTGGAGAAGAAGTGGTCGAAGCACCCCGAGCGCTTCGGCCAGGGTGCGATCGAGGGCGTGGCCGCCCCCGAGACGGCCAACAACGCGGCCGCCACCTCGTCCTTCATCCCGCTGCTGACCTTGGGCATCCCGGCCAACGCCACCATCGCCGTGATCTTCGGCGCCCTGCTGATCCAGGGCGTCACCCCCGGCCCGCAGCTGGTGGACGAGAACCCCGAGCTGTTCTGGGGTGTGGTCAATTCGATGTACATCGGCAACATCCTGCTGCTGATCATGAGCATCCCGCTGATCGGCGTATTCGTGCGGATCTTGAAGGTCCGGGCGTCGATCCTGGCCCCGATCACCGTCTTGATCACGTTGATCGGTGTCTACACCGTGGCCAACAACGTCACCGACATCTTGCTGGTCTGCGTCTTCGGTGCGTTGGGCTACCTGATGAAGAAGTTCGGCTTCGAGCCTGGGCCGCTGGTCCTGGCGTTCGTCCTCGGCGCCATCCTGGAGAGCTCGCTGCGCCGCTCGCTGATCTTGTTCGAGGGCGATCCGACCGGGTTCGTCACCCGGCCGATCTCCGGCACCCTCGCCGTGCTGTTGCTGGTCGTCCTCACCTTGCCGCTGATCAAGCTGATCCGGCGGCTGGTTTCCCCCGCAGACCTGGAGAAGGCCCGACACAAGGAGAACGCATGAGTGTGCTAGTCGCCTACCGACCCACGCCTGAAGGGGAGGCCGCCTTCACCGCCGGTCTCGCCGAGGCCGCCCGTCGCGCCGAGCCCCTGGTCGTGGTCAACTCGCCGCGGACAGGAGCGCCGATGACCGACACGCTGGCCGACGAGGACACCCTGGCTCGCCTGCGCCAGGCCGCCACCGACGCGCAGGTGGAGACCGACATCCGACTCGACGGGCACACCGACGACCTGGTGGAGAAGCTGCTGGCGATCGCCGACGATGTCGATGCGTCCGTCCTGGTGATCGGTCTGCGCCACCGCACCGCCGTGGGCAAGCTCCTGATGGGCAGCAACGCCCAGCGGATCCTCCTGCAGTCGTCCCGCCCCGTCCTGGCCGTCAAAGCCTGACCGTCCCCCCCAACGCGTACCAAACAACCGAGAACCTTCGAGGAGAACCTCCACCATGACCGCCTTTTCGCCCGCCGACGTCGCCGAGAAGCTCGGCTCCGGTCTGCTCTCCTTTCCCGTCACCCACTTCACCCCTGATCTGGAGTTCGACGAGAGCGCTTACCGGACCAACATCGCCTGGCTCGCCCAGCACGACGCCGCGGGGCTGTTCGCCGCCGGCGGCACCGGAGAGTTCTTCTCGCTGCGGATCGACGAGGTCGAGCAGGTCGTCGCCGCCGCCGTCAAGGAGACCGCCGACGACATGCCGGTCATCGCGCCGGCTGGGTACGGCACCGCCATCGCCGTCGAGCTGACCAAGGCGGCCGACCGGGCCGGCGCCGACGGGATCCTGCTGCTGCCGCACTACCTCTCCGAGGCCGGCCAGCAGGGCCTGGAGGAGCACGTACGCGCGGTCTGCGGAGCCACCGACCTCGGCGTGATCATCTACAACCGGGCCAACGCCCGCTACGACGCCGATACGGTCGAGCGGCTCGCCGACGACTGCCCCAACCTGATCGGATTCAAGGACGGCGTCGGCGACATCGAGCAGATGACCCGGATCTACTCCCGGCTCGGCGACCGGCTGCTGTACGTCGGCGGGCTGCCCACCGCCGAGCTCTACGCCCTGCCGTACCTGAAGCTCGGGCTGACGACCTACTCGTCGGCGATCTTCAACTTCCTGCCGGCCTGGGCGCTCGATTTCTACCGATCTGTCCGCAGTGGCGACGACGCGCACACCTTCCAAGCCCTGAACGACTTCGTCATCCCCTACTGCGATCTGCGGAACCGCGTCCAGGGCTACGCGGTGAGCATCATCAAAGCCGGCATGAAGGTGATCGGCCGCCCCGCCGGCCCGGTCCGTCCGCCGCTGACCGACCTGAACGACGCCGAGGTCGCCGAGCTCGCCGCCCTGGTCGCGAAGGTCTCGTGATCATGGTCCAGCTGACCGGCGCCTCGCTGATCGGGGCCACCGACGTGCACCCCACGGGGGGCAGGTTCCGAGCCCTCGACCCTGCTACCGGGGCCGAGCTCGACCCCGCGTACGGCGAAGCCGGACCCGCCGAGGTGGAGCAGGCGGCAGCCCTGGCCGCCGAGGCCTTCGCTGTTTATCGGCGGACCACCAGCGAGCAGCGGGCCGCCTTCCTGGAGAGCATCGCCGCCAACATCGAGGCGCTCGGCTCGGTGCTGGCCGACCGGGTCAGCGCGGAGACCGGGCTGCCGAGCGCACGAGTCGCCGGGGAGACGGCCCGGACGGTCGGTCAGCTGCGGCTGTTCGCCGCGGTCGTCCGGGACGGCGGCTGGAGAGGCGTCCGCCGAGACACCCCCCTGCCCGACCGCACCCCGCTGCCCCGTCCGGACCTCCGGCAGCGCGCTGTGCCGGTCGGCCCGGTGGCCGTGTTCGGCGCCAGCAACTTTCCGCTCGCGTTCTCGGTGGCCGGCGGCGACACCGCCTCCGCCCTGGCTGCCGGCTGCCCGGTGATCGTCAAGGCGCATCCCGCCCATCCGGGAACGTCGGAGCTGGTCGGCCGTGCCGTCCAGCAGGCCGTGGCCGAGCACGGTCTTCCGGACGGCACCTTCTCCGTGCTGCAGGGCACCACCTACGAGCTGGGCACCGCGTTGGTCGCCGATCCGCGGATCCAGGCCGTCGGCTTCACCGGATCGCGGCAGGGTGGCTTGGCGCTGGTCGCCGCAGCCCAGCGGCGGCCCGAGCCGATCCCGGTCTACGCCGAGATGTCCTCGGTCAACCCGGTCTTCCTGCTGCCCGGCGCCCTGGCCGAACGGGCCGAGGACATCGCCGCGGCGTACGTGACCTCGGTGACCGGGTCCGCCGGACAGCTCTGCACCCAACCCGGTCTCGTCTTCACCCTCGAGAGCCCCGAGACCGACCGCTTCCTCGACGCCACCGCTGCGGCCCTGACCGACGTGGTTGCCACCCCGATGCTCACCTCCCGGATGGCCGAGGCGTACGCATCGGGGACGCAGCAGATGGCCGAGACGCCCGGCGTGCAGACGGCCGCCACCGGCACCAGAGCCGACCACCTGACCGTCTTCGGCGTCGCCCACCTGTTCGTCACCGACGGCGACACCTTCTTGTCCACCCCCGAGCTGGCCGGGGAGGTCTTCGGGCCGAGCTCGCTCGTGGTCCGAGTTCGCGACAGAGCCCAGCTGCGGGAGATCGTGGACGCCCTCGAGGGACAGCTGACCGCGTCCGTGCACCTCACCGACGCCGACCACGAGCTGGCCGCCGAGCTGCTCGAGGAGCTCGAGCTGGTCGCCGGCCGAGTGATCGTCAACGGCTGGCCGACCGGGGTCGAGGTCGGTCACGCGATGGTGCACGGCGGGCCGTTCCCGGCCACCTCGGCGCCGGCCACCACCTCGGTCGGCACCCGAGCCATCGAACGGTTCCTCAGGCCGGTCGTCTACCAGAACGTGCCCGGGGATCTGCTGCCGCCGGAGCTGCGGACGGACGCCGAGGTGCCACGCATCGTCGACGGGGTCCGCGAGGAGGGCGCGGCATGACCACCGACCGACAGGCCTCGCCGCTGCCTCCCGGCTCGGTCGTCGCCGTGTTCCGCGCCCCGACCGCCGAGCACTTCCTGGCCACCTCGGAGGTGCTGTGGGACGCCGGCATCCGTTGCTTCGAGTACACGTTGACCACCGACGGCGCCCTCCATGCCCTGGCCACACTGCGGCACGCCTACCCCGAAGCGCTGGTCGGCATGGGTACCGTGCGGACCGTCGATCATCTGCGGGCCTCCCGCGACGCCGGGGCGCAGTTCACCGTGAGCCAGATCTTCCTACCCGACCTGGTGGCCGGCGCCCACGGGCTCGGCATCCCGTTCGTGCCGGGTGCCCTGACCCCGACGGAAGTGGTCACCGCCTGGAGCGCCGGCGTACCCGCGGTCAAGGTGTCCCCGATCGGACCGCTGGGCGGGGTGCGCTATCTGGCCGAGCTGCGCGGGCCGCTGCCCGACGTGGCGATCATGCCGACCGGCGGCGTGACGCTGGAAGCGGCCGGACAGTACCTGGCCGCCGGCGCCATCGCCGTCGGCGTCAGCGGCGCCCTGCTGGAGGACACCCTGCTGGGTGGCGATCTCGACGCCCTGGCCCAGCGCGCCCGTCAGCTGATGACGTCGGTCGCCGAGCACCTGCAAGCAGACCGCGAACGGCTCTTCCCGACCAGCCACGACGACTCCGCCACGCCATCCACCGACGGAAGGAACTCCCAGCCATGACCGCCCCCACCGAGGTCGCCGCACGGAGCAGCGCCCTCACCGCTCCGGGCGCTGCCCGCACTGCGGCCGCGGCCGGTGCCGCCACACTGGACCGGATCGCCCACCTGAAGCTGTCCTCGATCACCCTGCCGCTGGCCACGCCGATCAGTGACGCGAAGGTGCTGACGGGTCGGCAGAAGCCGATGACCGAGGTGGCCTTTCTGTTCGTGGAGGTGACCACCGAGAACGGCCACACCGGCATCGGTTTCTCCTACTCCAAGCGGGCCGGTGGACCCGGGCAGTTCGCGCACGCCAAGGAGATCGCCGAGGTGCTGATCGGCGAGGACCCCAACGACATCGGGAAGCTGTGGGTGAAGCTGTGCTGGGCCGGGGCCTCGGTCGGCCGCAGCGGGCTGGCCACCCAGGCCATCGCCGCCTTCGACGTCGCGCTCTGGGATCTCAAGGCCAAGCGGGCGAACCTGCCGCTGCCCAAGCTGCTCGGCAGCTATCGCGACTCGGTCCGGACCTACAACACCTCCGGTGGCTTCCTGCACACCCCGATCGAGCAGGTCAAGGAGAACGCCGCCGCCTCGCTGGAGCGCGGCATCGGCGCCATCAAGCTGAAGGTGGGCCAGCCCGACTGGCGGCTCGACGTCGCGCGGGTCTCCGCCGTCCGCGATTACCTGGCCGATGACGTGCCGCTGATGGTCGACGCCAACCAGCAGTGGGACCGGGCCACGGCGATGAGGATGGGCCGGATCTTCGAGGAGTTCGGGCTGATCTGGATCGAGGAGCCGCTGGACGCGTACGACGCCGAGGGTCATGCCCAGCTCGCCCGGGCCCTGGACACCCCGATCGCCACCGGCGAGATGCTGTCCAGCGTGGCCGAGCACGCTCGGCTGATCGAGGTGGGCGCCGCCGACGTCGTGCAGCCCGATGCGCCCCGGATCGGTGGCATCACCCAGTTCCTGAAGCTGGCTGCGCTGGCCGAGTCCAAGCAGCTGGAGATCGCTCCGCACTTCGCCATGGAGATCCACTGCCACCTCGCCGCGGCGTACCCGATCGAACCCTGGGTCGAGCACTTCGACTGGCTGGATCCCCTGTTCAACGAGCACCTGGAGACCCGCGACGGTCGGATGTGGGTGTCGGACCGCCCCGGTCTGGGCTTCACCCTGAGCGATCAGGCCCAGGCCTGGACCGTCGGCGCCGCCGAGTTCGGGAAGCGGCCATGAGCGCACCGAAGATCATGCAGGTGGCGGTCTATCCGGTCGCCGGGCACGACAGCATGGAGCTCAACCTGAGCGGGGCGCACGCGCCCTACTTCACCCGCAACTTGATCGTGCTGACCGACTCCGAGGGCCGGACCGGCGTCGGCGAGGTGCCGGGCGGGGAGAAGATCACGACCACCCTGCGCGACAGCGAGCCGATTTTGGTCGGATCGAAGGTGGCCGACTATCGCGAGACCCTGAAGCGGATCCGGACCACCTTCGCCGACCGGGACGCGAGCGGCCGAGGACTGCAGACCTTCGACCTGCGCACCACCATCCACGTGATCACCGCCGTGGAGTCGGCCCTGCTGGACCTGCTGGGTCAGCACCTCGAGCTGCCGGTGGCCGCCCTGCTCAGCCCCGAGGGCCAACAGCGCGACTCGGTCAAGATGCTCGGCTACCTCTTTTACATCGGTGATCGAACCAAGACCGACCTGGACTATCTGTCCGACCCGGACGCGGCCGACGACTGGCACCGGCTACGGCACGAGGAGGCCCTCACACCCGAGAAGATCGTCGCGCTGGCCGAGGCGACCCAAGCCCGGTACGGGTTCCAGGACTTCAAGCTGAAGGGCGGCGTGCTCGCCGGCCCCGAGGAGGCCACGGCGGTGACCGCGCTGAAGCAGCGGTTCCCGGAAGCGCGGATCACCCTCGACCCCAACGGCGCCTGGTCCCTGGCCGAGGCGATCGAGATCGCCGACAGCCTGCGGGGCGTGGTCGCGTACGCCGAGGATCCCTGCGGAGCCGAGGACGGCTTCTCCGGGCGGGAGATCATGGCCGAGTTCCGCCGAGCCACCGGGCTGCCGACAGCCACCAACATGATCGCCACGGACTGGCGGCAGCTGACCCACGCCCTGGCGCTGCAGAGCGTGGACATCCCGCTGGCCGACCCGCACTTCTGGACGATGCAGGGCTCGGTCCGGGTGTCCCAGGTGTGCGCCGATCACGGCCTGGTCTGGGGATCCCACTCCAACAACCACTTCGACGTGTCGCTGGCCATGTTCACCCACGTCGGGGCGGCGGCCGTCGGCGCGTACACGCCGTTGGACACCCACTGGATCTGGCAGGAGGGCATCGACCGCTTGACCACCGAGCCGCTGCAGATCGTCGGCGGCGAGGTCAGGGTGCCGGACAAGCCGGGCCTGGGCATCGAGCTGGATCTCGACCAGGTGGAGGCGGCGCACCAGCTCTACCTGGACAAGGCGCTGGGTGGTCGCGACGACGCCGCCGGCATGCAGTACCTGGTCCAGGGCTGGATCTTCGACAACAAGCGGCCCTGTCTGGTGCGATGACGTCGCCTGGTGCAATGAGGTCGTGACCGAGACGATGTGGGCGTACCGGTTGACCGGGCCATTGCGGTTCGAGCGGATCGACGTAGCCCGGCCGAGCCCGGACGACCTGGCCGACGGCGACGTGATCGTCCGGCTGCGGGTCGGTGGCATCTGCGGCAGCGACCTACCTGAGGCCCGCGGTCTGGTGCCGACGCGTACGCCGGCGTCGGGCCTCGGACCGTTGCACGAGATGGTCGGCGACGTCGTGTTATCCACCGCAGATCGGATCCGAGCCGGTCAGCGCGTCGTCGGCTGGGTGAGGGACCAGCACGGCCTGAGCGAGTACGTCGTGGCCGCCGGACACCAGCTGCTGGCCGTGCCTGAGCACCTGTCCGACGTCGAGGCCGTCGTCGCTCAGCCGCTGGCCTGCGTGATTTGCGCGGTCGACCGACTGGGCGAGGTGTCCGGGCGACGGGCGGTGGTGCTCGGACAGGGCCCGATCGGACTGATGTTCGATCAGGTGCTCGCTTGCCGCGGTGCCGCGGTGACCGGCGTGGACCCGGTGGATCGGTCGGCCCTGGCGGCCGCGATGGGCGCCGGGTTCCTGCACACGAGCAGCCGGGGGTGGGCGCATCGGACGGTCGGCGACGACCGTCCCGAGATCGTGGTCGAAGCGGTCGGGCACCAGGCCGCGACTCTTGATCACGCGATCCACGGGGTGGGACCCGGAGGACAGGTCTTCGTCTTCGGCGTGAACGACGATCCCTACTACCCGCTGAACATGCAGCACCTGATGCGCAAGAACCTCACTTTACGAGCCGGCATCACGGTTGATCACGCCCGGCACCTGTCCGAGGCCCTTGATCATCTGCGGCGCCATCCAGACCTGGCGTCCACGCTCGTCACCCACGCTTTCAACATCGCCGAGCTCGACCAGGCGTACGCGACCGCTGCTGATCTTGATCCGAACCGTGGCAAGGTCGTCATCGCCATGGCCGGCTAGCGAACGCCTGCGAAGAACTCCCTCAAGTCCTGCACCAACAGGTCCGGCACCTCCATTGCCGGGAAGTGCCCGCCCACGTCGAAGGTCGTCCACCGGTCGACCCGGCCCGCCGTCGCGGCGAGCGACCGGATCGAGGTGTCGCCGGCGAACACCGCGTACGCCGTCGGCGGTCCGGCGGGCTGGTCGTGAGCCGATCCCGCCTCCCACGACGCGGCCATCTGCCGGTACACCTGCATGCCCTCGTACACCGCGTGGGCGGACGCGGCGCCGGCCTGGTTGAACCAGCTGATCGACACCGAGGTGAGCAGGTGGTCGAGGTCGACCGCGTCCTCCGGGAGCTCCCGTGCCGGGTCGGTCCACTCCCGGAACTTCTCCACCATCCAGGCGAGCTGGCCGACCGGTGAGTCGTTGAGCGCGTAGCCGATCGTCTGCGGCCGGGTGGCCTGGAGGTGCAGGTATCCCAGCCCGTCCTGTTGCATGGTGTTGAAGCGCTCGGCGCGGAGCCGATCCGCGTCGGACAGCCCGTCGAGTGTCAAGGGCGGCCCGAACGGCATCGCGGCGCTGGTCCCGGTGAGGTGGATACCGATCACACGGTCGGCGGCCACCATGCCGAGCAGACCCGCGACCCCGGAGCCGGCGTCGGTGCCGTGGACGGCGTAGCGATGGTATCCGAGCCGATGCATCAGGCCGTCCCAGGCCTGAGCGACCCGGAAGAGGTTGCCCCAACCCGGCTGGCGAACGGGGTTGGAGAACCCGTAACCCGGCAGGGTCGGGATGACCAGATGGAAGGCGGTGGACGGGTCACCGCCCTCGGCGGCGGGATCGGTCAGGGGCTTGATCAGCCGGGTGAACTCGATGCCTGAGCTCGGCCAGCCGTGCGTCAGCACCAAGGGGATGGCGTCCGGCTCCGGGGACCGGACGTACATCAGGTGGATCGGTTGGCCGTCGATGGTGACCATGAACTGCGGGATGGTGTTCAGCTCGGCCTCGGCTCGACGCCAGTCGTAGTGGTTCA
>DASQLI010000053.1:0-5123 GCA_035630075.1 Microlunatus sp.
CTCAGTGACCGGTGGTGTCGGAGTCGGCGACATCGGCCTCGCCCTGGTCGAGGGCGGAGATGGCGGCCACCTCGTCGTTGCTCAGCTCGAAGTCGAAGATGTCGATGTTCTCCGCGATCCGGCCCGGGTTCGCCGACTTCGGAATCGCCACCAGTCCCAGCTGGATGTGCCAGCGAAGCACCACCTGGGTGGCCGACTTGCCGTACTTCTCGCCGATCCCGACCACCAGCGGATCCGCCCGCAGGTTGTCGCCCGAACCGCCGATGGGGCTCCACGACTCGGTGATGATGCCGTGCTCGGCATCGAAGGCACGGGTCGTGTCGCGGGTGCTGTACGGGCTGAGCTGGATCTGGTTGACGTCCGGCGTCACCCCGCTCATCCCGATCACCTCACGCAGGTGGCTCGGCTTGAAGTTGGAGACGCCGATGGCCTTGATCGAACCCTCGGCGAGCAGGGCGTTCAAGCCGCGCACGGCGTCGACGAACCGGCCCTGATCGGGGTTGGGCCAGTGCACCATCAGCATGTCGATGTAGTCGGTGCCGAGTCGCTGCAGACTCGCCTCGTACGCCCGCCGGACTCCGTCGACGCTGTGCCACTCCCGGTTGAACTTGGTGGTGACGAAGACCTCCGAGCGGTCGATGCCGGAATCACGGATGCCCTGGCCGACGCCGTCCTCGTTGCGGTAGTTCTCGGCGGTGTCGACGAGCCGGTAACCGGATTCGATCGCGGTACGGACGGTCGCCGCCGCGTCCGCGCCACGCAACGGCCAGGTGCCCAGCCCGAGGACAGGGATGTTGGCACCGTGCAGCAGGGTCAGGGTCGGAGCGAGTGTCGTGGTCACGGTCCTCGACCCTAGCCCGACGCGGTGCGCCGGTTTCCGTCGGTTCAGACCGGCAGCGCGTACCCGCGCTCGTCGTCGCCGACCGCCAGTCCGTCGGCAACCAGCGACGCCAAGGCTCGTTTCCGTTGCTTCGCGTCCGGCCAACAGGCGTCCAGCTCGGCGCGAGCGACCAGCACGGCGCTCGAGCGAAGAACTGCCAGCAGCGCGCCCCGACACTGGCGGTCGGTTCCCTGGTAGGTCTGGCGCAGCCGCTGTGGACCCTCGACCTGCGGACGGCCGGCGGTGTGCCAGGCGCACAGGTCGGTGACGGGGCAGCGCTCGCACGCCGGTGTCCGGGCGGTGCAGACCAAGGCCCCGAGCTCCATCGACGCGACCGCCCAGCGTGCGGCCCGGCTCGGCTCCTCCGGGAGGTACGCCATCGCCAGTCGCGTCTCGGCGACGGTCGCGGAGGTTGGCGGCTGTGCGGTCCCGGAACCAACCCGGGCCAGCACCCGCCGGACGTTGGTGTCCAGCACGACGTGCCGCTGCCGGTACGCGAACGAGGCGATCGCCGCCGCGGTGTAGGAGCCCACCCCCGGCAGGGCGAGCAGGTCGGCGTGGTCGCTGGGCACCTCGCCGCCATGGCGATCGGTGATGGCCTGGGCGGCGTGATGCAGCCGCAGGGCGCGACGCGGGTAGCCCAGCCGGCCCCAGGCCCGGACCGCCTCGCCGGCAGGCGCAGCGGCCAGGTCCGGCGGAGTGGGCCAGCGCTCCAGCCAGCGACGCCACGGCTCCACCACCCGGGCCACCGGCGTCTGCTGCAGCATGAACTCGCTGACCATCACCGCCCACGCGCTCGCCTCAGGGCGGCGCCACGGCAGGTCGCGAGCGTGCTCGGCGTACCAGTCCAGCACCCGGTCGACCACCTCGAGGCCGGTGGTGTCGAGCGGCGCCGCGCAGGAGGTCGTCGTCGGACGCCGCGCTCCTCGAGGGTCGGCGGCGGGCATGCGAGACACGGTACCCGGACCGTCCCCGTCGTCCCGGCGTGTTGAGCCCGCAGACCCGCTCCGGGCTTCGTAGCCTTTCGCCATGAGTGGCATGCTCCACCCGGTGGGTCCGGAGCCGGCCCGTACGTACTGGATCCGCCGCGGCGTCCTGGCCGCGGTGGCGGTCCTGTTGGCGCTCGGTGTCGTTGTCGCCGTGGCGAACCTGACCAAGGCGGCGGTCGCCACCGCCCCGCCGCCAGCCGTCCTGCCCGCGGACAGTCCGAGTCCATCGACGGGCTCCGGTGGAGCGACCAGCCCTGCATCGCCCGGTGGCTCCCCGTCCCCCGTCCTTCCTGGCGCCACGCCAGCGGCATCGACCTCCGCCCAACCCTCTCCGAGCGTCACGGGCACGGCCTCGGCGTCCGCACCGGCGTCGACCGACCCGACGCCGGGTGCGAGAGCGAGCACCAGCCCGCGCCCGAGCGCCAAGCCGACGACCACCACGGTCGGCACCCCGGACTGCACACCGGCCGAGCTGCGGGTCACCATCAAGGGCGATCGCAGCCTCGGCCCCGGCCAGAAGAACAGGTTCACGCTGTCGCTGACCAACGGCGGCGACCAAACCTGTCTCACGTCGGTGACCGACCAGAACTTCGAGCTGAAGGTCTACTCCGGCAAGGATCGGATCTGGAGCAGCCGGGACTGCTCGAAGACGCTCGCCGATTTCGACCGGAAGCTGCCCGTTCGGGCCGACGTCGACTGGACCATGACCTGGAACGGCGAGCGCTCGGTCAAGGGTGCGAAGTGCGAGTACGGTTCCGACACGCCGCGAGCCGGCACCTACTGGGCCACCGCGCAGCTGAAGGGCGCCGACCCGGTGCAGCTGCGGATGATCGTCGGCTGAGTTCCTATCGACGTTGTCAGATGCAGTGGTCGCCCTGGCGGCCACCGACGCGAACAACTCGGATGGGTCACAGCAACGGGTCCGCGTACGCCGACTCGGCCACCCGAACCAGCCCGTCGCGAATGGCCCGGGCACGCTGCTCGCCGACCCCCTCGACGGCTTGCAGATCGGCCCGACTCGCGGCGAACAGGGCCTGCAGACTCCCGAAGTGCTCGATCAGCCGCTCGCCGAGCGCTCCGGGAAGCCGGTTGATCTGAGCCACCTGGCGGTAGCCGCGAGTGGTCACCTTGGTGTCGAGCTGGTCGAACGCGGAGAAGCCGAGGGTGCGAGCCACCAGCAGCGGATCCAGCAGCTGGGAGGTGCTCAGATCGCTCAGCTGGGCGAGTCCGAAGGCGGGCTCGGCGACCGTCGATCCGCCCACGATCGGCTCGGGACTGTAGTCCTTCTCCAGCAGTCCACCCAGCTCGGTCAGCCCGCTGGTCAGCTCGTGCATCTGCAGCGCGAGCAGCCGACCCTCGGTGCCGAGCTCGGCGGCGTACTCCGTCAGCTCCAGATCCAGCCGCCGTACCATCTCCAACCGCTGCGCCACGGCGGCGACGTCGCGGACGGTCGCCTGGTCCTCGACCTCGAGCGCGGACAGCCGGGTGGTCGCCTCGGCCAGCCGAACCCGGTAGCGCTCCAGGGTCTGCAGCGCCTGGTTGGCCCGGGACAGGATCTGGTCCGGATTCTCGACGAACTGCCGGTAGGAGTTCACGTACAGCGAGATGGTGGCCATCGAGGCGGAGATCGCGATCACCGGTACGCCGGTCTGGCGGGCGACCCGGTCGGCGGTCCGGTGCCGGGTGCCGGTCTCGGCGGTCGCGATGGTGGCGTCCGGCATCAGGTGCACGCCGGCGCGAGTGATCCTGGTCGCCTCCGAGTCGAGGACGATCGCGCCGTCCATCTTGGCCAGCTCCCGCAACGCGGTGGGGCTGAACGGCACGTCCATCTCGAAGCCGCCGGTGCACAGGTCCTGCACCTCCCGACCGTTGCCGAGCACGACCAGCGCACCCGTACGTCCGCGCAGGATCCGCTCGAACCCGTCCCGCAACGGAGTGCCCGGCGCCACCGACTCGAGATAGCCGAGCACCCGGCTCCGCTCCGCACCGTCCTGCGCCACGCTCGTGAGCCCGTCCCTCGTCCACAACCGTTCGTACCCGATCCGATCGCCATCCTAGACAAGCGACTGGACCGCACTCGTCGCCCGATCGGGGTGACTTGGTCGACCGGTGAGCTCAGCGACGGCGCGGCAGCATGGTCAACGCCTGCAGTGCATCGGTGAGGGTCGGCACCGCTCGGATCAGCATCCCGTGTCGGCTCGTGCTCATCTGGTCCGCCACCCGTGCGTCGCTGGGCACCACGGCCTCGGTGAACCCGAGCCGGGCCGCCTCGGCCAGTCGGCGGTCGATCCCCGGCACCCGGCGGAGCTCACCGGCCAGCCCGACTTCGCCGATGGCGACGCAGCGTTGCGTCATCGAGATCTCCTGGGCGCTGGAGGCCACGGCGACCGCGGCGGCCAGGTCGGCGGAGGGATCGGCGACCCGGGCTCCGCCGACCGTCGACACGTACACGTCCTTGTCGAACAGCTTGACTCCCGCGCGCCGGTCGAGCACTGCGAGCACCATGGCCAGTCGGCCCGAATCGACGCCGTGCATGGTGCGCCGTGGCATCTGCAGGTTGGACTTGCCGACCAGCGCCTGCAGCTCGGCTAGCAGCGGACGGCGGCCCTCCATGGTCACGGTGACGCAGGTGCCGGGCACCGGTTCCTCGTGGCGGGAGGTGAACAGCCCGGAGGGGTCCGGCACCTCGACGATCCCGTCCTCCGCCATCTCGAAGCAGCCGACCTCGTCGGCGGGGCCGAAGCGGTTCTTGGTGCCCCGGATCAGCCGAAAGCCCGAGTGCCGGTCACCCTCGAAGGCCAGCACCACGTCCACCAGGTGCTCCAGCATCCGAGGCCCTGCGATGTTCCCGTCCTTGGTGACGTGGCCGATGATGATCACCGCCATGCCGCGCTGCTTGGCCACCCGGACCAGCGCGCCCGTCACTTCCCGCACCTGCGTGACCCCACCCGGCGAGCCGTCGGCCTCGGCGGTGCCGACGGTCTGCACCGAGTCGACCACCAGCAGCGACGGTCGGATCTCCTCGATGTGACCGAGCACGGTGCCGAGATCCGTCTCGGCCGCCAGGTACAGCTCGTCGGCCAGCGCGTCGGTGCGGCCCGCCCGGAGCCGGACCTGGGCGGCGGACTCCTCGCCGGTCACGTACAAGGTGGTGCGGCCCGCCTTGGCCCATTGAGCCGCCACCTCCAGCAGCAGCGTCGACTTCCCGACCCCGGGCTCACCGGCCAGCAACACCACCGCTCCGGGGACCAGTC
>DASQLI010000054.1:0-8229 GCA_035630075.1 Microlunatus sp.
CCCACCGAGACGAAGGTCCCGGCGATGCTGGAGAAGGGCGACAAGGGCACCAAGGTCCGCGAGCTCCAGCACCGGCTGCGGCAGCTCGACTGGTTCTCGGGCGACATCACCGGCTCGTACGGCACCTCGACGGTCACGGGCGTCAAGGGGTTCCAGGAGAAGCGCGAGTACCCGGAGACGGGCGAGGTCGACAAGAAGACCTGGAACAAGCTGGTCTCGATGACCCGCAAGCCGACCGACGACGAGATGCACAACCGACTCGTACCGGGACCGGCTCTTTGGAAGTCCGGCGACTCGGGGGACAAGATCCGTGACCTGCAGGCGAGGCTGAAGCAGATCGGCTGGTTCTCCGGGAACGTCACTGGGGCGTACGGGTCGATGACGGTCAGTGCGGTGAAGGGCTTCCAGGGCAAGCGCGCGATCCCAGTCACCGGCGAGGTCGACCAGCGGACCTGGGACCGGCTGACCGCGATGACCCGCACGCCGACCGACGACGAGAAGCACAACAGGACCCCGAAGCCGTCGGCCGCCGGGCTGGACTCGCGCTGCATGACCGGTCGGGCGATGTGCATCAGCAAGTCGACGAACTCGTTGGTCTGGGTGGTGAACGGCAAGCCGCAGCTCCGGATGGACGTCCGCTTCGGATCGGCGGAGCTGCCGACTCGGGAAGGCTCCTTCTCGGTCGGGTGGAAGTCCCGCAAGCACGTGTCGACGATCTACCACACACCGATGCCGTACGCGATGTTCTTCTCCGGTGGGCAGGCCGTCCACTACTCTCCGGACTTCGCCGCCCGCGGCTACAACGGCGCCTCCCACGGCTGTGTCAACGTCCGCAACCTGTCCGGCATCCAGTGGCTCTTCGACGAGGTCCGCAACGGCGACAAGGTGATCGTCTACCGCTGACCTCGCTGCGCTCGACCCCCGACTTTTGCACCGCTATCCACAGCTCACGTGGGTTTTGCTCCAGAATCCACAGATCTGCCGTGACGCCGTACGGATCACGGGTCGCGTCCTTTGTGTGCAGCCATGGATGCGAAACGACTTCGAAGCCTGGTTGTCGAGCAGTCCGGAGCGCTGTCACGCTCGCAAGCGCAGACGCTCGGCCTCAGCTTGCGTCAGGTGGAGTTCCGGGTCGAATCGGGCGACTGGATCCGTGCGCTGCCGGGGGTCTACCGACTGGCGACCGTCCCGCCGACTCCTGAGCAAGCCATGCGGGTGTGCGCTCTGTGGCTCGATGACGGGGTGCTCACCGGCGTCGGCGCGGCGTGGTGGTGGGAGGTCTGGGCGGACCCACCGCAGCGGTGGGAGTTTCAGGTCACCAACGAGGCGCGGCGGACGATCCAGGAGGGAGTCCGCGTGCTGCGACGGTGGGTCGATCCGGCGGATGTGACGACCTACCGCGGAGTCTCGGTGGTGTCCAAGCCGTTGGCAGTCCTTCGCGCGGCCGTGACTCTGGAGCGAGCCCGCCGGGGCCATGGGGTCGGGCTGATCGACCGCTGCAAGCAGATCAAGGCTGTCAGTGAGTCCGACCTCGAGCTCACCTTTCGGCGCAATCGTGGCACCTGGGGAACGACCGCCATGCGCCAGTTGCTCGAGCGAACCGGAGATCGGGCCCACAGCAACCTGGAACGACGGGCCGCGAAGCTGCTCACGGACGCCGGGATCACGGGCTTCACCGTGAATCTCCCGGTCCGGCTCTCGACGGGCCGTGGGATGGAGCTCGACATCGCCTTCAAGGCGCAGAAGATCGCCATCGAGATCGACGGCTTCAGATACCACTCATCGGCGGAGAGCCATGCCATCGACCTCGATCGTCAGAACGCGCTCATCCAGGACGGCTGGATCGTGCTGCGGTACGGATCGGACGTGCTGACTCACGAGCCGGAGCGGTTCGTCGAGGAGGTCCTTGCCGTGCTCGGGCAGGTTTAGGAGCAAAACCCACGTGAGACGTGGATCGCGGTGCAGAAGTCGGGTCAGGAACGGGCTGTGAGGACGAGGGGGCCGTCGGTCGTTATGGCGATGGTGTGCTCGGAGTGGGCTCCCCGAGATCCGTCTCGGCTGCGCAGGGTCCAGCCGTCGGGGTCGGTGTAGATCTTGTCGGTCGAGGCCAGGAACCACGGCTCGATGGCGATCACCAGGCCAGGCTTCAGCGGCAGACCGCGGCCACGACGACCGTTGTTCGGGATGTGTGGGTCGCCGTGCATCGTCCGGCCGACGCCGTGGCCACCGAAGTCGGTGTTGATCTTGTAACCGGCCTTGGTCGCCACCCGCGCGATGGCGTAGGAGATGTCGCCGATCTTGGCGCCCGGCTGAGCCGCCTCGATCCCGGCGGCCAGTGCCTCCTCCGTGGTCGAGATCAGCGTCAGGTCCTCCGGCCGAGCCTGACCCACCACCACCGACAACGCCGAGTCCGACACCCAGCCGTTCACCGACGCGGCGAAGTCCACGCTGAGCAAGTCGCCGTCGGCCAGCACGTAGTCGTACGGGAGGCCGTGCAGGACGGCGTCATTCACCGACGTACAGAGCACCTTGCCGAACGGGCTCGCCCCGAACGAGGGGTGGTAGTCGATGTAGCAGGACTCCGCCCCGGCCTCGCGGATCATCTGGTGGGCGAGGGCATCCAGCTCGAGCAGGTTGACGCCCACCGCCGCCTTCGCCTTCAGCGCTGTCAGCACGCTGGCGACAAACACACCGGCAGGACGCATCTGCTCGATCTCGGCAGGGGTGCGGTACTCGATCACGAGGGTCGATTCTGCCCCATCACACAATCCCCTCCCGATGCGGCGAGATGTTCTGGAGCAAAACCCACGTGGGATGTGGATAGCGGTACAAAAGTCGGGTAGGCACGCACTGGCCGTACGGCCTGCCTCGACCGCGGATCAGGTCGAACCGCCTACGAACGCGTACGCGCCGCGGCCGACGGCGGTCGGCTCACGGCGCGTACGCGACAGTGTGGGTGAGCGACGCTCAGCTCAGAGCCTTGGCCTTGATCTGCTCGTACTCCTGGGCGGAGATGGTGCCGGCATCGAGCAGCGTCTTGGCGTCGGCGATCTCCTGGGTCGGGGTGCGGCCGGCGACATCGCGGATGTAGGCATCGGTGCTGGCTTTGGCCTGCTGCATGTACTCGGCCTGCCGCTTCGCCATGCCGTTGCCGCGGGCGATCAGATAGATGACGGAGGTGATCAGCGGGAAGATGATCAGGAAGATGATCCAGACCGCCTTGTGCCAGCCCTTCTGCTCCTTGTCGCGGAACAGGTCCGTGACGATGTGGAACAGGATGATCAAGTAGGCGACGAACGCGAAGCTGATGATGATCAGCCAGAGGAAGTCGAGAAAGCTGTTCACGGGGTACTCCTTGGTGGAACGCGGGAAACGTGGGTGATGGACGGATGCCGATCTGAGGATGAGGTCGCTGACGGCGCCACCCTCACCGGCAGTCTGTCAGTGCTGACCCGAGTCTGGTGGGATCTGAGGTTCGCTGAGACGCACGTCATGACAAAGGTGCCTCGAGTCCGGCCCACTGACCTCACCGGGCCGGTTGCGAATGGTGTCGCACGGCCCGGGTGGAGCCGAACAGCGCGAGCGCCCAGCATGCCGAGGGGTCGGTGTCGGCCAACGGCTCATCATCCCGCAGATTCGTCGACGTCGAGGTCCACGACCACCGGTGCGTGGTCAGACGGGAGCTTGCCCTTGCGCGCCTCGCGGTCCACGTACGCATCGTCGACGTGCAGGTCCGGGCTGGCCAGCACGAGGTCGATCCGCATTCCCATGTCCTTGTGGAACATGCCGGCCCGGTAGTCCCAGTAGGTGAACGGGTGGTCGCCCTTGCCCGGGCGGGCCGGGAGGTCCACCAGACCGGTGTCGGTGAGCGCTCGGACGGCGGCCCGCTCGGGCTCCGTCACGTGGGTCGAGTCGGCGAACGCCGCGATGTCCCAGACGTCCGCGTCCGTAGGGGCGACGTTGAAGTCGCCCATGATGACCTGTCGGGTCGGAGTGCTGGTGGCGGGCAGGGTGTGCCGCAGGGTCGCGAGCCACTCGAGCTTGTAGTCGTAGTGCGGGTCGCCCAGTGCCCGGCCGTTCGGCACGTAGACGCTGGTGATCGTCAGGGGCCCGCAGCGGGCGCTGGCGTAACGCGGCTCCGGATGACCAGGCAGCTCGGTCGAGACCGGGATCAGACCGACCCGCGACAAGATGGCGACCCCGTTCCACCGACCGTCGCCGACGTGCAGCGCCTGGTAGCCCAGGTCGGCCAGCTCCGCGTACGGGAACCCGCTGTCGGCCGCCTTGGTCTCCTGCAACGCGACCGCATCCGGCTCCCGGGTGGCCAGCCAGTCGAGCAGCCGGGGCAGCCGGGCGCCGATCGAGTTGACGTTCCAGGTGGCGATGCGCACGCTCGCGATCGTAGTGTCGAGGGCTGACAAGCTTCTTCTGAACCGAGGAGATCTCCGAGATGCTCGCCGCCTACCTGCCCGGCAACTCCACGATCCGGCTGGCCGACGCCGAACGGCCGGTGCCCGGCGAGGGACAGGCGCTGCTGGCCATGAAGGCCTCGACGATCTGTGGCAGCGACCTGCGGGCGATCTACCGGGAGCACCTGGGCGAGGGTCCCGAGGCGTACCAGGGCGTGATCGGTGGGCACGAGCCCGCCGGCGAGGTGGTCGAGGTGGGGCCGGGTGTGCATCGGCTCGGCGTCGGCGCGCGCGTGGTCGTCTACCACATCAGCGGCTGCGGCCAGTGTGACGAGTGCCGCAAGGGCTACCAGATCTCCTGCACGTCACCGCGCCGGGCGGCGTACGGCTGGCAGCGCGACGGCGGGCACGCCGACTTCCTGCTGGCCCAGGAGCGAGACCTGCTGGAGCTGCCCGACTCGCTCACCTTCCTGGACGGTGCGTGTGTGGCCTGCGGTTTCGGGACGGCGTACGAGGCGCTGTGCCGGGTCGACGTCTCCGGTCGCGACCGGCTGCTGGTCACCGGGCTGGGCCCGGTCGGGCTGGCGGTCAGTCTGCTGGCGAAGAAGATGGGCGTCTCGCTGGTGGTCGGCACCGATCCCTCACCGCAGCGCCGGTCGTCGGCGGAGCGGATGAATGCTGTGGATCGAGCGGTCCAGGGTTCGGAGGCGGAGTTGACCGAGCTGCTCGGCGACGGCGCCGAGGTGGCGGTCGACTGCTCCGGCTCCGGCGCAGGCCAGGCCACGGCCATCCGGCACACCAGGCGCTGGGGCCGTGTCGGGCTGGTCGGCGAGGGTGGCCGGCTCAGCCTGGACGTGAGCGAGGCGCTGATCCACAAACAGCTGACCGTGCACGGCTCCTGGGTGTCGTCCACGAGCCGGATGGCCGAGCTGCTCGACCGGCTGGACCGGTGGGGTCTGCACCCGGAGGTCGTCGTCTCGGACACCTTCGCGCTGAGCGAGGCGGGTGAGGCGTACGAGCTCGCTGACTCAGGTGTTTCCGGCAAGGTCGGGATCGTCTGGTGAGCGACACCTGGATCGCTGCGGACCGCGACCCGCGGGAGAGCGACTACACGCGCGGTGAGCGGGCGACGCTGGTGGAGTACCTCCGCGCCTATCGGCTGACGCTGGAGCTGAAGTGCCAGGACCTGACGCCGGAGCAGCTGGCGCAGCGGTCGGTGCCGCCGTCGTCGTTGTCCTTGCTGGGGCTGGTGCGGCACATGGCCGACGTCGAGTTCAACTGGTTCCGACGGGTGATGGGTCGCCGCCCCGAGCTGCCACGGATGTGGGGCAAGAGCGAGAGCCGGGACGGGGACTTCGACGGTGCCGTCGGGACGCAGGAGTGCCTGGACGAGGCGTTCACCCTCTGGCGGGCCGAGATCGCGTACGCGGAGTCGGTGGTCTCGGGCGCCGAGACCCTGGACGTCACCGGCTTGCACGGCGCTGGTCCGAACGAGCCTGGCGGCGAGATCGAGCTGCGCGAGGTGCTGGTGCACATGATCGAGGAGTACGCCCGGCACTGCGGTCACGCTGATCTGCTGCGCGAGCGCATCGACGGCCGGACCGGCCAGTAGCAGGGAGGGCGGAGGTGACTCCGTGGTCGCCCGGGTCGGGTGTTGTTCGCCCTGATCCGGCGCGCACACCGTCGACGGTGGCGACGGCGGCAGTGGACCCGTTCTAAGGTGATGACGACCGATCGAGACATCTCATTCCGAGTGACATCGCCGACCGTCGAGCTGAGGAGAAGACTATCGACCATCTGCTGACCGACGTGCTTGGCGTCGTCGGTCAGCTGTTGCCTGTCGGCCTGGCTGCGGCGATCAGCACGGTGCCGATCAGCCTGATGATCGTCATCCTGCTGTCCGGTCGCCGCGTCGCCGCTCTGCCGTTCGCCATCGGCTATGTGATCGGGACCGCGGCGGTGGTGGTCCTGGCCACCTATGCCAGTCAGCTGCTTCCTGACCCGACGCGTCGCCAGCCAGTGGGCCCGGTGGCTGTGCTGGAGATCATCCTCGGCGCCGCCCTCGTGGCGCTGGGCATCGTTCGGGCCCGACGACGTCCGGACGTCGGAACGCCGGTGTCGCCTTCACGTCTGTCAGCCATCGCCTCGTCGATGATCACCACGATCGGTCCGGTGAAGGCGCTCGGCCTCGGGCTGCTTCTCGGGTTCCGCCCCAAGAGCATCCTGCTGGCGGGTGTGGTCGGCCTGCAGCTCCATTCGCTCAAGCCCACCTCCGCGTTGCTGGGCGTGATCCTCGGGTACACCCTGCTCGCGACATCGACGGTCCTGGTGCCGGTGGTCTTGACCACCATCAGCCCGACGCGGATGGAGCCGCGGCTCACCTCGTCCTCCGAGCTGCTGACCGCTCACGGGTCGCTGATCAGCGCGGTGGTGCTGGTCATGGTCGGGGTCGTCGTGGTCGGGGTCGGGCTGCAGGACCTGGCCTAGGCCACCTGCTCCGTTCGTCCACCGGGGCCGTTGACACACCCTCTCGAGGCACCTAGCGTGACGGCTGAGAGCGCTCCCACGGCGGCGAGCGCGCAAGGAGGATCGACTCATCGTGACCACTGACGGCCCGTACGACACGACCGACGCCACCGACGACGCCAGCTCCCCGATCCGCCCGGTCAGCCGCCGGCTCCTGATCGGCGGTGGTGCCGCGCTGGGGGTGGGTCTGGCCGCCGTAGGCTCCACGCACCAGGCCGCGGCGGCGCCCGGCAAGCTGTCGGCGAGCTGGAACGGCCGGTCGACCCGCGCCGCCATCAGGTTCCTGAAAGGCGTGACCAACGCGTACCGCTCCTCCGGCCCGCGACTGGCGCAGAGCTACCAGGACGCGTCCGGCCTGCGGGACACGGCGTTCATCTACGACAACGCGCTGGCGATCATCGCACTGTTGGAGGCAGGCGAGGGCGGCGCGGCCCGGGCGCTCGGTGACGGGCTGCTCTACGCCCAGACCCACGACGAGAAGTACACCGACGGTCGGCTGCGGCAGGCCTATCACGCCGATAGGTTCACGAAAACCGCCAAGACAGTGCGCCCGTCCGAGTTCGGGCTGACCGGCACCGCCGTGGGTGACATGTCGTGGGCCGGCATCGCGCTGGCGCGGCTGGCCCGCGCGACGAGCATCGCCCGCTACCGGACCGGAGCGCTGGAGATCGCCCAGTGGATCTTCGACAACACGCACTCCCGGTCCGGACTGGGCGGCTACACGTTCGGGGAGACGGCGGGCCTGGAGGACCACAAGTCCACCGAGCACAACATCGACGTGGCGGCCTTCTTCCGGATGGTCCACACGCTGACGGGTAAGTCGGTCTGGCGCGCTCGGGCCGACCACGCCTGGGCGTTCGTCGAGCAGGTCTGGAACGCCGAGGACGAGTTCTTCTGGACCGGCTCGGACGACGGCACGACGATCAACAAGCTCGGCACCCAGCTACCGCTGGATGCCCAGACGTGGTCATGGCTGGCCCGCCGGCAGGGCGCGTACGCGACGGCGCTGGACTGGGGCGCGAGCAACCTTGCCGTCACGGACACCCCGCAGCGGTTGAACTCCGCGCTCGCCGGCAACCAGAGGGTGACCGGCGTGGCCTTCGGCAGCGGGTCGCTGCGGGCCGACCCGACGGTCCCGATTGCGGAGGGCGCCCTCGAGCCGGATTCGGCGGCGGTCTGGTTCGAGGGCACCGCCCAGCTCGCGCTCGCCCTGGCGAACCGGAACCGGAAGGGCGACAAGGCGGCGGCGCAGCAGCTGCTGGATTCGGTCATCTGGGCTCAGTCCGAACTGGGT
>DASQLI010000055.1:0-5199 GCA_035630075.1 Microlunatus sp.
CCGTCGGCGAGGTCATCAGCTCCATCGGCCGACTTCTGCGCTCCGTCGGCCAACTGCTTCGTCTGAGTCGGCAGCTCCTTGGTGCCGTCCGCGAGCTTGGTCATCCCGTCGGCCAGCTGCTGGGTGCCGTCGTCCAGCTGCTCCAGGCCGTCGGCCAGCTTCTTCGCGCCGGTGGAGGTCTGGTCGAGTCCGTCACTCAACCCGCCGGTGCCGTCGGCCAGCTTGCGCGCGCCCTTGGCCACCGATTGGAACTGCTTCTTGGTGGCGTTGAAGCCGAGATAGATGTTGTCCAGGTACTGCTCGGTCAGCTCGGTGTTCAGCGTATCCCGGGCCGCGGTGGTGATCACCTGCGCAACGACGCCGTCGGTGATCCCGCTGACCTCGGAGGTCTGCACCTGGATCTCCGCCGGCTCGATCTGCGACACGTCGTCCTTGCTGAACGAGGTGGCCCGCTTCGAGAAGTCCGTCGGGATGGTGACCACCGCCGCGTACGTGCCGTTCTGGATACCCTGCTGAGCGTCCTCGCCGTCGGTCAGCACCCAGTCGAAGTTGGCCACTCCGTCCTCTCCGTTGACCAGGCCTCCGGCCAGCTGCCGCCCGAGCGGCACGAACTGGTCGTTCAGGGTGGTTCCCTCGTCGTTGTTGACGATCGCAGCCTGCACGCGGTCGAGCCGCGAGTCGGAGTTCCAGGTGGCCCACAGGAACCCACCCGAGACCAGCAACGGCACCAAGATCAGTCCGAGCAGCGACACCCAGGTGATCTTGGGGTCACGTGCGCGCTCCAGCTTCCACATGTCAGTTTCGTCTTCCCTCAAACGCTTCGTACGAGTTCAGCTCTGGCGGCTGTCGGCCAGGTCGGGCATCGACCCCAGGGTCAGGTGTCGATACGGCACCCTGATCAGGTCGTCGAGCAGCTCTCGATCACGGGCGGTGATCACCAGACCGTGATCGGAGCCGGAAGTCTCGTCGACCAGGCTGGCGAGCGCAGCCCGGTCGTCGACGGCACTCAGGACGTCGGCGTGGTCGACGAAGATCACCCTGGCCCCGGCGGTCCGCACCGCAGCGATCTCGGCGCGCAGGCCACCCCGGATTCCGCGCCGGGTTCGGTGCTGCGGCTCCAGCCGGGCACAGTCGATCACCGCCGTACGGCCACGGACCATCGCCGCCTGCTCCGGCAGCACCAGCCCGGTGATCTTGGCCCGCCCAGCCGCGAGCCGCATCCGACCGGCCAGCGTGAGCACCAGGGCCGTCTTGCCGCTGTCCGCCTGGCCGTCGACCACCACGACCTCGCCGGTCCGCAACGCCATCCCCAGATCGCCATCGGTGCCGGGCACCCGCAGTCCGTCCGCGAAGACGAGATGATCATCTTCGGCCGCCGGCCAGTCACGCAGGGCCATCTGGTGCGCCAACCCCTCCCCCTCCACGTCGAAGGACGGCAGCCGCTTGTCGATCCAGGCCGGCAGCCACCAGGCGCGATGGCCGAGCAGCACCATCACCGCGGGCACCAGGGTCATCCGGACGATGAACGCGTCCACGAACACCCCGACCGCGAGGCCGAACGCAATGGTCTTGATCGGTCCCTCGCCCTCGGGGACGAACGCCGCGAACACGGCGAACATGATCACCGCGGCCGCCACGACCACCCGAGCCGAGGCGTTGAAGCCGTCCTCGATCGTCTGCCGGGGATCGACCAGGTCCTTCGAGCCGGCCCGAGCGACCGCGTGCACGTACTCCTCCCGCATCCGGGAGACGAGGAACACCTCGTAGTCCATGGCCAGTCCGAACAGGATGCCCATCAACAAGATGGGCAGGAAGCTGATCACCGGTCCGGTGTCGTGCACGTTGAAGATCCCTGATCCCCAGCCGTACTCGAAGACCATCGCCGTCACGCCGAAGGCGGCCAGCACGCTGAGCAGGTAGCCCACCGTCGCCTTGATGGGCACCGCGACCGAGCGGAACACCATCATCAGCAGCACGATCGACAAGCCGACGACCAGGACGCCGAACGGCAGCAGAGCCTTGCCGAGCCGGTCGGACACGTCGATGCCGACGGCGGTGAAGCCGGTCACGTAGACCGGTACGTCGTACTCCTGCTCGAAGTGGTCCTGCATCGAGCGGATCTCCAGCACGAGGTCCTTGGTCTCGTCGGAGTCCGGCGCGCCGGTCGGGATCACCTGCACGATGCCGACCTCGGCGTTCTCGTTGGGTGTCGACAGCGGCACGCTGGCCACGCCCGGCAGGGCCCGTAGCTCGTCGGCGATCCCGTCCATCACGCCGAGCGGGTCATCGGAGCCGACGATGGTGGCGCTGACGATCAGCGGTCCGTTGTAGCCCACACCGAAGTGCTCGTCGATCAAGTCGTACGTCACCCGCGCCGGCGTCCCCGGCTCGGCCATCCCGTTGCTGGGCAGGGCGATCCGCAGGTCCTTGGCCGGGTAGGCCAGCGCGCCCAGCCCGATCACCACGATCAACACGGTGAGCAGCGGCACCTTGGTCACGGCGCGCACCCACAGCCGCGGAAAAGGCGTACGCGGCTGCTTCTGCTTCGGCTCCTCACCGGTGGCAGCTGTCGTCGCCGCCCGATCCTTCGGCGGCTTCGGGCGTAGCCGCTCACCGGCGAAGCCGAGCAGGGCCGGCAACAGGGTCAGCGCGATCAGCACGGCGATGCCCACGCCGACCGCCGCCGCCACGCCCATGGTGGTGAGGAACGGGATACCGGCCACGGCCAGTCCGGCCAACGCGATCATCACGGTCAGGCCGGCGAAGACCACCGCCGAGCCGGCGGTGGCGACCGCCTCGGAGACCGACTCCTCCGCCTCCATCCCGGTCGCCAGCTGGTCTCGGTGTCGGGAGGTGATGAACAGGGCGTAGTCGATGCCCACCGCCAGGCCCAGCATCACCGCCAGCATCGGCGTGGTCCCGGACACGGTCGTCAATCCGGTCACAGCGACGATCAGCAGCACGGTGATCGCAACACCGAGCAGGGCTGTCAGCAACGGCATCCCCGCGGCCCGGAGCGAGCCCAGGGTGAGCCACAGGACGACCAGGGCGATCAGCACGCCGAGGCCCTCGACGATGCTGAAGCCCGGAGCGTTGTTGCTGTACGCCGCGCCGCCCGGCGACACCTGCGAACCGGGGATGGCCGCCTGGATCGCGGCGGTCTCCTCGGCGATGCCGTCGAAGGTGGCATCGGTCACAGCGCCGTCGACGGTGAGCAGCTGCAGCTGGATGATCGCGGCCCGGTCCTCGTCGGAGATCACGCCCTTGGCGTACTCGTCGAACGGGGAGGTCGCGGTGTCGACGTGGTCGACCTTCTCCAGCCCGTTGACACCGGCTTCGATCTGCCGGCGTACGTCGGCATCACGGACGCTCTCGCCCTCGGGCACCACGACCACCACCTGGGCGGTGGTCCCGCCGGCCTGGGGGAAGGTCCGGTTCAGCGAGTCCAGCGCCAGCTGCGACTCCGTGCCCGGAACGGAGAAGTTCTCGTCGAACTTGCCCCCGATCCCGGCCGCGGCCCCGACGGTCAACACCAGCGCGGCGACCCAGATCAACAGCACCCGGAACCGGTGGCGGTACGCCGCGCGGCCGAGCGCATAGAGATAGGTGGACACGGAAGGGACCGCCTCTGGCAAACGTGATCACGCGTGGATCGGAACGGATACAGATGTGTATCCGATACAGTACTGTATCGTAACCGCGAACCACGACCCGAAGGCTGGAACCGTGAGCACCGACGCCGCCTCAGAAGCGCCGATCACCGCGCGGCGTGCCCAGACCCGCCAGCGGCTGATGACGGCGGCTCGCGGCGCGTTCGCCGAGCACAGCGTCGAGGCGGCCAGCGTGGAGGAGATCTGCGAGGCCGCCGGCTTCACCCGCGGCGCCTTCTACTCCAACTTCTCGGACCGGTCGGACCTGGTGCTGGCCATGATCCAGCAGAGCATCCAGACCCAGTTCGCGGCAGCCGAGCGGGCGATCGCCACCATGAAGGAAGCGGGGGATCTCGACCCCGAAGAGCTGGTGTCCATCGCCCTGTCCGCCTTGACCGGCGCCGGCGCCGCGCTGGGCACGGCGAGCCAGGACGTGATCACCGACCGAGCGATGATGCTCTATGCCGCCCGTGATCCCGAGCTGCGGGGTCCCTATCTCGACTTCGTCGACACCTGCACCGCCCAGATCGCGACCTTGATCGCCGACGCACTCCGGCATGCGCGCCTGGAGCTGACCCTGCCGGTCGACGCCGCGGTCCAGCTGCTGGTCGCCACGCACAACCACCTGCAGACGCTCGCGCTCTTCGACGCGCGCCGAGCCGACCCCGCACTGCTCGGCACGCTGCTGGCCAGCATCACCCGGCCGGGGTCGCCGGACGGTGAGCGCTGATGCCCTTCCTGGTCGCCCAGATCGACGCCGCGCCCGTCGACCTGCGGCGGTGGGCCGCGGTGCTGCCGCTGGTGATCACCCGGCTGCGCGACCTGTCCTTCGACTCCGACGGGGTGGTCCGGTTCCCCGGCGGGCGGCGCGAGGGCCTGCGACTGGTCGACGGTCGAGCGGGTCGGTCAGGGGCCACCTACCGCGTGGTGCTGCCGGATACAGTCGTCGATCCCGTCACCCTCCAGGAGACCAGCCGACCCGCCGACCCGGTCGAGCTGACGGTCGAGCGGGACACCACCCATGAGCTGCGGGTGCAGCTGACCTCGACCGAGTACGACGCCGAGATCACGCTCGAGTCACCCGCCGCCCCGACCCGAGCCCACGGCAGGATGACGATGGTTCCGCCTGACGTCCCGAGCTGGCTGGGACGGGAGATCAAGCTCGAGGGCACCCTCGATGTGACCGATGTGCACCGTCCGACGTTGGAGGTCGTGGGCCGGATGCGTCGCGCTCGGGCCTCCGTCCGGCTGCAGCACCTGGACGGCAAGCTGCGGCTCGAGCTCACCGTGCGACCCAAGGGGCTGCTCCGGTTCGCCGCCCTGCTCTGGCCCTTCGTCAGCGGTCAGGCACGTCGGGCGGTGGTCGAGCAGATGATCGAGGGCTGGCCCGGGGTCGTCGCGGCGCTGGCGACCGATCGCACGGTCGAGTCGGCTGCCGACGAGATCATGCTCGGGCTGGAGAACGACCTGGTCGAGCGCGTGGCTGCGTGACGGCCACCACGACCCGGCGCGACTAGTCTCTAGCCATGCACATCCTGGTCGTCGACGA
>DASQLI010000056.1:0-6576 GCA_035630075.1 Microlunatus sp.
CGGCCGCCCTGTTCGCCGCCGGTGCCGCCGTGGACTGGGAGAACTTCTTCCCCGGCGGGACCGGAACCGTTCTCACCCTGACGCCCTATCCGTACTCCAAGAAGCCGCTCTGGCTCTGAGCCGAAAGAGGAAACCATGAACAAGGAAACGATCAGGACCGTGCTCCTGCAGGAGATCTCCACCGAGATCGCCATCCCGCCCGCCGACATCGACGACCAGGCGAGCTTCATGCGGCTCGGGGTGTCCTCGGTCCAGGCGCTCAAGATCATCAGCCGGCTGCGCAAGCAGCTCGACCTGGACATCAACCCGGTCGCGCTGTTCGAGTTCAAGACGGTCGACGACATCAGCGAGTACCTCGCCGAGGAGGCTGCGGCGTGACCGTCCTGCAGACGGCCAGTCGCAACCTCGAGTACCACCAACGGGTCAAGCGCGTCCTCCCCGGCGGGGTTCACTACAACTTCAACATGCCGTGGGCCGAGGTGCCGCTGCACTTCGTCGACGGCGCCGGCAGCCGGTTACGTGACATGGACGGCAACGAGTACCTCGACCTGTACGCCCGCTTCGGCGCCATGGTCCTCGGGCACCGCAACGAGGACTATCTCGACGCCCTGAGCGAGGCCCTGGAGCGGGTGCTGTGCGTGAGTCACTGCGACTTCGACGCCGACGCCCTGGAGCTGATGAACACCCACATCCCGTCGGCGGAGATGGTTCGGTTCGGTCTGTCCGGCACCGAGATCCTGCAGACCGCGCTGCGGTTGGCGCGGGCCCACACCGGTCGCAACCGCTTCCTGCGCTTCGAGAACCACTACCACGGCAACGCCGACAACGTGATGGGTGGTCGCGTCCTCGACCCGGCACGCCCCGTGCCGGTGGACTTCCGCGGCGACTACAAGGGCACGGCCGGTCGCGCCACCGACGTGATGGCCGATCAGTCGTATCTGTTGCCCTGGAACGATCCGGAGCGACTGGAGAACTTCTTCTCCGAGTACGGCGAGACCCTGGCCGCGGTGCTGACCGAGCCGATCTGCGTCAACGGCGGATCGATCGAGCCGTTGCCCGGCTTCCTCGAGCTGCTGCGCCGCCTGTGCACCGAGTACGGCGTGGTGTTGATCTTCGACGAGATGATCACCGGCGTACGGCTGGGGGTGGGCGGGGCCCAGAAGCTGCTCGGCATCACCCCCGACCTGTCGACCTTCGGCAAGGCGATCGGTGGCGGCGGCGTGCCCGTGTCGGCCGTCGTCGGCAAGCGCGAGATCATGACTCTGCTGGAGAGCAAGCAGGTGATCCACGCCGGAACCTACAACGGCTACCCGCTGGGCACCGCCGCCGTCAAGGCCACGTTCGAGATCCTCTCCCGCGACGACGAAGCGCTGCTGCGCGAGATGCACCGTCGGGCCGCCGCCCTGCAGGACATCCTGACGATCGAGGCCCACGAGGTCGGTCTGCCCCTGGTGGTGCAGGGCCCGCCCGGCGTGTCCGCCTTCCACTGTCGGGCGACGCCGCTGGAGCGACCGAGCGACTACGACTTCGAGCTGATGGGCAAGGACATCATCCTGGCCACCGCGATGCAGCGCCACGGGGTGCTGATCTCCAGCATCTCCCGGATGTACCCGAACGCCCAGCTGTCCTCCGACGACCTCGACTTCTTCCAGCCCCGGGCCCGCCGTGCGGTGGCCGAGGCCAAGCAGTCCATCGACGACATCTACGGACCCTGAGGGTCCCCGACCGAATCTGGAGTGATCGTCGTGTCCGAAGCCACCCGTACCGCCAAGAAGCCGGCCCAGCCCTACACCAAGTACCTCGTGCTCTTTCTCCTGCTGACCATCGGATCGGTCTGGGGCCTGTCGCTGTTCTACCTGTTCGCCCACGAGACCGCGGTGGCGGTGCTGGGCGAGCTGGAGCTGCTCAGCCCGGTCGTGATCGTGATCCTGCACAGCCCGGCCATCGCCACCTTGTTGATCTTGCTGCACTACGACGGCGGACGCGGCGTCGCCAACTTCGCCCGGACGCTCATCCCGCGCCGGCGGGACCTGATTTGGATACCGGCACTGATGCTGACGATGCTGGGCTACATCTTCGCGGTGCGCTATCTCTGCGTCGCCTTCGGTGTTCCCGTGCCGCCCGAGACGCTCACGCCGCTGGGTATGGCGCTCACCTTTCTGCGACTGCTCGTGATGGAGATCGGGATGGTGGCGATCGCCATCGGCTGGTTCGGGTTCTTCCTGCCGTTCGTCCAGCGGGTCACCGGGAGTCCCGTCGTCGCCGGTGTCGCGACCGGGTTGGGTATCGGCGTCTTCGTCGCACCAGGGAACCTGTTCGCCTCGTTCGAGCTGGCCACGGCCTGGCCGCTCTACGTCACGCAGCTGTGCGTGCTCGGTGTCGGGATGGCCCTGCTGCTGAACCGGATGAAAGGCAACGTGCTGTTCTTCCTGCTGCCCTTCTGGGTCTCCGCGTCCGGCAGCCACTTCAAGCTGTACTACTTCATGATCCCGACCCAGGTGATCCAGCTGGTGCTGTTCAGCCTGCTGGTGGGGCTCGGGTACGTGCTGCTGCGGCGCCAGGGACATGGGGCCCTCGACCCGCCGACCAGCTTCCCGGAGTACCTGGAGAACGCGTACACCACGCGCGTGGGCGCCGTCCTGCCGGGAGTCGGGGACGCGAGCCGGGAGCGCCGGCCGGCGGTGGACCGTCCGGTCGAGCCGGTCGCGGTCGGGCAGGAGGATCTCGCGTGAGCACGACGGATCTTCGTGACCACCGGTCCGTCGCGACCGCGCGTGCGGCCCGCCTGACCCCGGCGACCTCCTCGGTCCTGTGGAATCTCCGGCCCTCGCCGACCGGGCGTCAGCTCGTCATGTTTCCGTACCTGGGCGGCTTCGGAGCCTCGTTCAACGGGCTGGTCGGTCACCTCAGCGGCGACTGGGACGTGTGGGCGGTCAACCCACCGGGTCACGGGCCGTCGAACCTGGAGGCGCACCGCCGGCTCGGGCCGCTGGTCGACTGCTACCTCGACGCCCTGCGGGAGATGCTGCTCCCCGGTGCGGTGTTCTTCGGCCACAGCATGGGCGGGATCGTGGCCTACCACGTTCTGGTCGCGATGGCGGAGCGACCGGAGTTCCGGGACCGGCGCCCCGGGACCCTCGTGCTGTCGGCCTCCTGCGCTCCGTGCGACCTGTCGATCGCCGGCCATGCCGCCTCCTCCGAGGAGGATCTGCTGCACCACCTGTGCGGGTTCGGGGCGATCCCCGCGGAGGTGGCCGGCGATCCGGCCCTGGTCGCGTACTTCCTGCCTGCCTTCCGGGCCGACTACCAGGTGCTGGAGGAGGCGAAGCGGCGACCCGTGGTCAGCCTCGACGTCTCGACCCGGCTGGTGCTGGGCGAGCACGACGAGCACACCCCCGCCGGTACGGCATCGGCCTGGCAGGACTACCTGACGCGGCCGCTCCGCACCGACGTCCTGCCAGGCGAGGGCCACATGTTCGTCCGGCACGCGTTCGAGCCGTTGGACGCGATCGTGAACGATGTCTGAGCCCACCGGCGCCACCGCAACGCTGCCGCCGCAGCGTCGCCGCACGCCCGCCGACGGGTACCGCGCCTTCATGATCATCTGGGCGGCACAGCTGGTGGCCCGGGTCGGCAACGGGCTGACCGCGTTCGGGCTGGCCGTCCACGTCTACCAGCAGACCCGCAGCAGCACCGCCGTCGCGGTCGTCATGCTGGCGGCGTTCCTGCCCGGCGTGCTGCTGACCCCGCTCGGCGGCGTGCTGGCCGACCGCTTCGACCGACGCCTGCTGATGATCCTGGGCGACACGTTCTCCGCCATCGGGCTGGTCGCGCTCCTCGTGTCCTTCCGGCACGGGCTGGCGAGCGTCGCCGTCGTCTGCGTGTGCGTCGCGCTCAGCTCGATCTTCACGTCGGTGATGGACCCGGCATATCGGGCGACCGTCACCGATCTCCTCACCCCCGAGCAGTACACCCGGGCGGGTGGCCTGGTCCAGCTCGCCTCGGCGGCCCAGTACCTGATCTCCCCCGCGCTGGCCGGCCTGCTGATGGCGCGCTCCGGGATCCAGCTGGTGCTGGTGCTCGACATCAGCACCCTGATCGTGACCACGACGTGCATGGTGCTGGTCCGACGCACGATCGGGGCCACGAAGCAGTCTGCTCAGCACGGCCTCCGCGAGGAGCTCACCGCCGGCGTGAGCTTCCTGGTCCGCCACCGGGAGATCACGGTGCTGATGGTGCTGGCGACCCTGGTGACCTTCTGCCTGGGGTTCCTGCAGACCCTGCTCACACCGATGCTGCTGGAGCTCTCCGACGAACAGACCCTGGGCCTCGTCCGGTCCGGGGCGGCCGTCGGCCTGCTCGTGTCGAGCCTGGTCATCAGCCTCCGTCCGATGCGTCACCGGCAGAGCACGTACCTGTCGATCGCCCTGGCCGTGGCCGGGATCACCGTCGCCGCGATGGGGATCACCGTCGACGTCGTCTGGATCGGGATCTTCACCTTCCTCTTCTTCCTGACGTTGCCCGTCCTGAACACCAGCGTCGAGGTGCTGGCCCGGGCGTCGATCCCGAATGCCGTGCAGGGTCGGGTCTGGGGCCTGATGGGGCTGATCTCCCAGCTCGGCTACATCGCCGCCTACGCGGTCTCCGGGGTGCTCGCCGACAAGGTCTTCACCCCGCTGCTCACCCCCGACGGCGCCCTGGCCGACACGCTGGGACGCCTGATCGGCGTCGGAGCCTCGCGCGGGATCGGCCTGATGCTGGTCCTCGTCGCCGCCGGCCTGCTCGTGGTGGCAGTGGCCATCCCCCGGCTACGCAGCATCGCCGAGCTCGACACCCACCTGCGGCAGAGCACCGCCCAGACGAAGGAGATCTGAACATGTGGATCGTCGCGATCATCGGGGCGGGACTGGTCACCAGCGTGGTGCACCTCGCTCTGCAAGGCTTCCCCGACGACCAGGTCGTCGTGCTGAAGACCCTGCTGCTGGGTCAGTTCGCGGTCTCGCACGGGATCATCGCCGTGCTCGGGTTCATCATCAACGTGCTCATCCCGGAGAAGACGGCGGCGCAGCTCGGCTGGCCCAGCGGACCCTTCCAGGTCAAGTACGGGTTCGCCCAGCTCGGGCTGGGCGTGATCGGGGTGATGGCGATCTGGTTCCAGGGCAACTTCTGGGCCGCCACGCTCGTCACCCTGTACATCTACGGCCTGAGCGGGTTGTGGACCCATACGCAGGAGATCTGGCGCAAGCGCCGGCGGACCGGCAAGATCGACTGGACCGAGTTCAGCAACATCGTGCTGGATGTCGTGTACCACGTCGTGTTGACCGTGATGTCGCTGCACATCCCCGGGGTCTGGAGCCTGGGATGAGAAGACGCGACTCCCTGATGCTGCGCTACGCGCGCAACGACCTGATCAAGAACAAGGGAGTGAACCTCGCCCTCCTGGTCGTCCTGGTGCTCTCAGCGTTCCTGATGGCCACCGGCGCGATGGTGATCGAGCGACTCGTCGGTGCGGTCGACCAGCTCTACTCCGAGGCGAAGCCCCCGCACTTCCTCCAGATGCACAAGGGGGACTACGACGCCGAAGCGCTGCAGCGGTTCGCGGCCGGCCAGCCGGACCTCCAATTCTGGACTGTGGTCCAGATGTACGGGTTCGACAGCTCAGCCCTGTCGTGGCAGCGCCCTTCGACGGGGCAGACCGGCGACCTGTCGGAGAGCCTGATCGACAACCTCTTCGTCCAGCAGAACCCCGACTTCGACTTCCTGATCGACCAGACCGGCACCGTCGCCCAACCCGGCCCCGGCGAGGTCTACCTGCCGGTGGCCTACCAGCAACGCTTCGGTCTGCAGCCGGGCGACCGGCTCAAGGTCGGCGCCGAGGCCGGCGGCCCTGAGCTGACCATCCGCGGGTTCGTGCGGGACGCGCAAATGGCATCCTCGCTGTCGTCCTCCACCCGGTTCCTGGTCTCGCCCACCGATCTGGCTGCGCTGCGCGGCACCGGAGGTGCCGAGCCGGAGATCATCGTGGAGTACCGGCTGAAGGATCCGGGCGCCACCTCCCAGCTGCAGAGCGCGTACGACGCGGACGCTTCGCTGCCGAAGAACGGGCAGGCGGTGACGTACCAGATGATCCGCATCATCAACGCCTTCAGCGACGGTCTGGTGGCGATCGCGCTCATGTTCGCCAGTGTCGTGCTGATCATCATCGCTGTGTTGAACCTCCGGTTCGTGATCCGGGGGAGCCTCCAGGACCAGATCCGTGAGATCGGCGCGATGAAGGCGATCGGGATCCCGGACCAGCAGGTCTCCCGTCTCTACCTCGCGAAGTACAGCGTGATGACCGTCCTCGCGTGTGTGATCGGTGGGCTGCTCGCGGTCCTGGCGGCAAGCTTGTTGAGCCGAGAAGTCCGGGTCAACTACGCGGCGGCGCCGCTCAGCGTGTGGACGTTCCTGGTCCCGACGCTCGCGCTCGTCGCCGTCTACCTCGTCGTGCTGGCCATCTGCCAGGGCGTCCTGCGCCGGGTGCGCCGGATAGAGGTGGTGAACGCTCTCGTGCACGGCAGCACCCTGACCGAACGA
>DASQLI010000057.1:0-12809 GCA_035630075.1 Microlunatus sp.
CGGTCGGGTCGTCCGTACCGCGCAGCACGTCGTAGTCGACGGTCAGGCAGGCGATTCCCCGGTCGCCGGCCAGCACCTTCGCCTGCGGCCTGATCTGCTGCGCGGCGAACACGCCTTTGACCGAACCGAGCAGCGGATCCCTATTGAGCAGCTCCAGATAGCGGGTCAGCTGCTCGACGCCGTCGATCTCACCCCGACGCTTGACCTCCACCGCGACGTAGCCGCCGCTCGCGTCCCGGCAGAGCAGATCGACCGGTCCGATGGCGGTCGGGTACTCGCGGCGTACCAGACTCCAGCCGCTACCCAACGTCTCGGGATGAGCGGCCAGCAGAGCCTGCAGGTGGGCCTCCACACCGTCCTTCTGGAGCCCGGGATCCACGCCGAGATCGTGGCTGGAATCATGCAGCACCTCAGCCAACGAGATCAGAAGGGTGTCGCCATCGCGCCCCTTGACCTCCCACACCTCCGCCAGCGGCTCACCGGCCAGTCCAGCATCGGTCGGATCGGACGGCACCGCTGCGGCGTCAGCCGGCCGGACGGTCACCGTGCAGGGCGGGCTCATCCAGTTCAGCGGCTTGTACGCCCGGTCGTCGGCGTGGATGGACACCGAGCCGTCAGCCTTGACGAGGATCAGCCGAGGCGCCATCGGCAGGTGAGCGGTCAGCCGACCCGCGTAGTCGACCTGGCAGCGGGCGATCAGCAAACGCACCCGGTCAACCTACCGGCTGGCTCCCGGGCTCCCTGCCAGGCGACCGGGTACACGTGCTGAGCCTGTCGAAGCACGAGCACATGCCCTTCGACAGGCTCAGGGCGCACGTGCCCGTCGACGGGGCGTGGAAGACTCGGAGGCGTGGCCCGACGACCCAGCAAGCACCTGCGCCCGGCCCGCCCGCTCAGCTCCGGGCACGCCCGGTCCGAGGATCGCACCGACGGTCGTTGGGTGGTCCGCAGCGTCGCGGGCGCCGCCGCCACGAAGGCGTACCGGTGCCCCGGTTGCTCCCAGGCCATCCCCGCCGGTACCGCACACGTGGTCGTCTGGCCTTCGGAGCCCACGACCTGGCAGACAGATTCCCCGGTCGCCGAGCGGCGGCACTGGCACACCGGCTGTTGGCAGCGTCGCCGATGAGCAACGCCCTGCACTCCTACGAGATCGGGGACGGCGGACCACGGGTCGTGCTGATGCACGGGCTGTTCGGCCAGGGCAAGAACTGGACCTCGATAGCCAAGACGCTCGCCGACGAGGCCCGCGTGATCATGGTCGACCTGCCCAACCACGGGCGCTCCGGGTGGACGGACGCCGTGACCTACGGCGAGACGGCGCACGCCGTCGCCGACGCACTCCGGGCCGGGAGTGACGAGCCGCTGAACGTCGTCGGCCACTCGATGGGCGGCAAGGTCGCCATGGCGCTGGCATTGCTGGAGCCGCAGCTGGTGGAGCGCCTGGTGGTGGCCGACATCGCGCCCGTCCGCTACGAGCGGATCAGCGGCTTCGCCGACTACGTCACCGGGATGCGCTCGATCGATCTCAGCCGCCTTCGGACCCGGGCCGAGGCGGACGACCGGCTGCAGCCGTACGTTCCCGACGACGTGGTGCGCTCCTTCCTGCTGCAGAATCTCCGCCGCGATGCGGGCAGCGACACCGGCTGGCGCTGGCAGATGAACCTCTCACTGCTCGGCGGCCGGCTCGCCGATCTGGGCGACTGGCCGGACCTGCACACCGCGCCCTTTCCTGGACCGGTGCTCTGGATCGCGGGCGGTCGCTCCGACTACATCACCCCGGAGTACGGCCCGGCGATGCGTGCGCTCTTCCCGCGGACGCAGCTGTTCACGATCAAGAACGCCGGCCACTGGGTGCACAGCGAGCAGCCGGACATCTTCGTGGCGGCTCTGCGCCGGTTTTTCGGGCTGGACAGACAGGCCGACGGAAGAGCGTGACGTCGTGCTGAGTGCATCCGCGGTCCCCTCGGGCGAGGAATCCCGAGCATGGAGGTCACCGACTACCTGCCGATGGTGCTGGCCATGATCGCCGCGTTCGCGGCCATCGTCGTGGTGGTCGTGGTGGTCCGACGGAGGAAGCAACCATGATCGACCTGATCGCGGCGTTGATGCCCCTGCAGCCGGTGCACCCTTCTCGCGGCAGCGGATTCGCGGCGTCGATCCTGGGCGCGATCCTGGCGATCGCCCTGCTCGCCCTGGTCGCCAAGTTCGCCACCACCAAGCCGAAGAGCCGCCGGCGCCCACCGCGGGCGTAGCGATCCTCGGTCGCTCGCCACTAGCTCTCGACCTTGGTCACCGTGATGATCTGTGACGGGTTGTTGGGTCGTCCGCCGCCCGATGGGTTGCTGCCGTCCTGACCCTCAGCGGCCATCCTCTCGATGATGCCGATGCCGGACGAGTCGACCTCTCCGAAGATGGTGTAGTCGGGCTTGTCGTCCATCGCCGTCGAGTCGCGGTAGACGAGCATGAACTGGGATCCGTTGGTGTTGGCTCCCCCGTTCGCCATCGCCACCACCCCCTTGGTGTACGACTCGGTGCCGTCCAGCTCGTCGGCGAAGGTGTAGCCCGGGCCGCCGCTCCCCGTCCCGCCGGGGTCGCCGCACTGGAACAGGAAGATCCCGGAGTCGACCAGTCGATGGCACTTCGTCTCGTCGAAGAAGCCCTGGTCGGCCAGTGACACGAACGAGTGCACGGTGCAGGGAGCCCGGACGGGGTCGAGCGTGATGCGTACCGTGCCCTCGGTCATCTCCAGGTCGTAGCTGATCCGCCCGCTGGTCGCCACCCCGGTCGGGCTCGGCGGGCGCACCGACTTCGTCGCCGTACCGGTCGGCTCGTACTCGCACTGCTCGGTGCCCGCCGCCGGGGTCGCGTCCACCTCGGTGGGCTCCTGGGCGTCACTCGCCTCCGGCGAGGCCACGCCGCCGGTGCCGGCGGACGCAGGCCGCAACGGGTCGTTCTCGGGGATGGTGCCGCACGACGCCAGGGCCAGGGCGAGCAGGAGCACCGCCAGCACCCCTCGTCGTACGCCCACGAGCCCACCCTGCCCCACGCGATGGATCAGATCGGGAGGGCACGCCGAGGTGGCGCGAGCTCACAGGTTCACGCGCGACTCCAGTGCCCGCAGGACGGCGATCAGGTCGGCGGACCCGAGCCCCAGCTCGACGGCTTCACCGAACAGCTCGTCGCAGACGACGGCCAGCGGAGTGGCGGCGCCCGCCGTCCGCGCGGTCGCGGTGATCAGCCCGGTGTTCTTGACGACGTCGGCGACCGCCGCCTGCACACCGAAGTCCTCGGCGAGCAGCTTGTCGAGCTTTCCTCGCAGCAGCGGCGAGACCAGTGGACCACCGAGCAACGCCTCGGCCAGCACCCGTCGGTCCAGGCCACTGCGGTCGGCCAGGTGCACGGCCTCGACCAGTCCGGTCACCATCGTGATCATGTACGCGTTGACGGCGATCTTGGTGGTCAGCGCCGCCGGCACCGGGCCGCAGACCACGGCGTGGACGATCATCGGGCCGATCACCGACCGGACCCGCGCCAGCACCTCCGGATCGTCACCGGACAGCATGGCCACCAGCTGACCCGTCTCGGCCGGGCCGCGCGAACCCGACACCGGAGCCTCCACGTACTTCCCGCCGGCGGCGACAAGATCGGCTTCCAGACCGACCGAGTACGCCGGCGGATGGGTGCCCATCACGACCACCGTCCGGTCCCGGACCATCGAGGCGAAATCTGGGCCGCCGCGCCGCAGCACCACGTCCACGGCTGCCTCGTCGTAGAGCATCACGACGACCGTCTCGGCAGCGGCGAACACGTCGGCAGGTGTCGCCGCGACCGTCGCGCCGGCCCCGGCCAGCGGGTCGGCGCGCGCCGGCGTACGGTTCCACACCACCAGATCCGACCCGGCGTGAGCGAGGTTGAGCGCCATCGGCTGCCCCATCACCCCGAGCCCCAGGAACCCGACCCGTCCAGTCCGCATGGACGCGGACCTTACGGGCGGATCAGCGACGCGGGCTATGGCCAGTTCGACACCAGTGGCCCGCGAACCGTTTCAGCGCGGGGGTCGTTAGGGTGTCCACCGTGGTTCACCTCACCCGCATCTACACCCGGACCGGAGACGGTGGACAGACCCGGCTGGTGGACATGTCGTCGACCGAGAAGACCGATCCGCGGGTGGCGGCGTACGGGGACGTCGACGAGGCCAACTCGGTGATCGGCGTGGCCTTGGCCACCGGCTCGCTACCGGTCTCGATGGTGACGTTGCTCGGTCGGATCCAGAACGAGCTGTTCGATCTGGGCGCTGACCTGGGCAACCCGCTGCAGACGACGTACGCACGCGAGCCGCTGCGGATCACCCAGGACTACGTGGACCGGCTCGAGGATGCCTGTGACACCTTCGGGGACCCGTTGCCACCGCTCCGGTCCTTCGTGCTGCCGGGTGGATCGGTCGGCGCCGCCCACCTGCACGTCGCCAGGACCGTCGTCCGCCGCGCCGAACGGACCGCCTGGCAGGCCGTCGAGCGCTTCGGCCTGCAGCCGCCCGGTGGACTCAATCCGCTGGCCGTCACCTATCTCAACCGGCTGTCCGACCTGCTGTTCATCCTGGCTCGGGCGGCCAACGCCGAGGTCGTCGGGGACGTCTTGTGGGTTCCCGGCGGCGACCGAACACCGACCGACCGACCACGCACCGAAGGAGATCCAGCATGACCGATGCCGCTCAGCTGCCCGAGGAGACCGGCTCAGCACAGCCGAAGCCGACTCGACCGGTGACGCTGTTCACCGGCCAGTGGGCGGACCTGCCGCTCGAGGAGGTGTGCCGGCTGGCGGCGGAGTGGGGGTACGACGGGGTGGAGATCGCCTGCTGGGGCGACCACTTCGATGTCGTCCGGGCCGCCGAGGACGACGCGTACTTGCAGGCCAAGAAGGACCTGCTGACGTCTCACGGACTGCTGTGTCGGGCCATCTCCACCCACCTGACCAGCCAGGCGGTCTGCGACGCGATCATCGACGACCGCCACCGCAACATGCTCCCTCCGCGGGTCTGGGGTGACGGGGATCCGGAGGCGGTCCGGCAGCGCGCCGCCGAGGAGATGAAGACCACGGCGCGGGCGGCGGCCGCCTTCGGGGTCGAGACCGTGATCGGGTTCACCGGGTCAGCGGTCTGGCACTATCTGGCGATGTTCCCACCGGTGGGCGACGACGTCATCCGGGCCGGTTACGCCGACTTCGCCGAGCGCTGGAACCCGATCATCGACGTGTTCGACTCCGTCGGTGTGCGGTACGCCCACGAGGTGCACCCGAGCGAGATCGCGTACGACTACTGGAGCACCAAGACGACCTTGGAGGCGATCGGCCACCGACCGGGCTTCGGGCTCAACTACGACCCGTCGCACATGGTCTGGCAGGGCCTGGACTATGTCGGCTTCCTGCTGGAGTTCCGCGACCGGATCTACCACGTGGACTGCAAGGACACGAAGCTGAGAATGGGCAACGGCCGCAACGGGATCCTCTCCTCGCACCTGCCCTGGGCCGATCCGCGCCGAGGCTGGGACTTCATCTCCACCGGGCGCGGGGACACGAAGTGGGAGGACATCTTCCGGATGCTCAACTTCATCGGCTACGACGGGCCCATCTCGGTCGAGTGGGAAGACGCCGGCATGGACCGGTTGGACGGCGCCCCCGAGGCCCTGGAGTTCATCCGCCGGATGAACGCCGTCAAGCCGCCGGAGGCCTCCTTCGACGCCGCGTTCGCAAGCAAGGAGTGAGCGCCAGATGAGCGAAGCCCCCGCCGCGGTGCCCTCGCAGGTCCCCAGCCATTGGTACAACCTGGCCGCCGACCTGCCCGAGCCGTGCCCGCCGGCCCTGCACCCGGGAACCCGCGAGCCGCTCGGTCCGGACGACCTGACCCCGTTGTTCCCCCTGGCGCTGATCATGCAGGAGGTGTCGACCGAGCGCTGGGTCGAGATCCCCGAGGAGATCCGGGAGATCTACCGGCTGTGGCGTCCGTCGCCGCTGATCCGAGCGCATCGGCTGGAGAAGGCGCTGGCCACCCCGGCCAAGATCTTCTACAAGTACGAGGGGGTCAGTCCGGCCGGTTCGCACAAGCCGAACACCGCCGTGGCCCAGGCCTACTACAACAAGGCCGAAGGCATCACCAAGCTCACCACCGAGACCGGCGCCGGTCAGTGGGGTGCGTCCCTCTCGATGGCCTGCGCCCTGCTGGGGTTGCAGTGCGAGGTGTGGCAGGTGCGGGCCTCCTATGACTCCAAGCCGTACCGGCGGCTGCAGATGGAGGTGTACGGCGGGGTCTGTCATCCGTCTCCCTCGGATCTGACCGATGCCGGGCGGGCGATGCTGGCGGCCGATCCCGACACCACCGGGTCACTGGGCATGGCCATCTCCGAGGCGGTCGAGGCCGCAGCAACCGACCCGGGCACGCATTACTCGCTGGGCAGCGTGCTGAACCACGTCCTCCTGCACCAGACGGTGATCGGGGTCGAGGCCCTGGCTCAGCTCGACGAGCTGGGCGAGAGCGCCGACGTCGTCTTCGGCTGCGCCGGTGGCGGCTCCAACCTGGCCGGGCTGTCGTTTCCCTTCCTCGGGCGCAATCTGCGCGACGGCACGGCGACCGAGGTGGTCGCGTGCGAGCCGTCGGCGTGTCCGTCGCTGACCCAGGGCGAGTACCGGTACGACTTCGGCGACGTGGCCGGGCTCACGCCGCTGCTGAAGATGCACACCCTCGGCAACGACTTCGTGCCGCCGCCCATCCACGCCGGTGGGCTGCGCTACCACGGCATGGCGCCGATGGTCTCGCATGCCGTGAACCTGGGCATGGTGAGCGCCCTAGCGGTGGATCAGGCTGACGCCTTCAAGGCCGGCGTCGAGTTCTCCCGGGCGGAAGGCATCATCCCGGCGCCGGAGTCCACCCATGCGGTGGCCGGCGCCATCGCCCGGGCCCGGGCGGCGACCACCGACGAGACCATCGTGCTGGGCCTGTCCGGCAACGGCGTCCTCGACCTCCCCGCGTACCACGAGTTCGTCTGACCCCCACCGGACTTTTGCACCGCTATCCACACCTGACGTGGGTTTTGCTCCAAAAGTCCGGGGGACCTAGAGCCGGATGATGCCGGACTCGACCTGGTGGCGGAAATTCCAGTCGTCGCGGGTGTTGGTCTTGTACGACCAGTAGCACCAGCCCAGGGCGTCTGTGTAGCCCTCCAGCTGGGCGTCGACGTAGCCGCCGGCCAGCTCGACGGGTGACTCCGGCCGGCCGACCAGCGCCGCCGGATCCAGCGCCGCACTCCACTCCCCCACCAGCACCGGCTGATGCCGCTGCAGTCGGGCGATCAGCCTGGCGCGCCGCCGGGCCTTGGCCAGGTGCTGCTCATAGGTCTTGCGGGTGTCCCAGGGGTAGAACGCCTGGTAGAAGTGGCAGTCCAGAACCACGGGGAAGTCGATGTTGCCCCGCAACGTGCCGGACAGGATCCACGGCAGGTAACCGTCGGAGAACACCACCCGGGTGCCGGGCACCAAGATCTCGGTCAACCGTCGGTAGGCCCGGTGGTGGAACTCCCACAACCGCCAGACGCGCGGATCGGTGGGCTCGTTGACCAGCTCGATACCCCACAGGGCTGGATGCTGCGCGTAGCGCGTGGCGAGCTCCGCCAGTGCCTCCAGACTGTCCTCTCGGTGCTGCAGCAGGTCGTAGAAGCCGCGTCGTCCGACCAGTCCGCTGTGGTCACGACCGTTCTGCGAGCCGATCGCCCCGTGCATGTCGAGCAGCACCGTCAACCCGTACGCGTGCGCCCAGTCCATCGCGGCGTCCAGCAGCTCGACCGCCGACAGGTAGGGCGATACGTCGCGGAGCGTCCAGTGGCCCACCGGCAGTCGCACCAGATTCAGGCCGTGCTCGGCGATCCAGGCGAAGTCGGCCTCGGTGATGAAGGTCTGCCGATGCCGGCGGACCAGGTCACGACCGTCGGGGGTCGACATCAGGGTGTGCTCGTCCACCGCGTTGGTGCCGGCGAACAGGGCCGGGGTCATCCAGGGCTCGAGCACGAACCACCCGCCGAGGTTGACTCCCCTCATCTGCTGCACCGGCCCAGTATCGCGGTTAGGCCGCCAGCACGGTTAGCGTTGCCGTCGTGACCACGCCGGTCGAAGACGCACCCACCCCGGAGCAGCTCGTCATGGGCCCGAGCCCGTCCCACCAGCTGCCGCGCTGGTTGCGGGTCGGCGCGATCATGCTCGGTCTGCTCCTGGTGGTCGGCATGGTGGGGTGGCAGTTCTGGCCACAACCCACCGAGCCCCTGACCCTGGACGATCTGCAGGACGTGTACGCCGGGATGGTGCGCGCCGACGGCACCAACGACGCCTCGGTGTTCACCCGCGAGTCGGTCGGCGAGATCGAGCTCTCCGTCACCCCTGATTCCTGCACTCCCTTAGTCGAGATGACGATGGCGAATCGGTTCCCGGCTGCGGCCCTGGACGGCGTCGGCACCTACTGGCTGGGTCAGAGGACGACCATCTCGATGTTCACGTTGCGGTTCCCCGACGCGACAGTGGCCGAGGCCGAACGCGAGCGGCTCGCCGCCGCGCTCAGGGACTGCGCGGGTCGGCAGATCCAGGCCCGTCGCCCGGGGGCGAGCCCGATCGGGGCCAGGGCCAACCGGTTGACCCTGAGCCCGCTCGGCTCGCCGGACGGCGACCAGCTGGGCTACCTGCTGACCGGCCAAGACGGCATATCGGCGATCCAGCTGTTGTCGTACGAGAACACCCTGAGCTGGCAGTACCGGTACGAGCCGGGCGCCACGTCGTACTCGACCCTGTCCGCCGACCAGCTGATGAGCGGCCTGCGGAGCCAGCTGGACACGGTGGTGGCGGCTCGCCCGCGCTGAAGCAGCGCCGCCCAAGTCAGAGGCGGGGTGAGCGGGGCGGCGCCGCCTCGAGCCAGCTGAGGAACCCGGTCAGCGAGTCCTCTCCCATCGCGATCTCCCACGGTTCGACGTCGACCTGACCAGGAGTCTGCTCTTCCATCTCCACCACGCGCTGACCGCTGTAGAGCGCCACCGCCTCCACCGGATCAGGCTCGCGGCTGGCGAGGACCCTGACGTCGTTGCGCCGAAAGGACTTCCGCGGCCTGGTCGAGTAGGAGAAGAAGCGGAACCACTCCAGCAGCTCGGCGTTGTAGCGGGCCATCCCGAGCACCCAACCGGCACCCGGGGTCGACGTGGTGAGTCGCACGCTGCACTCGAACAGGCCACCCTGGCGGGCCAGCCATCGTCGCCGCAGCGGCAGGGCGATGAGTGCCGCAGCCGCCAGCAGCGCCGCGAGCAGCACCACCAATGCGACCACCAGCCACTCATGCATCTCGACCGACCCTAGCGCGGTGTCGTTGCGACGTGGTTGCAGATCGCCGTGCCCGACCTGACCGGACTACTGCATCTTCTCGGCGGCTCGGACCTGCGCACTGGCGCGGGCGAAGTGCTGCCGGGTCTCCTCGTCGTCCTCACCGGCGTCCAGGCGGGCCTGTGCCTCGGCCAGCTCCTTCTCCGCGTCGCGCAGGCTCACCTCCTGGGCCATGCTCGCGTACTCGCTGAGGATCGACACCCGGCCATGCGCCACCGAGATGAAGCCGCCGTCGACCGCGATGATCTCGCGCTTGTTGTCCTCGGCATGGATCTGCACCGCGCCCGGCACCAGGATCGCCAGCACCGGCTCGTGGCCGGGCAGGATGCCGATGTCACCTTCGACGGTCTTCGCGATGATGTTGACGGCCGTGCCCGACCACACCACCCGCGTCGCCGAGACGACCTCGACCTGCATCGGATCAGCCATCGCCACCACGTCCTACCCTGACTGGAGACAAAGGACCTGAGCCTGTCGAAGGACCGCGTCCTGAGCCAACGGAGATGCCCTTCGACACGCCCAGGGCACGTGCAGGTGCGCCCTTCGACACGCTCAGGGCACGTCCGGTTTGCATGTCAGCTGTCCTTCTGCAGCTCGGACCAGCGCTTCTCCACGTCCTCCAGGCTGCCCACGTTGAAGAAGGCCTGCTCGGCGATGTGGTCCACCTTGCCGGAGACGATCATCTGGAAGGACTCGATGGTCTCGCTGAGGGGCACGCTCGAGCCGGGGATGTTGGTGAACTTCTCGGCCATGTAGGTGTTCTGGGAAAGGAACTGCTGCAGGCGCCGGGCCCGGTTGACGATGATCTTGTCCTCCTCGGACAGCTCGTCGACACCCAGGATGGCGATGATGTCCTGCAGCTCCTTGTTGCGCTGCAGGATCTGCTTCACCTCCACCGCCACGTCGTAGTGCGTCTGCCCGATGAACTGCGCGTCCAGGATCCGGCTGGTCGAGGACAGCGGGTCCACCGCCGGATACAGACCACGCGAGGCGATCTCTCGGGACAGCTCGGTGGTGGCGTCCAGATGGGCGAAGGTGGTGGCCGGCGCCGGGTCGGTGTAGTCGTCGGCCGGCACGTAGATCGCCTGCATCGAGGTGATCGAGTGGCCTCGGGTCGAGGTGATCCGCTCCTGCAGCTGTCCCATCTCGTCGGCCAGGTTCGGCTGGTAGCCCACCGCCGACGGCATCCGGCCCAGCAGAGTGGAGACCTCCGAGCCCGCCTGGGTGAACCGGAAGATGTTGTCGATGAACAACAGCACGTCCTGGTTCTGGACGTCCCGGAAGTACTCCGCCATGGTCAGCGCCGAGAGCGCGACGCGCAGTCGGGTGCCGGGCGGCTCGTCCATCTGTCCGAAGACGAGGGCGGTGTCCTTGAAGACGCCGGCCTCCTCCATCTCGTTGATCAGGTCGTTGCCCTCACGGGTCCGCTCCCCCACCCCGGCGAACACCGAGGTGCCGCCGAAGTTGTGGGCGATCCGGTAGATCATCTCCTGGATCAGCACGGTCTTGCCGACACCGGCGCCGCCGAACAGACCGATCTTGCCGCCGGTCACGTACGGGGTGAGCAGGTCGAGCACCTTGATGCCGGTCTCCAGCATCGCGGTTCTCGGCTCGAGTTGGTCGAACTTCGGCGGATCCCGGTGGATCGGCCACCGCTCGGTGATCTCCACGGTGGACGGGTCGGCGTCCAGCACGTCGCCGGTCACGTTCCAGACATGACCCTTGGTCACATCGCCCACCGGAACCGAGATCGGCGCTCCGGTGTCGCGCACCTCAGCACCGCGCTGCATGCCGTCGGTCGGCTTCAGCGCGATGGCGCGGACCAGGTTGTCGCCGATCTGCAGCGCGACCTCCATGGTCATCGTCCGCGTCTCCCCGTTGATGGTGGTGTCCACCAGCAACGCGTTGTAGATGTCAGGCATCTGGTCGACCGGGAACTCGACGTCGACGACCGGCCCGATCACCCGGGACACCCGGCCGACGCCGCCGCCCTCGGCCTGAGTGGTGGTCTCTTCTGCAACTGCGGTCATGGTTCCCTCGTCACCTCGTGTGGATCTTCATGCTGATGGTCATGCTGGTCTAGTCCGCGCTGGAGTTGGCCTCGGCCAGCGCCGCCGAGCCGCCCACGATCTCGCTGATCTCCTGGGTGATCTCGGCCTGCCGAGCCTGGTTCGCCTCCCGCGTCAGCCGCTCGATCAGCTGCTGGGCGTTGTCGGTGGCCGCCTTCATCGCGCGCTGCCGGCTGGCCAGCTCCGAGGCCGCCGACTGAAGCAGGCAGGAGTAGACCCGGCTCGCCACGTACAGCGGCAGCAGCTCGTCCAGCACCGTCTCTGCGTCCGGCTCGAACTCGTACAGCGGATGCAGCTCGTGCTGCTCGGCCTTCTGCTCCTGCTGCACGACCTCCAGGGGAAGCAGCCGGATGACGGTCGGCGTCTGGGTCAGCATGTTCCTGAACCGGGTGTAGACGATGTGGATCTCGTCCACACCGCCCTCCTCGGTCGGCTTGAGGAACGACTCGATCAGGGCATCGGCGATGTCGCGCGCCTCCGCGTACGTCGGGGCGTCGGAGAACCCCTCCCACTTGCGGTGGATCTCGAAGCCTCGGAAGTTCGCGAAGGCGATCGCCTTGCGGCCGGCCAGGAACCGCTGCACCCGCAGGCCGTTGCGCTCCAGCAGCTCACGGAGCTGGCTGCCCTGCTTGATCACCGAGAACGAGTACGCCCCGGCGAGTCCTCGGTCGGAGGAGATGACCAGGATCGCCGCCGCCTTCGGGTCGTCGACCTGGGTGGTCAGCGGGTGGTCGATCTCCGGCGCGTCGGTGGCCACCGCCGAGACGGCCCGGGTCAGCTCACGGGCGTACGGGAGCGCCTGCGCGGCCTTCTGCTGGGCCTTGACGATCCGGGACGATGCGATCAGCTCCATCGCCCGGGTCACCTTCTTGGTGGTGGTGACCGCGGCGCGGCGCTGACGCAGCTCCCTCAGACTCGCTGGCATGAGTGTGGTTCCTCCTTGACCATCAGCGCTTCTGCTTGACGATCTGCTCCTGGTTCACGTCCTCGGCCTCGAGCGGTTCGTGCTCTTCCCGACCGGCGAGCAGGTGCCCCTCGGAGGTCTGGAACTCCTTCTTGAACTCGGAGATCTGGCCGCGGAGCGCCTCGGCGGTGTCGTCGTCGAAGACCTTCGACTCCTTGATGTTGCCCAGCGTCTCGCTGTTGTGGCGGATGTAGTCCAGCATCTCGCGCTCGAAGCGGAGCACGTCGTTGACCGGCACCTCGTCGATCAGACCCTGCAGACCCGCCCAGACCGAGACGACCTGCTCCTCCACCGGGTACGGCGAGTACTGCGGCTGCCGCAGCAGCTCGGTCAACCGGCTGCCCCGGTCCAGCTGCCGCCGGGTGGTGGCGTCC
>DASQLI010000058.1:0-28957 GCA_035630075.1 Microlunatus sp.
GGACTCCGAGCTCGTCACGGACGGCAACCTGATCACCAGCCGCAAGCCCGACGACCTGCCGGCGTTCATCGGCGCCCTGCTCGAGGCTGTCAACCACGGTGTGACCAGTGCCGCCAGCGTGAACGAGTAGTCGGTTCCCGGCCGCCCGACCCGGAGGGCGTCGGCGGCGGTGCGATCCGGCGATTTCAGAGGAGCGACGAGGCGCCGGGGAGCCATTCGACCGACGGGGCCGATGGGAGCGTGGCCTTGCCGCGCGCCACCTGACCGGTCGAGACGACCGGCGAGCCGCTGTCTTCCGCGGAAGCGGTCGTCGACGGCAACCAGAGGGCCAGCGCCGCAACCGAGGCGAGGGCCGCGGCCATCGCGAGTCCGAGGATGCGGTCGTAGCGCGTGAGAGTGGGACGGGAAGTGCGGTGCGACGACCGGGAGGCCGTCCTCACCTGCGGGGTAGACACGGAGGATCCTTTCGAACTGACCTCGAGCGCAGCCCCCGTTGGCAGCAGCCCGCGATCTCCAGAGTTTCTGATGGGTCGACTCTACGTCGAGTAAGCCTGCCAATCTGTCGAAATAGATGCCGAAATGGCACACTCCAGTGCGCTGACCAGGTCGTCCAGCGGGACTAGCCGATCTCCAGCAGCGCGTCCACGAAGACCTCGGCGTCAAAGGGCGCCAGGTCATCGACGCCCTCTCCCAGACCCACCAGCTTGACCGGCACCCCCAGCTCGCGCTGCACCTGGACGACGATGCCGCCCTTCGCCGAGCCGTCCAGCTTGGTGAGCACGATGCCGGTGACGTCCACGACCTCGCGGAAGATACGGGCCTGGGTCAGCCCGTTCTGGCCGGTGGTCGCATCGAGCACCAGCAGCACCTCCCCGACCGGCGCCTGCCGTTCGACGACGCGCTTCACCTTTCCGAGCTCGTCCATCAGCCCGGTCTTGGTGTGCAGTCGGCCGGCGGTGTCGATCAGCACCACGTCCACCTCGCCCTCGATGCCGGTCTTCACGGCCTCGAACGCGACGCTGGCCGGGTCTGCGCCTTCGACCCCTCGGACCGTGAGCACGCCGACCCGCGCGCCCCAGGTCTCCAGCTGGTCAGCGGCCGCCGCCCGGAAGGTGTCGGCCGCGCCCAGCAGCACCTCCTTGTCCTCAGCCACCAGGACGCGGGCCAGCTTGCCGACCGTGGTGGTCTTGCCGGTGCCGTTGACGCCGACGACCATCACGACGGCCGGGGTGTCGGTGCGATCGGCGTGGATGGTGCGGTCCATGGCCGGATCGACCAGCGCCAGCAGCTCGGCGCGGAGGATCTGCCGGGCCGCTTCGGGGTTGGAGACACCCTCCACCCGAAAGCGGGTACGCAGGTTGTCCACGAGCTCGGTGGTGGGCCCGACCCCCAGGTCCGCCGTGATCAGCGTGTCCTCGAAGTCCTCCCAGGTCTCCTCGTCGATCTGGTCCCGGGACAGCAGCAGCAGCAGCCCACGGCCGAGCGCGTTGTTGGACCCGGCGAGACGGCGACGCAGCCGTGCCAGCCGGCTCTCCGGCGCCTCCGGCCGATCCAGCGGCAGCGGCTCGACGACCTCGGGCAGGACACCGGTCCCGGCGACACCGGCGTCGAGGTCGCGGTCCGTCGGCTCGGCGACGGTCGGGCGGTCCCGGACGTCGACCGAACCGCTGTCACCCTCCCCTCCGGTACGGGCACCGCTGCCCGTGCCACCGGCGGGGATTTGCCGGCGCTCCTCGGCCCGACGCAGCGACGCTCGGCGGTTGACGGCGACGAGCCCGACGATGACGAGGGCGGCCAGGACGATGCCGCCGACGACGTACCAGATGGTCATGGGATCCACCGGGTCATCTTAGGGGCGCGGTGTCGGGCGGCGACCGTCGCGACCAGGTGCCCGAATGGGCGATCGAGCCAGATGGCGTATTGCTAACGACGACGATCCAAGCTCTCGCCGAGTCGGGCTTGCTGAGAACTTGCTGACTGCGTGCGTGTTCGAACCCTCGCGGAGTGGGGATTCACTCAGGGCGTCAGCCAGTGACCGCCGCGGATCAGTGCGTACGGATCAGGGAGCGCCGTGGCTCGGCTTCGCCGTTCAGGTGGCGGGCGACCCGGTTCATCTGGTCCGTCAGCTTCGGGACGTGACGGCTGCCGCGCCCCTGCATCCCGAACACGACGAGACCGGCGATGCCGACAGCGATGGTCAGCACGATGATCATGGCAACGAGGATGGCGGTCATCACGCACCCTTTCGGACAGGCGGCCCACACGACAGTGCGGCCCGGGGAAGGTCACTGTCATCGGGCACCGGCGATGCCCGTACCCAGCATCCTCATCCGCGACGGCCGCGCCCGGGCCGACTTCGCGCCGCGTGTCGGCCTCGGTTAGGTCACGATTGATGTGCCACGACTACCGAACCATCGCTCACTGATCGCCGAGGGTCAGGCCACCGAGGCGGTGTCTCGCAGCCGCTGGGAGATGACGGTGGAGACACCGTCGCCCCGCATGGTCACCCCGTACAGCGCATCGGCGATCTCCATCGTCCGCTTCTGGTGGGTGATGACGAGGAGCTGGCTGTTCTCCCGGAGCTCGTCGTAGATCTCCAGCAGACGGCCGAGGTTGGTGTCGTCCAGCGCCGCCTCCACCTCGTCGAGGATGTAGAACGGGCTGGGCCGGGCGATGAACAGCGCGACCAGGAACGCCACCGCCACCAGCGACCGCTCGCCACCGGACAGCAGCGAGAGGCGCTTGATCTTCTTGCCCGGCGGCCGGGCCTCCACATCCACGCCGGTGGTCAGCCAGCTTCCCGGCTCGGTCAGCACCAGCCGGCCCTCGCCACCAGGGAAGAGCCGCGAGAACACCCGGCCGAAAGCCGTCTCCACGTCCCCGTACGCCTCCGCGAACACCTGCTCGACCCGCTTGTCGACCTCGGTGATGATGTCCATCAGATCCGACCGGGTCTTCTTCAGGTCATCGAGCTGCTCGGCGAGGAACCGGTGCCGTTCCTCCATCGCATCGAACTCCTCCAGCGCCAGCGGGTTCACCCGACCCAGCACGCCGAGGGCCCGTTCGGCGCCGCGCAGCCGCTTGGCCTGCTCCTCGCGGACGTACGGCACCGGGTCCGGCACCTCGTCGTCTGGCTGCAGCGCGGTGCCGTCCGGCCTGGTCAGCACCGGAACCGGCTGATCGGGTCCGTAGTCGGCGACCAGGCTCTCCGGTTCCAGTCCCAGCTCGGCCATCGCCTTCTCGGTCAGCGTCTCCAGCCGCATCCGCTGCTCTGCCCGCGCCATCTCGTCGCGGTGGACGCTGTCGACCAGCGACTCGAAGTCCTGCGTGAGCGTACGCAATCGGCCACGCATCTCGGCCAGCGTGGCCTCGGCGTCGGTCCGGGCCGCGTCGGCGGCTGCCCGCTCGGCCCCGGCCAGGCCGATCGAGGCTTCGATCCTGCGGGCCAGGTAGGCCGCGCCGGCATGCACCGCGCGCGCTACCTCCGCCTCACGCAGCATCCGCTCGCGGCGGGCCTGGGCCCTCGCCCGGGCGTCGCGCTCGTGCTGCGCTGCCCGGCGCAAGGCGTCCGCCCGCCCCGCCAGCGCCCGGACCCGCTCCTCCATGGTGCGCAGCGCCAGCCGGGCGTCCATCTCCGCGCTCCGGGCGACACGGGCGGCCTCGGCCAGCCGGTCCCGCTCCGCCGGGTCGGGCTCCTCGGTCTCGGGCGCCTCTTCGGCCAGCGTCAGCCGGTGTTCCAGGTCGGCGAGCCCGCTCAGGTCGCGATCCCTGGCCTCCTCCGCCTGGGTGATGCCCTGGAGCAGACGCTCGGCCTCGGCGTGCGCCGAGCGGGACGCCGAGCTCAGCTGTCCGAGCTCCTCGGCGAGCGCGGCCATCGCGGCGTCCGACTCGTGCAGCCGTGCCAGGGTGGCGTCGACGGCCTCCTCGGCCACCCGCAGCCGCTCCGCCAGCTCCGTCTGGGTGAACCGCAGCCGCTCACATCGGTGGTTGGCCTCAGTCAGCCGCTGCTCGGCGTCGTCGACGGCGGCCTGGATCTCGATCAGGCTGGGCTGCGCACTCGAACCGCCCGCGGCGAAGTGTGCGCTGAGCAGGTCGCCGTCCGCCGTGACCGCCGTCAGGTCCGGAAGCCGATCGACGAGTGCTCGGGCGGCGGACAGGTCAGGGACCAGGGCGACCTTGCGCAGCAGCCGCCGGGTGGCTTCGGTGATGTCGGGCGGGGTCTCCACCACGTCCGCCGCGTACACAACGCCAGTCGGCAGGTCCGGCCATTCCTGTCGGTCGTCGGTTGCAGCTCCGTCGTCGGCGGCAGCTCGGTCGTTGGCGGAAGGGGCTCCGGCGAGCAGCAGTCCGGCCCGTCCCAGATCCTCGGTCTTCAGATGGTCGACTGCGCTCAGCGCGGCGCCGACGTCGGTCACGGCGACGGCATCGGCGGCGGCTCCCAGCGCCACGGCCACCGCGGTCTCGTGACCGTCCCGTACGGTGACCAACGCCGCCACCGAGCCGAGCAGGCCGCCGACGGTGTCGGTGGCGGCGAGCAGCGCGGCGGAGGCGTCCTTGCGGCTCAACCCGACCTGCAGCGCCTCCAGCCGCGCAGTCAGCGCGGCTCGCTCCTGGGTGGCTGCCTGCTCCTCGGTACGCACCGCAGCAAGCTCGGCCTCGACGGACTCCTTCGCCTCCAGGGCCTCCTCGTGCGCGGAGTCCAGCCCCAGCTCACCGTCGTCCAGGCCGGCCACCTGGGTCTCGAGCGACGTGAACGCCTTGCCGGCCTGCTCGGCCCGCTGCACCGCTTCGGCGTGCGCCGAGGACAACCGGCCGAGCTCGGCGTCGGCGGCCTCGGCCCGGCTGCGCAGCGAGTTGACCTGGCCGGTGAGCCGCGCCAGGCCCTCCCGTCGGTCCGCGGCAGCACGGATCAGAGCGGCCAGCCGCGCCTCCTCCCGCTGATGCGCCTGCTCGGTCTCGGTCCGCTGGCTGGTCGCCGCGGTCAGCGCCCGCTCGCGCTGCGCGACTTCGCGCGCGAGCCCGGCCTCCTGGCCGGCCACCGCCTCGGCCTCCCGGTCCAGCTCGTCGGGGTCACGGCCGACCCGGGTCTCGCCGGGATCGTTGTCGACGTTGCGCATCCGTTCCCGCGCGATCGAGGTGGTCGAGGCGACCCGCTCCTTGAGGGCAGCCAGTGAGTACCACGTCTCCTGGGCCAGGTTGAGCCTCGGAACACAGGCCCGGACGGCCTGCTCGGCCTCGATCTCGGCGGCTCGAGTCGCCTCCAGGTCGTTCTCCAGGTCCACCCGGCGCTGCTTCATCGCCCGTTCGTCGGCGAGGTCGGAGGCCATCGACAGCTGCACTTGGACCAGGTCGTCAGCGATCAGCCGGGCCTTGGCGTCGCGGACGTCGGCCTGGATGACGGCGGCCTTCCGGGCCACCTCGGCCTGCCGCCCCAGCGGCTTGAGCTGTCGGCGGATCTCGGTGATCAGATCCTGCAGCCGGGTCAGGTTGCCCTCGCAGGCCTCCAGCTTGCGGAGCGCTTTCTCCTTGCGCTTGCGGTGCTTGAGGACGCCGGCGGCTTCCTCGATGAAACCGCGTCGACCCTCCGGAGTGGCCTGCAGGATGGAGTCGAGCTGGCCCTGACCGACGATCACGTGCATCTCCCGGCCGATGCCGGAGTCGCTCAGCAGATCCTGGACGTCGAGCAGGCGAGCCGCGTGGCCGTTGATCGCGTACTCCGAGCCACCGTTGCGGAACATCGTCCGCGAGATGGTCACCTCGGTGTAGTCGATCGGCAGAGCGCCGTCGGTGTTGTCGATGGTCAGCAGCACCTCGGCGCGACCCAACGGAGCCCGGCCGGAGGTGCCGGCGAAGATGACGTCCTCCATCTTGCCGCCTCGCAGCGACTTGGCGCCCTGTTCCCCCATCACCCAGCTGAGCGCGTCGACGACGTTGGACTTGCCGGAACCGTTCGGACCGACGACACAGGTGATGCCGGGCTCGAAGTTGAGCGTGGTCGCCGACGCGAAGGACTTGAACCCGCGCAACGTGAGGCTCTTGAGGTACACCACGGACCTTTCGTCCGGTTGAGTCTGCTGTCAGGTGCCGCGGGGAAGGACCCGGAGCGCTGTCCAGGTCTGGACCACCCTAGCCGCGGCCACCGACGTCATCCCGGACGTCGGCAGCGTCACATCGGCGTGTCACACACCCAGGCGAAATGTCTGCGGTGTGGGCCTTCGGAATACCGGCCGAGCCTCGTAGGTTGGTAGTCAAGACCGGTCCGGAACGTGTCCCCGGGCCCCGAATAGAACTGCCTTCGCGGAATACCGTTCGGCTGGAGCCGCGTTGCGCCACTCGCCGCGAGGCGACCGCCGGACCGGTCCTCCAAGCTCGAGGTTCCAGGTCGTTTCACAGGCGATTCGACCATTCCGTGCTATCGCGGCCGGACGACGGGTTCGACGCCGTTCGCCCGCAGCATCTGCTCGGCATCGCGTAGCCCTTTCCAGTTCTCCCGCTGATCGGCGATCCCGGTCGGGTCCGCGGTCGCGACCCGCATCGAGAAGTAGGCCGCCTGCACGGCGGCCCGAAGACGGCTGAACGCCTCGAGGTGCTGCTCCAGCTCGGCGGCCGGCACGGGACTGATGCCGGCGTAGACGTGCCAGAACGCCTCCGCCTTGACCCGGCCCCCTAGGTACATCACCGCTGAGGCAACGTCGTACAGCACCGGGCCGCGGGCCGAGGCGGTCCAGTCGATCAGCGCGACCTCACCGGTCTCCTGGCGCAGGAAGGCCTCGGGCGCGGGATCGGCATGGAGGACCCCCCAGGTGAGCGCGGGCAGCCGGTCGTACTCGTCCAGCACCACGCGAACGGTCGGACGGATCCACGGCTCCACGTCATGCACCAGCTCGGCGACCTCATCGCTCATGAACGGAGCGGACGACGTCGTCGTCTCGGCGGCATGCACCCGAGCGAGCGTGACCGCCATCGCCTTTTGATCGCGCACACTGTTCGCGGTCAGCGGCTCACCGGCGACGAAGCTGAGCAGAGCTACGGCGCCCTGCCCGACCGGGACCGTGAGCCGACCGTCGAGCGTGGGCAGCGGCTCGCCGGTGACCAGGCCGTGGCCCGCGAGCAGTTGGGCGACCTCGCACCCGCTGGCCAGCGCGCCTGCGCTTGCCGTCGGCACCCACTTCGCCACGAACGATCCATCGGGCAGCTTCAGGAGAGCCGTGGTGGAGTTCATCCCGCCACCGAGCGGCTCCGCGCTGCGCACGACGCGACCCCAAGCCACCCGTACGAGGTCGGGCGCGATCCTGGCCAGCGCCGCCTCGTCCATTCGTGACCACTCGCCGAGGCTCACGGCTCGGTGGTCACCGGCTCCTTCTCCTCGATCAGGTGCCGCTTGCTGTGGTCCCGTACGGCGGCGAAGGTCCACACCTTGTTGAGCAGGAACGACAGCGGGGTGACGACGGCGATGGCGATCAGCTGGCCCCAGTAGAGCCGGGTACGGAAGCCGGTCGAGTCGTCGAACACGCTGGTCGAGAGGGCGATCGGCGATCCCGGATGCATCAGCAGCGTCAGGATGCCCAGGTTGACCACCAGCGCCATCAGGCCGACAGCCAGGAACGGCAGATACTCCCGCCACCAGCTCGCGTGCCCCGCGCTCTTGAACGTCCACCAGCGATTGAGCTGGAAGTTCCACAGGTTCGCGATCATGAACGCGATGGTCGAGTAGACGTGGTACCAGCGGATGTTGAAGTCGGTCACCGGCAGGTCGAAAGCCACCCCGTGAGCGTTCGGACCGATCTTGTTGCACAGGATCAGCACCAGCATGTTGACCAGCACGCCTGAGCCGCCGACCAGGCCGAACCTGATCAGCAGCTTCCAGTTGTGCCCATGCCGGACGAACACGAAGTGGTGGAGACGCTTCACGATCCGGTCAGCCTATCCGTCGACCTCGTCGAACCGAGAGTCCGGCAGACGTGATATTGGCCATCACCAGCGGACGTGAGCGGCACTGGGGGTGCGCTGACAGCGCGAGCAACGGAACGAGGACCGGTTCATGAACGCCTCGCGCCGGATGGCCGTGCCGCAGCGCGGGCACGGTTCCCCCTCCCGCCCGTACACCGCGAGGGCGCGGTCGAAGTAGCCGCTGGCGCCGTTGACGTCGACGTACAGACTGTCGAACGACGTGCCGCCCGCCCGCAACGCCTCTGCCATCACGGCCCGCGCAGCATCGAGCACCGCGACAGCCGCCCGCCGCGGCATGGTGTCGGTCGCTCGGGCGTAGTGGACCCTGGCCCGCCACAGCGCCTCGTCGGCGTAGATATTGCCGATCCCTGCGATCAGCTGCTGGTCCAGCAGGGCTCGCTTGATGCCGGTCCTCTTCCGGCGCAACCGGCGGACCACCTCGCTGAGGTCGTACGCGGGATCGAACGGGTCCCGGGCGATGTGAGCGATCTCGGGGGGCAGCTCGGCGCCACTCTCCGACAGCGACAGCCCGCCGAACATCCGCTGGTCGACGAACCGCAGCTGTCGGCCGTGGTCGGCGAAGTCCACCAGGATGCGGGTGTTGGCCAGGTACGGCGCATCGGTGCTCGAGAACCGGAACTGGCCGCTCATCCCCAGGTGGGCCAAGAGCGCATCGCCGTCGATGAAGGGCAGCCAGAGGTACTTGCCACGTCGTCGCGGCTCGGCGAACGTGCGGCCGACCAGCTGGGCGGCGAAGTCATCGGGTCCGAGAAGATGCCGGCGGACCGGTCGCGGGTGCAGGACGGTGACGCGTTCGATCTCCCGGCCGGTCAGGCCGGCAGCGAGCCCACGACGGACGGACTCGACCTCGGGCAGCTCGGGCACGACGCGATGTCGGGAAAGGTGCGGATCAGGCGCCGACGGCGTCGGTCACCGGGGTGGTGAGGGTCTCGGGGCTGATGGCCGCGAAGGCCAGCGCAGCAGCCTTCTGCTCGGCTTCCTTCTTGTTCCGGCCGGTGCCCGGACCGTACGTCTGGTCGCCGAGCAGAACCGTCGCCGAGAACGTCTTCGCGTGGTCGGGACCCGACTCGGTCACGTCGTACACCGGCACGCCGTGACCGCCGAGCGAGGCGACCTCCTGCAGGCTGGTCTTCCAGTCCAGCCCGGCGCCCCGGGTGGCCGCGTCAGCCATCAGGTCGTCGAAGAGGTGGTGGACGAAGATCCGTGCGCCGTCGATACCGTGCTCGAGGAAGACGGCACCTATCACCGCCTCCATCGTGTCGGCCAGGATCGAGGACTTGTCGCGACCGCCGGTGCTCTCCTCGCCGCGGCCCAGGTGGATCAGGGCCCCCAGTTCGAGCCCGCGCGCGACGTCGGCGAGGGCCCGGGAGTTCACCACAGCGGCCCGCAGCTTGGCGAGCTGGCCCTCGGAGAGATCCGGATAGGACGTGAACAGGTGCTCGGTCACTACCAGCCCGAGCACCGAGTCCCCGAGGAACTCCAGCCGCTCGTTCGTCGGCAGCCCGCCCCGCTCGTACGCGTACGAGCGGTGCGTCAGGGCGCGGTCGAACAGCGCGCTCTCGACGGGCAGACCGATCAGGTCCAGCAGCTCCCGGACAGGTCGGGTAGCGCTGGGTGCGGCCGGGCGCACAAGCGACCCCGGGGTCTCATCCACGGGGTCGGCTGTGTCGAGGTCGGTCAAGAGCAGTCCGTCAGGACTCCAGCACCTGGCGGCGGCTGGCGCGCGGACCGTACTGGCCGCAGGACGGGCAGGCGGTGTGCGGCAGGTGCTTCTCCCGGCAGGCCGGGTTGGTGCAGGTGACCAGGGTGGGCGCCGAAGCCTTCCACTGGGACCGGCGATGCCGCGTGTTGCTGCGTGACATGCGCCTCTTCGGGACGGCCACGATCTTCTCCTCGTTTGTTCGTACGTTGATCTCGGTGTGCTCAGGGCGCTGGGACCGGCTTCTGGGCACGCGTCAGCGATCGAGCAACCGGGACAGTCTAGGACGTTTCGGTCTCGGATTCGAACTGAGTGAGCTTGGCCCACCGAGGATCGACCGCGTCGTCGTGGCTGTGCTTCTCGACCGAGTTCAGATCGACGCCGCACTCCGGGCACAGTCCGCGGCAGTCCGGACCGCAGACGGGCTGGAACGGCAGCTCCAGGACGACGGCGTCCCGCAGCACCGGCTCCAGGTCCAGCAGTTCACCCTCCAGGTGCGACGCCTCCTCGTCGGAGGCCTCGCTCTCGGGGTAGGTGAACAGCTCCTGGACGTCCACCTCGACTTCGTCGGTCAGCGGGGTGAGGCACCGGACGCACTCCCCCGCGAGCTGTGCGTACGCGGTGCCGGTGACCAGGACGCCCTCGACGACTGCCTCCATCCTGAGATCGAGCTCCAGCGGAGAGCCTTCCGGCACCCCGATGACGGCGATGCCGAGGTCGGCCGGCGCTTCGACGGTGGTTTGCACCGTCCGAAGCTCGCCGGCCCGCCGAGCCAGGTCGTGGGTGTCCAGCATCAGCCCGGACCGCTGGTGCGGACGGCGCTGGCGGTGTGACGAGCCGGTCATGAGCCCGAGATCCCCAAGTCCGCGGAGGTTCCGGCTCCGGCACTGGCCGCCGCCGCGGCGACCTCCGGTTCGGCGGCCTCGTGCTGCGGCCGGTCCAGCTTGCTGCGCTCGGCCAGTCGCGCTCGCGCTGTCTTGACCTGACTGGAGGTGCGGGCCAGGACCGACTCGAAGCTGGCCATCCGGGAGTCCACGAACGCGTCAGCCTCGCGGCGGAGTGCGGCCGCGTCGGTCTCGGCCGCGGCCACGATCTCGGCGGCCTTCGCCTCGGCGACCCTGAGCACCTCGGTCTCGGTTGCCAGCTGGTCGGCTCGACTCTTCGCCTGCTCGGTGATCCGCTCGGCCTCCGCCTCGCCGGCGGCGACCGCATCCTGAGAGTTCTCGATCACGTCCTGGGCTTCGGCGATCTCGTCCGGCAGATTGTCGATGACGTCGTCGATCGCGGCGAGCACGTCGTGCCGGTTCACCACACAGGACGCTGACATCGGCATCGAGCGGGCGTGCGCCACCAGCTCGCGGAGTCGTGCGAGCTTCGCCTCGGCGGTGTTCTGGTCGGCCATGTGTCCTTCTTCGAGTGGTGAAACGACGTCGAGCGTAGTACGCCGGTGGGAGTGGGGTGCTCCCGCTCCGGCTGGAATCCGGCCGGGCAACAGCGCGAGAGGCAGCGATGGAGCTGAGCATGGGTCCCTCGGCCTGCGTGGCATGATTGTGGCATGAGTAGGACACGGCTCAGTACGACGGTGGACGCGACCCTGCTGGCGGACGCCCGAGGTCTCCGACCGGGCGTCACCAATGCCGTGCTCATCGACGAGGCGCTCACGGCGTTGCTGTCACGCCATCGCGCGGCTGAGGTCGACTCCGGCTACGCGGCGTACGACGAGCACCCGCTCGATGAAGCAGACGCATGGGGTGACCTCGCTTCCTTCAGGCGTGCCGCAGCAGCGTCGTGAGCGCACCACCTGCTCGTGGCGAGGTGTGGTGGTGTGAGCTGCCCGAGGTCGGTCGCCGGCCGGTGGTCGTCCTGTCGCGAGATGCCGTGATCCCGAGGCACCGGCGGGCCCTGATCGCGCCGTGCACGACGACCATCCGTGGCCTGGCCAGCGAAGTCGTCCTGGAGCCGCTGGTCGATCCGGTACCACGGCTGGCCGCCGTGAACCTCGACTCCGTCGAGAGTGTGTCGCTCGGGGTCCTCGTCGATCGGCTCGGGCGCCTGAGCGATGAGCGGATGCGTCAGGTGTGCGCCGCCCTGGCCGTCGCGGTCGACTGCGCCGACTGAGTCGACGTGCTCCTCGTCCATCGGCTCATCCCCAGCCGTCAGCTTCTCCATCTGACGCTGGACATCAATCGGTTCGACCACGACGCGATAGTCGATCACCGCCGACCGAGCGTTCGGCCGCGTCAACCCCCGAGCTGACCGGCGTTCGAGTCATGAACCAGATCCGCCATCGTTGGTCCGATGATCATCGCCGGTCGGCCAGCCGCTGCCTGATCCGCTCCAGCACGGCCGCCGTCACGAACGGCGACACGTCACCTCCCAGCGAGGCGACTTCCCGGACCAGACTCGAGGAGACGTACGACAAGTGGGGTGCCGTCGGCAGGAACGCGGTGTCGACGCCGGTGAGTTTCCGGTTCATCTGGGCCATCGCGAGCTCGTAGTCGTAGTCGCCGCCCGAACGAAGACCCTTCACGATGACGGCGATCTCGCGCTCGCGGCAGAAGTCGACCAGCAGCCCGGAGAACACCGTGACGTGGACCGAGGGCCACTCGACGCAGGCCTCCTCGATCATCTCGACCCGCTCCGGCGGCGTGAAGAGGGCGTTCTTGCTCATGTTCGAGCCGACTGCGACGACCACGTCGTCGTACAGATCGACGGCACGGCCGATCACGTCGAGGTGGCCGGCGGTCACCGGGTCGAAGGATCCAGGACAGACGGCGCGGCTCACGGTCTCGACGGTATCTAGCCCGACCCGAAGTAGAGCACCGTCTCGCCGTACTTCTTCTCCCACGTGTCGCTCAGCGCGTCCGGCCAGCGCGGCGGCTGCTCCCGCCCGGACCGCTCCAACACGACCAGGCCCTCGGCGGTCAGCCAGCCGTTGGTCACCAAGTCACGCAGGATCGCCTCGACCGCGCCGTTGGCGAGCTCGTACGGCGGGTCCAGGAAGACGATGTCGAACGGGTACGCCGGCTGCCGACGGACCACCTCCTCGACCGCCTCGCGGCGCACCTCGACCTCGAGGCCGACCGCGGCCACGTTCTGCTCGATCGTCCGGATCGCCCGGCGGCTGAACTCGACCAGGGTGACCGGCGCCGCGCCCCGGCTGGCGGCCTCGAGCCCGACCGCGCCGGAGCCGGCGAACAGGTCGCAGAAGGCCCAGCCCTTGAGCGCGACATCGGCCGGCCCGGAGGACCCACCCGTCCAGGAGGCGAGCGCGGAGAACAACGCCTCACGCACCTTGCCGGCGGTCGGACGGGTCTGGTCACCGGGCGGCATGGTCAGCCGGCGCCCACCGCGGGACCCGGAGATGATCCGCGTCATGGCCGGAGCCTCTCGGTCAGACCCGTGACATTCGCGTGCCTCAACGAGCCAAGATGCCGCGACACGCCGACTGACACCGCTTGAGGCCGGCGCTTGTCATCGCCGCCGTGCTTGCCCTCCGTCCTCACGAGCGCTCGAGCCAGTCGCCGGCGGCTCGTCGCTCGACCGCGTCCACGATGTCGGCCAGGCCCGGGTCCGACAGCTCCGGGTCCTTCGCCAGACACGACGTAGCCAGGTCGCGGGCGTACGTGATCAGGTCCTCGTCCTCGAGCACCCGCAGGTGCCGCAGGCTGGACCGGACGCCCGACTGCTCGGCCCCGAGCACGTCACCCTCGCGCCGCTGCTCCAGGTCGACCTTGGCCAGCACGAAGCCGTCGCGGGTGCCGGCGACTGCGGCCAGTCGTTGGGCGGCCGGCGTGTCCGGCGGCGTACCGGTGAGCAGCAGGCAGATGCCCGGGTGGGCACCGCGTCCGATCCGGCCGCGCAGCTGGTGCAGCTGGGAGATGCCGAACCGGTCGGCGTCGCAGATCACCATGGCGGCGGCGTTCGGCACGTCCACGCCGACCTCGATCACGGTCGTCGCGATCAGGACGTCGAGCTCCCCGGCCACGAAGCGACCCATCACGTCATCCTTGTCCTCCGCCGAGAGTCGGCCGTGCAGCATCGCGACCCGGACATCTCGCATCGGCCCGTCGGTCAGCTGGCCGTAGACGTCCTCGACCGCCGCCCCTGCGTCCGCCTCGTCCGACGCCGAGTCGGCACTGATCCGTGGGCACACCACATACGCCTGGCGCCCTTCGGCGACCTCTTCGATCAGCCGCTGCCAGGTCCGGCGCAACCAGGTCGGGTGGGAGGCGTAGTCGACGACGACGGTGGAGACGTCGGCTCGTCCGGCCGGGATCTCGGTCAGGGTGGAGATCTCGAGGTCGCCGAAGACCGTCATCGCCACGGTCCGCGGGATCGGCGTCGCGGTCATCACCAGCACGTGCGGCCGGTGCTCGGCCTTGGCGACCAACGCAGCGCGTTGCTCCACCCCGAACCGGTGCTGCTCGTCGACCACGACCAACCCGAGATCGGCGAACTGGGTGCCGGAGGTCAGCAGGGCATGGGTGCCGATCACGATCCCCGCCTCGCCGGAGGCGGCGGCGAGTGCGGCCTCCCGCCGCCGGGCGGCCGACATCGAGCCGGTGATCAGGGTGACCCCGGTGCCGACCCCGCCTGAGGAGAACAGGTCGCCGCCGGCCAGGTCGCCGAGCACCGCGGTGATCGTGCGATGGTGCTGAGCGGCCAGCACCTCGGTCGGTGCGAGCAGCGCAGCCTGGCCGCCGTTGTCGACAACCGTCAGCATCGCGCGCAGAGCGACCACGGTCTTTCCCGAGCCCACCTCGCCCTGCAACAGCCGCTGCATCGGCTGGGGACGGGCGAGATCGGCGAACAGCTGGTCGCTGACCACGCGCTGACCATCGGTGAGCGCGAACGGCAGCCGGGCGTCGAACGCGTCGAGCAGGCCACCGCTCACCCGCGGTCGAGGCACGGCGCCCTCGGCCGCCGCCAGCGCGCGCCGCCGGGCCATCGCCAGCTGCAGCCCGAACGCCTCGTCGAACTTGATCCGGTCCCGCCCGGCGCTGATGTCGTCCTCGGTCTCCGGCCGGTGGACGGCTCGGTACGCCGCCGGCTGGCTCACCAGGTCGGCCTCCCGACGCAGCCACTCCGGCAGCGGATCCTCCATCCCCTCCAGCGAGTCCAGCGCCAGCGAGACGCAGTTGGCGATCGTCCAGGTGCGCAGCTTCGCCGTCGCCGGATAGAGACCGATCCAGCCCGACGCGCCGGCGACCTTGCCGAGATCGAGGTTCCGCTGCGCCCCGCCGATGACGTTGCCGGCGTCGTCCACGATGACGAAGTCCGGGTGGGTGAGCTGTGGCTGGTTCTGGAAGGTGCCGACCTTGCCGGCGAAGATCCCCCGCGCCCCCGGTCGGAGCTGACCCTGCCAGTAGTCCACCAGGTGCTTGGCGCCGAAGAACGTCAGGTTGAGGTGCCCCCGACCGTCGGTGATGGTGGCCTGCAGCCGGAACTTGCCGGCGCCGCGGCCGGAGCGCATCGGATGCACCGTTGCCTCGCGGACCTGGGCCAGCACCGTCACCTCCTCGCCTTCGGTGAGGCTGCGCAGATCGCTCAGCTCAGTCCCCGAGACGTAGCGACGGGGCAGGTGCAGCATCAGGTCGCTGACGGTCTTGAGCTTCAGGGACTCGAACGCCTTGGCGGTCTTGCCCCCCAGCACCCCGGCCAGCGGCACCGCGAGCCGGGTGAACCCGGTCGTCCGCCAGAACTGCGAGGGTGGTCGCTCCAGAGTGGCCCCCGGCTTCCGTTTGCCACCCGGTGCGGTGGCTCCGGTCGACTGTTTCGTGGCCTTCTTCAGTGGCTCCTCGGCGGGCTCGGGCAGCTCGGGGACCAGCTTCAGGTGCCTGGTCACTCGAGACCCACCAGCAGCGGGTAGCGCACCTGTCCGCCGTCGATCACCTCGACGTCGAGCGATGACGACCAGGCCCGGATCCGGGCCTGCAGCCGGTCGACGAGCGGGTCGTCGGCGTCCCGGCCGCGAACCAGGGTCACGAGCTCTCCGCCGCCAGAGGTCAACAGCCGTTCGAGAACTCGCCAGGCAACCTGATCCAGGTCGGTCCCGATCTCGACGAAGTCGCCGTCGACCAGACCGAGCACGTCGCCCACCTCACAGCGGCCGGCCATGGTCATCGCCGGGCTCTCGGCGACGGTGACGGCCGCGTGCCGGGTGTGGCCGGCGGTGCTGCTCATCGCGACCACCACCGAGTCGAAGTCCGCGTCGGGCTCGTGCACGGCCAGCGCGGCGAGACCCTGTACCTGAGCCACCGTCGGGATGACGGCCACGCGCCGACCCTGCGCACGCAGGTCGGCGGCCAGGTGGGTCGCGATCTCGAGGCACTCCATGTCGTTGGGCAGCACCACGACGTCACCGCAGGAGTGCTGCAGGGCGACTGACAGCTCCTCAGCCGTCACATGCGAGCCGGCCGGCACCACTGGTGTGCCACCGAGGGTCTCGACGGCGACGGCCAGTCCCGGCCCCGCCACCACCGCCACCACGGCGCGCTCCGCCTCCGAGGTCGCGGCCGGCAGCGCGGTGATCCGGATCTGGTTCATCCGTCCGTACGGCAGGCCAGCCTCCACGGCCGCACCGGCATCGGCCAGGTGTACGTGCACCTGGGCCACGGTCCGATCACCCACGACCACCACGCTGTCACCCAGGACTGACAGTTGCTCTCGGAGCACATCCAGGTCGTCGGCCCCGGTGCCGCGCAGCGCGTACATCACCTCGTACTCCACTGGGCGCTCGTCGGTGATCCGCCGGTGCGTGCTGGCCGGCACCCGCACGTCGACCAGCGGCTCGGCTCGGCGGCCACCCAGTACCTCGACCAGCACGTCCAGCAGCAGCACGTACGCCTGGCCGCCGGCGTCGACGACCCCCGCCTCGGCCAGTCGTTCCAGCTCCTCCGGCGTACGCTGCAGCGCCTCGGCGGCCGCCGCGCGAGCGACCTCGGCGACGGCCAGCACCCGGGAGAGCCCGATCAGCGGGTCGGCGGCGAGCCGATCAGCCACCCCGTCGGCGACCGCCTCCTCGGCGGCGGTCGCCGCAGCGGCAGCCACGGTCAGGATCGTCCCGGCGACCGGCCGCGCGACGGCCCGTCGTCCGGCGGCGGCGACCAGCCGGAGCACCTGGGCCAGACCGCGCTCGGGCTCTGTCGGCACGATCAGGCCCGACCGCTCCAGCGCCCGACTCAGGCTGATGATCATTTCCGCGACGATCGCGCCGGAGTTGCCATGGGCGGACAGCACGGCGGCCCGCACCACCAGGTCCGCGGGACTCGGCACCTCGGCTGACGGGGCGCCATCGGCGGCGAGAAGGTCCGCGTTCCAGTCGTCCTCGGTCTGCTCGCCACTCAGGTGGGCGATGATGCCGGTCAGGGTCTGCTGCAGGTTCGTGCCCGTGTCGGAGTCGGCCACGGGAAAGACGTTGATCGCGTTCAGGCTCGCCGCCGACGCCGCGATCACCTCCGCGCTGCGCTCCAACCACGTCAGGCAGAGCCGCCAGATCTCCGGCGGAGCGAGACTGCCCACTCCGCCGCCCGAGGTGACCGCCGACGACACCCGACCACCCTACCGACGGCCGGCCTGAGGACCGGGATCTCGTCAGTCGGGCCGAGGCTCCGCCGGAGCGGCATCCGGCAGCGGAGCCGGGTCGACCGGAGCCGGCTGGACGTCGCCGGGCAGCGGGTCGGGTAGCAGCGACCAGACAAAGGCCATCCGTACGCGACCGGGCCCGGGCTCGTTCCGCCACCCCGTCTCGTGCTCATCGAGCAGCGCGTTGTCGAAGCTGACCGACAGCCGCTCGGCCTGGTCGGGAGCCAACCACAGCTCCCCCGTGCTGAGGGCGATGGACCCGGCTCGTTCGTCGGCCGGGCGTTCGCGGTGGCCCTGATCCGTCGACTCAGTGCGGGTCACCAGTGACGACGTGCCTGCGACCGGCCGGGCACTCGGCTCCCCGCGGTATCGCCGATGGGTCGAGCACGCTCGGCACATCGGCGCGGCGGGACGACACCGGACACCGACGTCCCCAGCAGCCGCGGCGATCCGTCCGCGGCGATGGATTCGCCTTCCCTCGCCGGCGTCGGGTACGCTGTCCAGGTTGCCCTGACGGGCATCGACCAATGTTCTGTTCCGATCGAAATCGCTTGTGAGTGGGAGTGAGCTCCAGTGGCTGCCGTATGTGACGTCTGCGCGAAGGGCCCCGGCTTCGGCCACAACGTGCCCTGGTCGAAGAAGAAGACCAACCGCCGCTGGAACCCCAACATCCAGCGCGTCCGCGCGGTCGTTGCCGGCACCCCGAAGCGGCTGAACGTGTGCACCTCCTGCCTGAAGGCCGGCAAGGTCACCCGCTGACCATCTGACGCATTCGCGTCACCAGGACCTGTCCCTCCGGGGCAGGTCCTTTTGGCGTACCGGCTGCGACGTCCAGCTCTGCCGCCGCAACCCTGCTCACGCACCGCAGCTACGGTCACGCGCACGTGCTGCAGCACGTGCGTGAGCGAGGTGCGACGTGCGTGAGCGGGCCTGGGTCGTCGGGCGCAGGGATCAGCCGGCGCCGACCAGCACGGGGTGCAGCGCGTGCAGCACGCCGGCGTCTTCGATGGTCGACGGCACAGCGGGGGTCTTCCCATCGGCGATCTCGCGCATCACCCTGCGCAGGATCTTCCCCGACCTGGTCTTCGGCAGCGCCGGCACCACGTCGACCTGCCGGAGGGCGGCGATCGCCCCGATCTCGGCTCGCACCAGGGTCATCAGCTCCGCTGACAGCGCTGCCTCGTCGATGCCCACTCCCTCCTTCACCACCACCAGCCCGCGCGGCACCTGCCCCTTCAGCTCGTCGACCACGCCGATCACCGCGCACTCGGCCACCGCCGGATGGCTGGCGATCACCGCCTCGATCGATCCGGTGGACAGCCGGTGCCCGGCCACGTTGATCACGTCGTCGGTGCGTCCCATCACGAACAGGTAGCCGTCCTCGTCGACCAGCCCTCCGTCGCCGGTCAGGTAGTGGCCCGGGAACGCCGACAGGTACCCGTGCACGAATCGCTCGTCGTCGCCCCAGACCGTGGTCAGGGTGCCTGGCGGCAGCGGCAGGGCGATCACGATCGCCCCCTCCGTGCCTCGCTCGGCCCGCTTTCCCGCGGCGTCGAGGATCCGTACGTCATAGCCCGGCACCGGTACGGTCGGCGAGCCCGGTTTGATCGGCATCGGCTCGAGCCCGCGCAGGTTGGCCGCGATCGGCCAGCCGGTCTCGGTCTGCCACCAGTGGTCGATCACCGGCACCCCGAGCTTCTCGGTCGCCCAGCCGTACGTGTCGGGGTCGAGGCGCTCCCCCGCCAGGAACAGCGCCTGCAGAGACGAGGTGTCGTGATCAGCCAGCAGCCGGGCCTCGGGATCGACCTTGCGAATGGCTCGGATCGCGGTGGGCGCGGTGAACATGACCTTGACGCGGTTCTCCGCGACGACCCGCCAGAAGGCTCCTGCGTCCGGCGTGCCGACCGGCTTGCCCTCGTACAAGATCGTCGTCGCACCGACCAGCAGCGGTCCGTACACGATGTAGGAGTGACCGACCACCCAGCCGACATCACTCGCCGTGAACATGACATCGCCCGCGCCGACGTCGTAGACGGTCCGCATCGAGTACGTCAGGGCGACCGCGTGGCCACCATGATCACGGACGATGCCCTTGGGTTTCCCTGTGGTGCCTGAGGTGTAGAGGATGTAGAGCGGATCGGTCGCGGCCACCTCGGCACAGGAGGCAGACTCGAACAGGTACGGCTTCATGATCATCGCCCAGTCCAGGTCGCGACCGGTGACCAGGTCCGCCGGCAGCTGAGGGCGCTGCAGGATGACGCAGTGATCGGGACGGTGCGCCGCCCGCTCGAGGGCGGCGTCGAGCATCGGCTTGTACGCGATCAACTTCCCCGCCTCCAGACCGCAGGAGGCGGAGATGACCACCTTCGGTCGGGCGTCGTCGATTCGCGCACTCAGCTCGGCCGGCGCGAAGCCACCGAACACCACCGAGTGCACCGCGCCGATCCGGGCGCAGGCCAGCATGGCGATGGCGGCCTCGGGCACCATCGGCAGGTAGATCACCACCCGATCGCCGGCCGTCACGCCGAGCTCGCGCAGCGCGCCGCCGAATCGGGCCACCTCGTCCAGCAGCTGAGCGAAGCTGTAGACCCGACGCTCGCCGGTGATGGCGGAGTGGAAGATCAGCGCCGGCTCGTCGGCCCGGCCGGCGATCACGTGCCGGTCCAGGGCGTTGAAGCAGGTGTTGAGCGTCGCGTCGGGATACCAGCGGTACATCGGGGCCGCGGAGTCGTCGAGGATCCGCTTGGGCCGGCGGAACCAGCTCACCGCCGCGGCCTGGTCGCGCCAGAACTCCTCCGGATCACCCAGACTGCGCCAGAACTCCTCGCGATAGCCCATCGCACCCTCCGCACCGTTGCCTGTGCTGCCCAGCCTAGTCACGCGACCAGCGACCGACTCGGGCCGAGCAGCCGGGCTCAGGTCTGGATGACGACCGGGATGATCATGGGTCGGCGGCGGTGCTTGTCGTTCACCCAGCGGCCGATCCGGCGCCGGATGACCTGCTGCAGCCGGTGGGCATCGTCGACGCCCTCAGTCAGCGCTTCCTCCAGCGCCTCCACGAGCTGCGGCCGCACCGAGTCGAACACCGAGTCGTCCTCGCCGAAGCCGCGGGCGTGGATGTCCGGACCGCTGACGATCTTGGACGTGTGGGTGTTGATCACCACGACGACCGAGATGAAGCCCTCCTCACCGAGGATCCGGCGGTCGGTCAGCAACGTCTCGGTGACGTCGCCCACCGACGCCCCGTCGACGAACACGTAACCGCTGTCGACCTTGCCAACGATCCGTGCGCCGCCCTGCTGCAGATCGATCACCGAGCCGTCCTCGGCGATGATCGCCCGCTTGCGCGGCACTCCGGTGGCCACCGCCAGGTCGGCGTTGGCGATCAGATGGCGGGCCTCGCCGTGCACCGGCAGCACGTTGCGCGGCTTGACGATGTTGTACGCGTACAGCAGCTCTCCCGCGCTGGCGTGACCCGACACGTGGACCATCGCGTTGCCCTTGTGCACGACCTTGGCGCCCAGCTTGGTGAGCCCGTTGATCACCCGGTAGACCGAGCTCTCGTTGCCCGGGATCAGCGACGAGGCGAGCACCACGGTGTCGCCGGCCGTCAGCTGGATGACCGGGTGCTCCCGGTTGGCCATCCTCGACAGCGCGGACAGCGGCTCACCCTGCGAGCCGGTGGAGATGATCGCCACCTGGTCGGGCCGGAAGTTGTCGATGTCCCGGAGCTCGATCAGGGTGTCGCCGGGTACGTGCAGGTAGCCGAGATCGCGGGCCACTCCCATGTTGCGCACCATCGAGCGTCCGACGTAGACCACCTTGCGTCCGTGCTGCACCGCCGCGTCCAGCACCTGTTGGACACGGTGCACGTGGGAGGCGAAGCAGGCCACGATCAGCCGCTGCCTGCTGGTGGTGAACACCCGGTCCAGAGCCGGGGTGATGTCGCGCTCCGGGGTGGTGAAGCCAGGAACCTCGGCGTTGGTGGAGTCGACCATGAACAGGTCGACGCCCTCCTCGCCGAGTCGCGCGAAGCCGCGCAAGTCGGTGATGCGGCCGTCCAAGGGCAGCTGGTCCATCTTGAAGTCACCGGTGTGCAGCACCAGTCCGGCGGGGGTGCGGACGGCGACGGCCAGGGCATCCGGGATCGAGTGGTTGACGGCCAGGAACTCGCACTCGAACCGACCCAACGTCGCCTTCTCGCCATCGGCCACGACCCGGGTGACGGTGCCCTTGATCCGGTGCTCGCGGATCTTCTCCTGGAGCAGCGCCAGCGTCAGCTTGGAGCCCACCAGGGGGATGTCGGGGCGCTGCCTGAGCAGGTACGGCACGGCCCCGATGTGGTCCTCGTGGCCGTGGGTCAGCACCAGCGCCTGCACGTCGTCCAGCCGGTCGGCGATCACGTCGAAGCTCGGCAGGATCAGGTCGACCCCGGGGTGATCGTCCTCGGGGAACAACACGCCGCAGTCGATCACCAGCAGCTGGCCGTCGTACTCCAGCACCGCCATGTTGCGGCCGATGTCACCGAGCCCGCCGAGCGGGATGACGCGCAGTGCTCCCCCGGCGAGCGGTGGTGGGGTGCGGACGCCCCCACGTGGGCTGGACTGATCCGATTGGGGCGACACGGCGGTCAGGCTATCGTCCCACGACGCCCCGACCGGACAACGGGCTCCGCGCGACATCGTGGCCGAGGGGATCGTCGGGCGGTCCACTCTTCAGCCCCGGTGACCGGTGACGACGGGAAAGGCGAAGTCCGCGGTTGCCTGCTCGGGGGTTCAGGTAACCGCGGACTTCTGCGTCCATCATGGAGTCTCGACCGGCGGACCGCCTAGGGCTCCAGAATGTGACCTAGGTCACATTCTCTGGGAGATAGCATCGGCTGCCATGGCCACCGAACTTCCCGGGTCAGCCGGCGACCCGCACGCCGACTCGGTACGGCTGGCTCTGCCCGTCGAGTCGCGCGACATCGCCGCCGTGCAGCGGCGAGCGTGGAGTGACGGCGCCGATCCGGCTGCCGAGGCGGTGCTGTCCTCGATCGACCTGGACACGATGGCGGAGGCGTGGCACGGAGCCATCACCCGGCCACCCGAGGCCCGGTTCCGGGTCCTGGTCGCGGTAGCCGAGGGCCGGGTCGTGGGTCTGGCCACCACCCTGCCCAGCCAGGACCCTGATGCCGACACCGCCGCCGACGGAGCGATCGACGAGCTGGTCGTCGATCCGACCGCTCGCCGCCGCGGACACGGCTCCCGACTGGTCAACGCCTGCATCGACACCCTGCGCGCGGACGGCTTCCTCCGCGCCCGGCACTGGCTGCGCGCCGACGACGACGAGCTCCGCCTGTTCCTGACCGAGGCCGGCTGGGCGCCCGATGGCGCTCATCGGGAGATCGGCGCCGACGACGACTCCGTACGGGTGAAGCAGGTCCGGCTGCACACCGCCATCTGACCTGAACTCGACGGCCGATCGACTACTGGCCGCGGAGCGGGATGTCTTGCCCCGTACCCGACACCGAGACGCCGTCCTGCTGAACGGTCAGGTTCGTCACCTCGATGTCGTACGGCAGGTTCTGCAGCTGGTACGGCTGCAGCACGATCCGGGAGACCGCATCAACCACCGCCTGCGGCACGTCGACGTTGGCCACACTGACCTGTGGATCGGCCACCGTGATGGTCTGGTCTGCCACGTTCAGCTCCGGCCGGCCGGTGACGTAGCCCTCGATCGACAGCCGGCCGATCGGCACCGAGAAGTCGATCCGCATCCGGTCGTCGGCCACGTAGCTGACCTGCTGCCCGACCAGCGAGCTGATGCCGGCCCAGTCGAGCAGCGCGGTCGCCTCACCGTCACTCGCGACCACGTTCTGGTAGCGGTCCGTCGCCGTGATCCCGGTCAGGGTGGCGTCCAGGTGGGAGATGGCGACCGTGGTGTTCCCGTCGGTGACGGTCGCGTCGTCGGCGGTCACCTGCACCGAGGAGAACGACCCGCCGAGCGCCTGGGTGACGAACGGGAAGCCGCCGATGTCGACGTCGGGCTTCGCCGGCGTCGACAGCTCCGACTGCAGTGCAGTGGCGAGCGTGTTCTGCGCGACCGCGTTGGCCACCCGGTCGCCGGCGATGAGCACCGCCAGCACGGCCAGCACGCTGATCACGGCGATCATCACGGTCCGCGAGCGCGGCTTGGTCGGCGCGCTCGGCGGCACGGAGCCGGCCGGAGCGGCGGGCTGGACGGTGGTCCTGTCGGCCGGCAGCACGACCGTCGGCTCGGGCGCTGTCCGCCGCTCGCCGGGAAACACCTGGGTCGCGTCGTCGGAACCGGGTGGCGCGAAGTCGGGACGCGCCGGTGGGGTGCGCCCCGGATCGGCATCCGAGGGGTTCGGCTGGTCGGCGTTCACGACGCCAACCCCAGCAGGTCGTCGATGCCGACGGTGAGGCCGGGTCGGTCGACGACGGCCCGGACGGCCGTCAGCACGCCCGGCATGAAGGAGACCCGGTCCAGCGAGTCGTGACGGACGGTGAGGGTCTCCCCGGGATCGCCGAACAGCACTTCCTGGTGGGCGACGAGCCCGCGGAGCCGAACGCCGTGCACCCGGACGCCCTCGACGTCGGCTCCACGGGCCCCCGGCACCTCCTGGCTGGTCGCATCGGGGATCGGAGGTCGGCCAGCCGCCTGCCGGGCGGCCGCGATCCGCTGCGCTGTGGTGGTCGCCGTACCGGACGGCGCGTCGGCCTTGTTCGGGTGGTGCAGCTCGATGATCTCCACACTCTCGTAGAAGCGCGCGGCCTGTTCGGCGAAGTGCATCATCAGCACCGCGCCGACGGAGAAGTTCGCTGCCACGACGACGCCGACACCGGGCGCCGTCGCCAGCTCCGAGCGGAGCCGAGTCAGCCGGTCCGGTGTGAACCCGGTCGTCCCGACGACGGCGTGCACGCCGTGCTCGACGCACCAGGACAGGTTGTCCATCACGGCGTCGGGGTGGGTGAAGTCCACCATCACCTGGGCTTGCTCGGCCGGCGTACGGTCGTCGCCGACATCCAGGGCGGCCACCAGCTCCAGGTCCGGCGCGGCCTGGACGGCCCGGCACACTTCGGCGCCCATCCGACCGGCAGATCCGAACACCCCCACCGCGATCTGAGTGCCGGTCATGAGCGGAGCCTCTCGGGAGTGCAGGAGCGATTCCGGACGACGCGCCCAATATCTCCAGGCAATGCCGTGTCGTACGGAATCGCGACGAACGAGCGAGACCTCGCGTAGCTCATGACCGCGGAGCGCGGAGCGCGACCATCAGACACGGTCATGAGCGGAGCCTCTCGGGAGTGCAGGAGCGATTCCGGGACAACACGGCCATCAGCAGCTTCCTCTCCGCCGAGCACTGCGGCAGGCCCGATCGGCCCGCCGCGACGACCAACCTACCGGCGGATCACCAGCGCTCGAGGATCGACTCCAGCCGGCGTCGAGCCACCTTCGGACCCACCACGCCGAGGACGGGACCGGCGTCGAACAGGTGCTGAGCCATCTCCTGCACCGCCTCGGCCGTGACGGCGTCGTAGCAGTCCAGGTGCGCCTCCAGCCCGCGCCGCTCACCACTGATCGTGCTGCCGCCCAGGCGGCTCATCCGACTGTTGGGTCCTTCGTAGGCGAGGATGGTCTGACCGCGCAGCTGGGTCTTGGCGCGCGCCAGCTCTTGCTCGTCGATTCCGACCTCGGCCAGCTCGCCGGTCACTTCACGAACCACCGACAAGATGTCGGTCAGCCGCTCCGGAGCGCACTGCCAGTCGATCGAGAAGAGGCCGGCGTCACTGTAGACGCTCTCCCCCGCCTCGATCGAGTACGTCAGGCCGCGGCGCTCCCGGACCTCGACGAACAGCCGTGAGGACATGCCTCCGCCCAGCACCAGCGACAGCAGTCCCAACGCGTAGCGTCGGTCGTCGAACATGCCGGGGCAGCCCGCCGCCAGCGTCGCGGAGACCTGCGCCGAGTCGCGGATGGCACTGACGATCTGTGGGCCGCCCCGAACGCTGGTCGGCGCGGCCGACCGGAGTGGCCGTCGGTGGGCACGACCATGATCACCGGCGAACCGGTCGACGTCGCTCAGCTGCTCGACGAGTCGATCATGGTCGACCGCTCCGGCCGCTGCCACCACGATCTCGGACGGTCGGTAGTGGCGCCGCCAGTAGGCGTCCACCTGGTTGCGACGCAGCCCGGTGATGCTCTGAGCGGAGCCGATCACCGGTCGACCGAGACCATGATCACCGAAGAGGGCGGTGGTCACCAGGTCGGCACCCACCTCGCCGGGATCGTCATGGTGCATGGCGATCTCGTCCAGAATCACCGCGCGCTCGGCGTCGATGTCGCGGCCGAGCAGCAGCGAGTCGGTGATCATGTCGGCCAGCACGTCGACCACCAGGTCGGCGTCGTCGGCCATCACCCTGGCGTGGAAGCAGGTGTGCTCTTTGGCGGTGTAGGCGTTGAGCTCACCGCCCACCGACTCCACCGACTGCGAGATCTCCTCCGCTGTCCGACGTGGGGTGCCCTTGAACAGCACGTGCTCGAGGAAGTGCGACGCGCCGTGCAACCGGCCACTCTCGTGCCGGGAGCCCACGCGCACGAAGAAGCCGACGCAGAACGCGCGGCTGCCGGCCATCTCCTCGGTGACGACCCGCAGGCCGTTCGGCAGCGTGCTGCGGCGGATCTCTCCGCTGCGATAGGCACGCGGCCGAACGGCCTGATCAGTCCGCTCAGACAGCGGCGGGCTCCTCGACCACCGGAATCAGCGACAGCTTGCCCCGGTCGTCGACCTCGTTGATCTCCACCTGGATCTTCTGACCGACGCTGACCACGTCCTCCACGTTCTCCACCCGCGCCCCGCCGGCCAGCGGCCGCAGCTTGGAGATGTGCAGCAGGCCGTCCTTGCCGGGCAGCAGCGAGACGAACGCACCGAACGCGGTGATCTTGACGACCGTGCCGAGGTAGCGCTCGCCCTTCTCCGGCATCGTCGGGTTGGCGATCGCGTTGACCATGGTGCGGGCGGCCTCGGCCTTGTCACCGGAGTCGGCGCCGATGTAGATGGTGCCGTCGTCCTCGATGCTGATGTCGGCACCGGTGTCGTCCTGGATCTGGTTGATCACCTTCCCCTTGGGGCCGATGACCTCGCCGATCTTGTCGACCGGGATCTTCACCGTGATGATCCGCGGCGCGTACAGGCTCATCTCGTCCGGCCTGTCGATGGCCTCGGCCATCACCTCGAGCAGCGTGAGCCGCGCGTCCTTGGCCTGGGTCAGCGCCTGGGCCAGCACCGAGGCTGGGATGCCGGCGAGCTTGGTGTCCAGCTGCAGAGCGGTGATGAAGTCCTTGGTGCCGGCGACCTTGAAGTCCATGTCGCCGTACGCGTCCTCCGCGCCCAGGATGTCGGTCAGGGCGACGTAGGACGTCTTGCCGTCGACGGTGTCGGAAACCAGTCCCATGGCGATCCCGGCCACCGGGGCGCGCAGCGGCACACCGGCGTTGAGCAGCGCCAGCGTCGAGGCACAGACCGAGCCCATCGAGGTGGAGCCGTTGGAGCCCAGCGCCTCGGACACCTGACGGATCGCGTACGGGAACTCCTCCCGCGTCGGCAGCACCGGCACCAGGGCCCGCTCCGCGAGTGCACCGTGACCGATCTCGCGCCGCTTCGGCGAGCCGACCCGGCCGGTCTCACCGGTCGAGTAGGGCGGGAAGTTGTAGTTGTGCATGTAGCGCTTGGTCTTCTCCGGCGCCAGGGTGTCGAGCTTCTGCTCCAGACCCAGCATGTTCAACGTGGTGATGCCCAGGATCTGGGTCTCGCCGCGCTGGAACAGCGCCGAGCCGTGCACCCGCGGTACCACGGCGACCTCGGCGGAGAGGGTCCGGATGTCGGCCAGCCCGCGACCGTCGATGCGCACCTTCTCGGTGAGGATCTTCTGCCGGACGAGCTTCTTGGTCAGCGCCCGGTAAGCGCCGCTGATCTCCTTCTCGCGACCCTCGAAGCGGTCCGCGAGCTCGGTCTTGATCTGCTCCTTGAGCGTCTCGGTGGACTCCTCACGGGACTGCTTGTCGGCGACGGTCATCACCTGGGCGAGGCGCTCGGTGGCCACGTCGGCGACGGCGGCGTACACGTCGTCTTGGTAGTCCAGGAAGATCGGGAACTCCTGGGTGGCCTTCGGAAAGCGCGAGGCCAGCTCGGCCTGCGCGTCGCAGAGGGCTTTGATGAAGGGCTTGGCGGCCTCCAGACCGGCGGCCACCACCTCCTCGGTGGGGGCGGTCCTGCCCTCGCCGACGAGTGCCCAGGTCTCCTCGGTCGACTCCGCCTCGACCATCATGATCGCGACGTCACCGTCCTCGAGGACCCGCCCGGCGACCACCATGTCGAAGGTGGAGTTGGCCAGCTGGTCGACGTCGGGGAAGCCGACCCACTGGTCACCGATCAGGGCGACGCGGACACCGCCGACCGGGCCGGTGAACGGCAGGCCGGCGAGCTGGGTGGACAGCGACGCGGCGTTGATCGCCACCACGTCGTAGGTCTTGTTGGGGTTCAGGGCCATCACGGTGACGACGACCTGGACCTCGTTGCGCAGGCCCTTGACGAAGCAGGGGCGCAGCGGGCGGTCGATCAGCCGGCAGGTGAGGATCGCGCCCTCGCTGGGGCGGCCCTCACGACGGAAGAACGAGCCGGGGATGCGGCCGGCGGCATACATCCGCTCCTCGACGTCCACCGTGAGCGGGAAGAAGTCGATGGCGTCGCGGGGCTTGCTCTGGGCCGTGGTGGCCGAGAGCAGCATGGTGTCCTCGTCGAGGTAGACGGTCGCCGAACCGGCGGCCTGGCGGGCGAGCAGACCGGACTCGAAGCGCACCACGTGCTTGCCGTGGGCTCCGTTGTCGATGATCGCCTCGGTGAACTGAAGGTCGGGTCCCTCCACAGGGATGCTCCTACTCTGGCGCCTCGTGGCGCCGCTGTGGGACTGCATCCACACCCTGGGCTGACGTGCGTCATCGCCTGGCACTCTCCTCAGAGAGCGGATACGAGGCGAGAGCCGGTCTTCGATCGAGGTCCGCGGGCGGGTGCGGCTGGGCCGCTGGTCCCGAGGACCACTACCGGAGACCGAGCGGGTGCTCGTGAGCTCGTGTGGGATGCAATCACCGATGGTGTTGGAATCTATGCAGTTGTGTCGTTGTGAAGTTGTGGGTGAAACGGCGGAGCGGCTCTCCTACGCCCGAGTGGGACGTGCGAGAACCGCTCCGGTGACGTCAGCGGCGCAGGCCGAGACGCTCGATCAGCGACCGGTACCGCTCGATGTCGGTCTTGGCCACGTAGTTGAGCAGCCGACGACGTTGGCCGACGAGCAGCATCAGGCCGCGGCGGCTGTGGTGGTCGTGCTTGTGCTCTTTGAGGTGCTCGGTCAGGTGCGAGATCCGCTTGGTGAGGATTGCGACCTGGACCTCCGGAGAACCGGTGTCACCCTCGGTGGTCGCGTACTCGTCGATGATCTTCTTCTTCTCTGCAGCGTCGATCGACACTCAGTTCTCCTCTCGGTTTCCCGTTGCGCGGCGCCCCCTGGGATCCTCGTACGAGGTGTCGCGCGGTGCGAGTGGGAGCTCTTGGGTGTCCGCGGCCGTTCGAACGGCGTGTCCGAGGTTACCAGCGGACGCGAAGGAACACCGAATCGGCAATCTGGAGCCGATCGGGTCCCT
>DASQLI010000059.1:0-15773 GCA_035630075.1 Microlunatus sp.
CCTGATGATGGGTCGTGGCAACACCGGTCCGGTCTACCCATGGTTCGGCCAGGACATCCGCAACGGAATCGAGCTGGCCGTCGAGAACTACCACCTGCTGCACCGGCTGTGGCGCGAGGACGTCGTGGACTGGAAGGGCGAGTTCCGTACGCCGTTGGAGTCGTTCACGTCCACGCCGCGCCCGCTGGATGGCGTGCCCCCGTTCGTCTGGCACGGCTCGATCCGCAGCCCCGAGATCGCCGAGCAGGCCGCCTACTACGGCGACGGGTTCTTCGCCAACCACATCTTCTGGCCGACCTACCACTTCCAGCGGCTGATCAACCTCTACCGGCGCCGATACGAGCACTACGGGCACGGTCGCGCCGACCAGGCCATCGTCGGGCTCGGCGGACAGGCATTCATCCGGCCGAAGAGCCAAGACGCCTGGAACGAGTTCCGGCCGTACTTCGACAACGCCCCGGTCTACGGCCACGGCCCGTCGCTGGAGGAGTTCACGGAGCAGACCCCGCTCACCGTCGGCAGCCCGCAGGAGGTGATCGAGAAGACGCTCACCTTCCGTGAGCACTTCGGCGACTACCAGCGCCAGCTGTTCCTGGTCGACCACGCCGGTCTGCCGCTGAAGACGGTGCTCGAGCAGCTCGACCTGCTGGGCTCCGACGTCGTGCCGGTGCTGCGCCGTGAGCTGGATGCGAAGCGGCCGTCCGGCGTGCCCGACGCCCCGACGCACGGCAGCCTGCTCGCCGCCCAGCGAGCGAGCGAGGGTGACGTCGCCCAGGACACTCAGGGTGCTGTCGTGACCGACTCGGTGACCGGCCGGGTGGCCGAGCTCGACGAGGTCGCCCGATGACTGCACGTACGCACAGGATCGTGGTGCTGACCGCCGGTCTGCGGCAGCCGTCGTCGTCGCGGTTGCTGGCCGACCGGTTGGCCTCGACGACGTCGCAGGCCCTGAGCGAGCGCGGTCTCCGGCCGGAGATCGAGATCGTCGAGCTGCGCGAGTACGCCCGAGAGCTGACCAACCACCTGCTGACCGGCTTCCCGGCCACCCGGCTCTCCTCGCTGATCGAGCGGGTGGTCGCCGCCGACGGGCTGATCGCGGTCTCGCCGATCTTCTCCGGCTCCTACTCCGGGCTGTTCAAGACCTTCTTCGACGTGCTGGAGCCGGAGGTGCTGGCGGGCAAGCCGGTGCTGCTCGGCGCGACCGGAGGCACGGCACGGCACTCGCTGGCTCTCGAATATGCTCTGCGGCCGCTGTTCAGCTACCTTCGCTCCGTGGTCGTGCCAACTGCGGTGTACGCAGCTCCGGAAGACTGGGGGTCTGACGCGCAGCTGTCCGCCCGGGTCGCCCGGGCCGCCGGGGAGCTGGCCGACCTCGTCAGTCCTCGGTCCCCCACGGCGGCGCGCGTCGACCACGCGACCGAGGAGTTCGAGAACGAGCTGGTGCCCTTCGAGCGGCTACTGGCCGGACAACCGTCGCGAACGATCGCGAACGGAGCGCCGACTCTGTCTGGACCGAGGAGTGAGCAGAGACGCTTCTCGTCTGCGAGCCACGAGGGAAGACAGAGTCCGTCGGCGCGTCATGAGCAGCGAGTGACGATTTCAGGAGACCAGTGAGCGACATCACGATCATCGACCGACCCGAGCTGGAGTACTACGAGATCGACGTGGACGGCTCCCGGGCCGGCCTGGCGGCGTACGAGCTCGACGGCGACGTGATCACCTTCACCCACACGGAGGTCGACGACGCGTACGAGGGCCAGGGGCTCGGCAGCCGACTGGCTCGGTACGCGCTCGACGACGCTCGGGCCCGTGGCCTCAAGGTGCGGCCGCTGTGCCCCTTCATCAAGACCTGGATCCGACGGCACGAGGACTACCAGGACCTGCTCGTCCAGGCCGCCTGACACCGCCCGATCTCCACTCCGCGAGGGTTCGAACCCGCGCGGAGTCGAGTCAGGCCGCTCGAACGCTCCGCGGTGGTTGTAGCACCCGCGGAGCTGGTCAGGGGCGGGTCGGCCGGGTGGCGTACAGCCAGCCCAGCCCCACGATCGGCAGGATCAGCGGGACGAAGCCGTACCCGATGCCGTACACCGACCAGACCGTCGCTCGCGGGAACGCCTCGGGGTCGAGAACGCTGAGGGTGCCGACGACCAGCACGCCGACCAGCTCCACCAAGAGAGCAACGGTGGCGATCCTGCGGGAGGTTCGGGTGCCGCGGGCGAGCATGATCGTCGCGAGCAGGTAGATCACCCCGGCCAGGGCCGACAGCAGATAGGCCAACGGCGCTTCGCTGAAGCGGGTGGCGATCTGGACGCCGGCGCGAGCGCACGCAGCCAGCGCGAACACGCCGTAGACGGCGATCAGCACCTTGCCCGGACCCGAGCGAGTGGACCGCTCACCGGTCGGGGCGGGCACCATCTGCTCGCTGGTCACGCCGGGATCCACAGCTGCAGCAGGCGCAGAGTCATCACGGCGACCGCCAGTCCGGCCACAGCCAGCACCACCCCGGAGAAGCGGGTCCGCTCCACGTTCGCCCAGAACCAGGCGACCGGGATCAGCACGACGATGCCGATCAGGTAGCCGATCGTGGTGGCGAGCTCGTCCGGCCGGAATCCCTGCGCGAGCACGACGAACGCGACGATCGACTGAACGAGGGTGACGATCTCCACCCCGGCGGCGTACAGCAGCTGCGCTTTGCCCGGTGGCTTGTCCGCCACCGCGGTGATCAGCCCCCAGACGACCATGGCTCCGGACAGCGCCATGACGGCGTAGGCCAGGACCGTGATCACAGGGCAGGACTGTACCTGTCGGGCCTCCATCGACGGTGGGACACAATGTCGCGGTGAGCGAGCAGCAGCCGGTCGGGTGGAGTGACGAGGAGCGGGTGCGCCGCTGGATCGAGGGCGCGGCCCAGCGTGAGGTCCAGATGGTCCCCGTCAGTGAGGAGCTGTTCGAGGCTGCCGCCCTGCAGCCCGGTGAGGTCGTGCTGGACGTCGGAGTCGGCACCGGTCCGACCGCGGTCCGCGCTGCACGTGCTGTCGGTCCGATGGGCCGGGTCGTGGCCACCGACATCGCGCCGGCCATGATCGACGTCGCCCGAGCGTCCGCGGACGTGGACGGGATCGAGTGGCTGGTGGCCGACGCGCAGACGTACGACTTGGGCGCCGGTGTGTTCGACGCGATCATCTCCCGGTTCGGGGTGATGTTCTTCCCCGATCCGGTCGCTGCCTTCACCAACCTGGCTCAGGCCACGGCACCCGGTGGCCGGCTGGTCGCCGCGGTCTAGCGGACCCGTGACCACGTCCCGCTGTTCGACCTCCCGTACGCCGCTGCCGCCACCGTCCTGGACGAGCTCGGCCTGTCCTACGACCCGGTGGCGATCGACGACAGCCAGTGCAGCCTGGGCACCACCGAGAGGATCGCGAGCGTGCTCGAGCCCGCCGGCTGGAGCGACCTGCAGGTCCGACCGAGCGCGAGCACCCTGCACGTCGGCGGCGAGCTGACGGCCGAGGAGGCGGCACGTGCAGCCCTTGACATCGGTCCCATCCGGGGGCTGCTGGAGGGACGGCCGGACGACGTGCGCGACCGCGTACGTGCACTGCTGACCACCGAGTTCCGGTCTCGCTTCGACGGCACCGGCGTGGTGGTCGACGGCGGTTTCCAGATCATCACGGCGCGGCGCTGAGCGGGGCCGGCCGCCACCGTCGCCCGAAGGTCAGCCGGAGAACAGGTCCACCAGCAGGTAGACGTCCAAGGCGCAGATCACCGAGGTGGCGAGGACGGCAAGGACGACAGTCACCGGCGCGTTCACCAGCCGGCCCATCACTCGCCGCTGCGAGGTGAGCAGCACCAGGGGGATGAGGCTGGCCGGCAGCCCGAATGACAAGACCACCTGGCTCAGCACCAACGCGGTCGACGGGTCGATGCCGAGCATCAGGATGACCAGCGGCGGTACGACAGCCAGCAACCGTCGCAGCCAGAGCGAGATCGGGCGCCGCCAGAAGCCCTGCATCACGACCTGCCCGGTGTAGATGCCGACGATCGTCGAGGACAGACCCGACGCCAGCAGCGCCACCCCGAACCCGACCGCGGCCACCTGACCGAGCACCTCGCCGATCGCGGCGTACGCCTCAGTCAGACCACCGGACGCCTCAGCCGGGAGCCGAGCCGCGATCAGCACCAGCGAGACGTTGGCCACCGCAGCGCACGACATCGCGATGGCGATGGCGTGCCGTGAGCGGCGGACGGCAGCCACCTTGGCGACTTCCTGGGGACGGCTGTCCTCGCGGGCCACCGCCGAGTGGAAGTGCAGTGCGTGCGGCATCACGGTGGCCCCGATGATCCCCACCGCCAGCAGCGCCGCCGAGCCGTCCAGCGGTCGGGGCACCAGCCCGGCGACCAGGGCCGGACCGTCGACGCCGGCCAGGAACAGCTCGGCGACCAGCAGCACCACGATCAGCCCGAACAGGACGAGCAGCACCGGCCGGAAACCCTCGTACCCTCTGATCCGGAGCGCCAGCACCACGAAACCGAAACCGGCCACGATCAGAGCCCCCCAGACCATCGGGATGCCGAACAGCAGGTAGAGCGCGAATGCCCCACCGACCAGCTCGGCCAGATCCGTCATGATCACGACCAGCTCGGCCTGGAACCAGAGCAACAGCCGCAGTCCCCGGCCGTACCGTGCCCGGCAGTTCTCCGCCAAGCTCATGCCAGTGGCGATGCCGAGCTTCGCCGCCAGGTACTGCACCAGGGACGCCGTCACGCTGGCTCCGACGACGACCCAGACCAGGGTGTAGCCGTGCTTGGCGCCGGCGGCCACGTTCACGGCGAAGTTGCCCGGGTCGACGTAGGCGATCGCCGCCATGCAGGCCAGCGCGAGCGTGCGCAGCCCGGCACGGGGCAGCTGCCGCTGGTGCATCCGTCCTCCTGGGTCGGACCGACACGCTACGTCATCCGGCGCAGCCGACCGGCGCTCCGCGTTCAGATCCGACGCGTGAAGATAGGTGGATGGAGGTCCGCGGGATCGACGGCACCGGGGCGCAGCGGTTCGCTGCGGCGCTGCCGCACGGAGCCGACCCTCTGGTGGTCGCCCACGACCAGGGCTGGGTGGCCGAGCGGCCGATCGACGCGTACCTCGATCCGAGGGGCGACCTGGTCCTGCGCTTCGCCGTCCGACCAGTGGGCACCGAGAAGAGACCGAGCCAACGGTCGACGGGACGCGACGTCGGGCTCCAGCTCGCTCCCGGCGAGGACCCGGTCGTGCGGCAGCGAGTCGCTGCATATGGCGTGGTGCTGTCGGATCGCGGTCTGCTGGCCACCCAGTACTCCGACCGGACCGCCGTGGACGGCCGCTGGGGCATGCCGGGCGGAGGGATCGACATCGGGGAGGAACCGACGGCCGCCGTCGAACGCGAGGTGCACGAGGAGTCCGCGCAGATCGTCGTGGTCGGGGCGCTGGTCGCTGTCCAGACCTCCCACTGGGTGGGCCGCGCTCCGGCCGGACACGTGGAGGACTTCCACGCCGTACGGCTGATCTACCGGGCCGACTGCCCTGACCCCAGCGATCCGGTGGTGTTGGACGTGGGTGGCACCACCGCCGACGCTCGCTGGGTGGCGCTGACCGAGTGGCGGTCGATCAGCTGGACCGTCAACTGGCGGGAGGCCCTCGAGCGGCTGCTGCCCCGCTGAGCCTGCACGGGATCGACCATCCCGATCCGAGAAGATCAGCCGATGTCGGCGAGCAGGTCCTGCCGGGTGAGCACACCGGTCGGCTTGCCGTCGTCCAGCACCAGCAGCGCATCAGTATCGACCAGCAGCTCGACGGCCTTGTTCACCGGCTCGGTCGCGCCGAGCACGGGCAGCGAGTCCTCCATCACCGACTCGACCGCGTCCGCCGGCCGGGCACGCCGGCCGAACAGGACGCCGAGCAGGCCGCGCTCGCTGACCGAGCCGACCACCTCGGCGGCCATCACCGGCGGCTCGGCACGTACCACCGGCATCTGCGAGACGCCGTACTCGCGCAGAATCCCGACGGCTTCGGCGATCGTCTCACCGGGATGGGTGTGGACCAACGACGGCAGCTCACCGGACTTCTCGCGGAGCACGTCGCCGACCGTACGACCGTCGGTGTGCGGCGGCCCGAATCCGTAGCGGGTCAGCCAGTCGTCGCTGAACACCTTGGTCAGGTAGCCACGGCCGGAGTCGGGCAGCAGCACCACGATCACCGCGTTCGGATCATTCACCTGCTCGGCCAGCCGCAGCGCCGCGACCGCGGCCATCCCCGAGGAGCCACCGACCAGCAGGCCCTCTTCGCGGGCGAGTCGCCGAGTGAGCTCGAAGGAGTCGGCGTCGGAGACCTCGATGATCTGGTCGCAGACCGTACGGTCGTAGTTCGCCGGCCAGAAGTCCTCCCCGACGCCCTCGACCAGATACGGCCTGCCGTCGCCGCCGGAGTAGACCGAACCCGCTGGATCGGCGCCGACGACCCGGACGCGGCCACCGGAGACCTCCTTGAGGTAACGGCCCGCGCCGCTGATCGTGCCGCCAGTGCCGATGCCGGCCACGAAGTGGGTGATCCTTCCCTCGGTCTGCGCCCAGACCTCGGGCCCCGTGGACTCGTAGTGGCTGGCCGGGTTGTTGGGGTTGGAGTACTGGTCCGGCTTCCAGGCGCCCTCGATCTCACGTACCAGCCGGTCCGATACCGAGTAGTAGGAGTCCGGGTGGTCCGGCTCGACCGCTGTGGGGCAGACGACGACGCGGGCGCCGTACGCGGCCAGCACATTGCGCTTGTCCTCACTGACCTTGTCCGGGCAGACGAACACGCAGGAGTAGCCCTTGACCTGCGCCACGATCGCCAGCCCGACCCCGGTATTGCCGGAGGTGGGCTCCACGATGGTGCCACCCGGCTTCAACAGCCCGTCTCGCTCGGCGGCCTCGATCATCTTCACCGCGATCCGGTCCTTCACCGAGCCACCGGGGTTGAGGTACTCCACCTTGGCCAGCACCAGCGGCTTGCTGTCCCCGGTCACCTGGGTCAGCTGCAGCAGCGGGGTGTTGCCGACGAGATCGATCAGCGACGTCACGTACTCCACGGGCGTGAGCCTATCCGCGCAACCACCACACCGTGCTCCCGGACTTTCGGAGCAAAACCCACGTCAGACGTGGACAGCGGTGCAGAAGACGGGAGGAGGAACGACGAGACCGCCCGGCCCCAGGTCGGGGACGGGCGGTCTCGGGTGGTTCGGCGCGCGGTCGTCAGACCGCGATGATCATCGGCGGATGTAGGACAGCAGCCGCAGGATCTCGACGTAGAGCCAGACCATGGTGACGGTCAGGCCGAAGGCACCGCGCCAGGACTCACTGGCCGGGGCCCCCATCGCCACACCCTTCTCGATGTAGTCGAAGTCGAGCACCAGGTTCAGCACGGCCAGCACGCAGCCGAGGATCGAGAAGCCGACCGCCAGCAGGCTGACCGGGCCGGTGCCGCCGTCGCGCAGGCCGAGGTTGAAGCCGAGCAGCGACGCGACGAAGTTGATCAGCATGGCCACCGCGAACGCGATGGTGGCGATGATCACGACCTTCTGGAACTTGGGCGTGACCTTGATGTTGAAGAACTTGTACGACGCCAGGGTCACACCCGCGGCGGCGAACGTGCCGATCACCGCCTGCATCACGATGCCTGGGTAGATCTGGTTGAAGATGTTGCTGAACATGCCGATGAAGACGCCCTCGATCGCCGCGTAGACGAAGACGAGGGGCGGTGACACGTTCCGGCGGAGCGTGACGAGCAGCACCACACCGAAGCCCACCAGACCGGAAAGGATCAGGGCCGGCATGTAGAGGGCCGGCGGGACGAACATCCACGCCAGGGCGGCGGAGATGACGAGCACACCCATCACGATCGCCGTCTTGGTGATGACGTCGTCGAACGTCATCCGCGGCTCGACGCCGGCAGGCGCATACCCCGGCTGCTGCGCGTACGGGTTCTGCCCGTACTGCTGCTGTGCGTAGGGATCCTGGACGTACTGGCCCTGTTGACCGTACTGGGGTGCTGCGGGTGTGAACGCGTCCTGCTTGGAGAGGATCGGGTTCGAACTGCGCAACATGGGTATTGGTCCTCCTGGTGTCCGGCACCGCGGTGGTGCCGGCATCAGTCTACGCAACGCTCGTTGTGCGACCGGTGTTCCGTCGGTGGAGAATCGGTCAAGAATCCGTGCACGACCGGGGACATCCCGGACCCGACCCGTGACACCCACGGCGCGCCGGCGCCACCTGGAGCATGCCGAGCCGGTTCGAGCACGCCGTCGACCACCCCGACACCGCGACGACCGCGACAACCGCGACAGACGATCTGGCGAGATCCCTGCGCTGCTCGTCGGAACCGATGCTGCCCGATGTCAGCGCACTCCCCTACGCTGCGGACTCGTGACCACCGAGACCGTGCCGACCCTCGATCTGGGCTCGCTGCGTCGCCGCACGCTGGGTCTGTTGGCGACCGGTCAGATCCTCGGCGGTCTCGGCACCGGCGCCGCGCTCAGCGTCGGGGCGCTGGCCGCCAACCAGCTGGCGGGCGCGAGCTGGTCGGGCATGGCCGCCACCATGAGCACCTTCGGGGCTGCCGTGCTGGCGATCCCCCTTGCCCGCCTGGCCGATCGGCGGGGGCGCCGGATCTCGTTGAGCGCGGCTGCCCTGATCGCTGCCGCCGGCGTCGCGCTGTGTGTGCTTGGCATGGTCATGAGCACGGTGGTCATCCTGTTCGTCGGCCTGGCCGGCGCCGGCGCGGCCACGGCGGCCGCACTGCAGTCTCGGTTCGCGGCGACGGATCTCGCGGCACCGCAGAACCGTGGCCGAGACCTGTCGCTCGTGGTGTGGTCGACGACCGTCGGAGCCGTCATCGGGCCGAACCTGGCCGAGCCCGGTGAGGTCGTCGGCCGGGCTCTCGGCCTGCCGCCCTTCTCCGGCGTCTTCGTGTTCGCCGTCATCGCGCAGCTGCTGGCGGCGCTGGCGTACGCGCTGTTCCTACGACCCGATCCGCTGACGGTGAGCAAGGAGCTGGGTCTGGACCGACAGCCGTTGCCGGAATCCACCGGGCACCGCCAGCGGACCGCCGTCCAAGGCAGTCTGCCGCTGGTGCGGCTGGCGATCCTGGCCACTGCCCTGAGTCACGCCACCATGGTCGCGTTGATGGCGATGACCCCGGTGCACCTCGTTCTGCACGGCGCCACCCTGTCTGTCGTCGGACTGACCCTCAGCCTGCACATCGCCGGGATGTTCGCCCTGTCGCCCGTGTTCGGCATATTGTCCGACCGGATGGGCCGGATCCCGACCATCCTGCTCGGACAAACGATGCTGTTGTTCGCCGCGCTGGTCACGGTCTTCGGCGCCGAGACCCACGCTCTGGTGATGACCGGCCTGATCCTGCTCGGCCTCGGCTGGAGCGCCTCGACCGTGGCGGGGTCTGCGCTGCTCACCGACGCCGCGCCGGCAGCCCAGCGGGTCCGGCTGCAGGGTCGCTCCGACCTGGCCATGAACCTGGCCGGGGCGGTCGGTGGCGCTGTGTCCGGTCCGGTGCTGGCACTGGTCGGCTACACCGGGCTGGCCTGGGGGCTGCTGCTGCCGATCGCAGTGGTGGTGACGGCGTCGGTAATTGGGCTCCGTGGCCGAACCCTTCGTTGAGCGGTCTCCGGCTGCACCCTCCTCGGGCTCATTCCGTGTCGATCACCAGGACCCGGGCGAAGGAGCCCGATACTCGTGCCAGCTTGCGATCCAGGGTCAGCAGCGGTGAGGCCAGTTTCTCGGCGAGAGCGAGGTAGGCGGCGTCGTAGGCCGTGGCATTGGCGGCCAGCGATCGGATGCGCGGCAACAACGGCAGTGTCGGGAACGACGAGAGCTCCAGGGTTGACAGAGCGGCCAAGCAGGCGTCGAACTCTGCGTCGGTGAATCGACTACCCAACCAGAGTCCGCGAAGAGCGCTCGCGACCTCGATGACCAGGTGCTCAGGGACCACCCACTCGGGATCACGACCCATTGCCTCGCTCACCCGCGCGCTGGATGAGCCCTCATCCGTCAAGAGCTCGACGACGACCGACGCGTCGACGACGATCATTCGGTCGAGTGACCGGTCACAGCATCGAGTACATGCTGCTGACGTTCGGCCCGGTCCGCCGCGATCAAGGCCGCGACGTCCAAGTGTCTGCCCGCGCCAGTCCCGCGGACCGGTGTCCAGCTGCGGAGGAACTCTCGGTTGTGTGCGGAACGCGCTTCTCGTTCGAGGACATCGAGGAGATAGGTCTGCAGCGAGACGCCTCGAGTCCGAGCCTCTCGAGCGAGCTCGTCGCGGATCTCCTCCGGCACGTCACGAACCTGAACGGCAACCATGATCCAACCCTACATGCAGAGTTGCATGTACCGCGTGGTGACGGTATACACCTGCGCAGAGAGGTCTGAGACCTCATTGAGACCGTTGCTTCCTCGCTGGTCACGCCCGAAGGGTGTCGAGGCGACGTTTCGACACCGGGCAGCATCGGTCAGACCACCCCGGCGCCCGCTGCGACGACGCCAACCGCCGCCTGTGCAAACAAGCGTTCTCCACCAAGGTCCACGTCGAGCTCCGCGTCGAGAGCGCACGGCCCTTCGAGATGCTGCTTGACCCCCACGTCAACGCGAACGCACTCACCTCGCTTCGCGCTAGCCGGTCCGCACGCGGTCCGTCAGCGCCTCCCTGGCCGCGAACGCGGACAAGCCTCGAACCCCAGCCCTTGCTTCGTCGGGCCAAGGTTCGAGCCTTGTGCGTTGGGTGCCCCCGGTGGGACTCGAACCCACACTCGGGCGGGTTTAAGCCGCCTGCCTCTGCCGGTTGGGCTACGGGGGCCCGGTCCGGGGCGATCCTAGTGTCGGTGCGCTCAGGCCAGTGCCACGCTCTCCTCGTATCGAGAAGGTGCGGACACACCCGATGTGAGTCAGATCGGGTGTGTCCGCTCCTTCGCGAGCAGGGTCAGTGCGCGGCTGGCGCCTCCGAAGAACCGGCGTGCTGGGCCGGAGCGTCCAGATAGGTCTTCCGCGGATGCAGCGCATGAGCGCCCGTCACCCGATCCAGGAACAGCAGCCCGCTGCAGTGGTCGAGCTCATGCTGCAGGGCCCGCGCCTCAAAGGCGTCGGTGGCGATCTCGACGGTCTCGCCGGTCACCGGGAGCTGCCCGCGTACGGTCACCCGGGTCGCCCGCTTCACGTCGCCGGTCAGGTCCGGCACCGACATGCAGCCCTCCCGACCCCTCTCGTTCTTGGACGCGGCGGCGAGCTCGGCGTTGACCAGCACGATCAGCCCGTGACACGTCCGGGTCTTCGGGTGCTTGCTGACGTCGACGCAGAACGCGTGCGCGGCCACACCGACCTGCTGAGCGGCCAGCCCCACGCAGCCGGGCGAGACGTACATGGTCGAGACCAGGTCGGCGCAGAGCTGGACCACCGCCGGATCAGCCGGGTCGACCCGTTCGCCGGGCGTGCCCAACACCTCGGCGGGGGCGTGCGCGACATCGAGAACCCGCCCGGTGGGCAGGATGGGCAGCACCAGACTCACAGCTCGTCGCGCTCCACCTGACGCAGGGTCACCCCGACGCCGAGTTCCGCGGCCGCCGCCAACAGATCCGCCTCGAGGCGGTCGGCGACCTCCGGAGCGAGATCCACCTCGGCGAGCAGGACGTAGAGCTCACCGCTCAGACGCGTGGTCAGGTCGGTGATATTGCCGCCCGCGGCGGCGACCACGCCGGCCAGCCGGGCCACGATGCCCAACCGATCGGCACCGTGCACCGTCACCAGGTGAGTGCTCGTCGGCGTGACCCGTTCTCCGCTCTCCCGCGGCAGCTCGCGGACGTCCACCGTCAACGAGCCGTCCGCCAGCCCGGCCAGGGCGGACTCGATCTGCGCGACGGAGGCCGATCCGGCGCAGATGAGGGTCATCGCGAAGTGGCCCCGCAGCAAGGTCATCGAGGAGTCCTCGAGGTTCATGCCGCAGCGGGCCAGCGCCTCGGCCGCCTGCGCGATGATGCCGGGTCGGTCGTGGCCGAGCACGGTGATGGCCAGATAGGTCACCGCGGCATTCTGTCACTCCTCTACCAACTCCGCGCGTGCTGCAGCACACGCGAAGTCGACCCCTGACCACTCCGCGCGTGCTCGAACCCTCGCGAAGTCGACCCGTGATTTTCTGCAGAGGACTAGGAGGCGAGCAGGTCGAGGGCGATCCCGTCCAGGATGTCGTTCTCACTGACCAGCATCGGGCGACCGACCCGGCGGGCGACCCGGTCGGCGATCAGCGCCCCGGCGGTGATCACGTCGGCGCGGCCCGGTTCCATCGCGCCGACGTGTCGAATCTGGGTCGCCGTCATGGACGCCAACCGGTCCACCAGCTCGGAGATCTCGGTCGGCTGCACGGTGGAGCCGTGGACGCGCGCCCGGTCGTAGACGGCCAGACCCCGGACCACCGCTGCCATCGTCGTCACCGTCCCGGCGACCCCGATCCAGACGTCGACCTTGCCGAGCGACCAGTCGAGGACGTCGAGCTGAGCGTCCACGTACGATGTCGCCGCCGCTCGCGCCTGCGCCGGCACCGGGCCGACCAAGCCGAAGCGCTCCGTCAGCCGCACCGAGCCGATGTCCAGCGATGCGGACCGGGCGATCTCTCCGCTGGAGTCTCCAACCACCAGCTCGGTCGACCCGCCTCCGATGTCCATCACCAACACGGTGCCGGAGCCCTCGACGGCGATTCCGCTGAGTGCGCCCTGGAAGGACAGCCGAGCCTCCTCCGACCCGGCGATCACCTCGGGCCGCACCCCGAGCCGCTGCTCCATCCCGACGAAGAACTGCTCGACGTTGCGGGCGTCTCGGGCGGCCGAGGTGGCGACGACACGGGTGTGCGCCGGCTCCACCCCGTACGACCTCAGCAGTTCCGCATACCGCTCAGCGGCGGCGAAGGTCCGGGCCAGCGCGTCCGGGTGCAGCTGCCCGGAGGCGTCGACGCCTTGGCCGAGTCGGACGATCTGCAGCTCGCGGGTCAGCTCCCTCAGTCGTTCTCGGTCCCCTTCGGCGATCAGCAGCCGGAAGGAGTTGGTTCCGCAGTCGATCGCGCCGACCCTCACGAGCCTTCCCGGCACGGGAAGGGCCACCGTTCGGCGACCAGCTCCAGCGTCAGGTCACCGATCGGGTTGACGCCCGGTCCAGCGGCCAGGGTGTGACCGAGCAGCGCGTGCAGGCACTTCACCCGGGTCGGCATCCCGCCGGCGGATACCTGGGCGATCTCCGGCACCGGTCCGACGATGTCGGCAGCGAGCCGTTCCCGAGCGGCGAGATAGGCCCGGTGCGCGACGACGTAGCGGTCAGCCAGTTCCTGGTCGGCAGCCACCCGTTCGGTCAGCTCGGTCATCAAGCCGGAAGCCTCCAGGGTGGAGCACGCAGCGACAGCCCGCGGACAGGTCAGATAGAAGGCCGTCGGGAAGGGGGTCCCGTCCGGCAGCCGCGGCAACGTCGCCACGACGGCCGGATGACCGGCCGGGCACCGGGACGCGATGCCGATCACCCCTCGCGGCGGCCGTTGCAGCTGGTCGGCGATGACCGCCTCGTCAGCCACGGTCAACGGTTCGATACGCATGCCGACGTGTCCGGGTGTCCGGGAGTGATGCTCAGCGCGGGGCCGACGAGCTCTGGGCGTCGTCCACGTTCTTCTTGGTGATCGGCTTCTCGGCTGCGCTGTCGGGCTCCGGTTCCGGTGCGGGCTTGTCGGCGGTCTCCACCGACCCCCACAGACGCGTGTACCAGGACTCGGGCACCTCGTCGCCGGCCGGCTTCGCACCGGTGCTCAGCTCCGAACCACCGCCGAGCGGCTTGCCGTCAGCATCCACCACGGTGAACCCGATCTCGCCGGGCACCACCCACCCGAGCCGGGTTCGGGCCTGAAGCTGCACGAAGGCAGGGTCGTTCCAGCGGTCCAGCTCGGTCTGCAGCTCAGCGATCTTCGCCTGCCGATCGGCGATCTCGGCCTTGGTGGAGGCCACCTCGTGGGACTGGGCGAAGTAGATCCGCAGGCTGTTCGCGTACGAGATGGTCAGCATCAAGATCACCACTGCCAGGGCCACCGCCCGGGTGGTCAGGCTGGAGCGACGGCCGGGTTTGCTTGCCGCAGGGGGCGGTTGGGGAGGCGAAGCCGAGGTGGCCTTCGGTGCGGACTTCTTCGCCGCGCTGGGAGGGGTCTCCTCGACCGGCGTCGGCGTGGCCGCGGCCGTCCGTGAATCCTTGCCAGTGGTCGACGCTGCCGTCCCGGCCCTGCTACCGCCACGGGCGCGCGGCCGACCGCGGCCGGGACCAGCTCCCGGTCGCGCAGTCGGCCGCGGGCCCGTCGGCATCAGGCCGAGAACCTCGGGAAGGCCGCGGCTCCGGCGTAGCTGGCCGCGTCGTCGAGATCCTCCTCGATCCGCAGCAGCTGGTTGTACTTCGCCACCCGATCGGTTCGTGCCGGGGCACCGGACTTGATCTGACCGCAGTTGGTGGCCACCGCCAGGTCGGCGATGGTGGTGTCCTCGGTCTCGCCGGAGCGGTGGCTCATCATGCAGGCGAAGCCGGCTCGCTGCGCCATGGTCACGGCGTCCAGGGTCTCGGTCAGCGAGCCGATCTGGTTGACCTTCACCAGCAGAGCGCTGGCCGCCGACTCGCTGATGCCCCGCTGCAGCCGGGTGACGTTGGTGACGAACAGGTCGTCGCCGACCACCTGGATCTTGTCGCCGATCTTGCTCACCAGCGAGCTCCAGCCGGCCCAGTCGTCCTCGGCCAGCGGATCCTCGATGGAGACGAGCGGGAAGGCGTCGATCCACTGCGTGTAGATGTCGGTCATCTCGTCGCTGGAGAGCTCGCGGCCCTCGAACCTGTAGGTTCCGTTGTCGAAGAACTCCGAGCTGGCGACGTCGAGCGCCAGGGCGATGTCGGTGCCCAGCTTCAGTCCTGCCGCATCCACGGCGGTGGAGATCAGCTCGAGGGCGGCGACGTTGGCCGGCAGGTTCGGGGCGAAGCCGCCCTCGTCGCCCAAGCCGGTCGACAAGCCTTGCTTCTTCAGCACACCTTTGAGCGCATGGTAGACGCCGGCGCCCATCTCGACCGCCTCGCGGAAGGTGGCGGCGCCGATCGGGGCGATCATGAACTCCTGCACGTCGACGTCGGAGTCGGCGTGCGCGCCACCGTTGACGATGTTCATCATCGGCACCGGCAGCACATGGGCGTTGGGGCCGCCGATGTAGCGGTAGAGCGGCAGGTCGGCCGAGCTCGCCGCCGCATGTGCCACGGCGAGCGAGACGCCGAGGATGGCGTTCGCGCCGATCTTGCTCTTGTTCTCCGTGCCGTCCAGGTCGAGCATCGCCTGGTCGATCAGCCGCTGCTCACTGGCGTCGTAGCCCAGCAGCTCCGGGCCAAGCTGGTCGAGCACACCGAGGACGGCCTTGGTCACGCCCTTGCCGCCGTAGCGACCCTTGTCACCGTCCCGCAGCTCGACCGCCTCGAACGCACCAGTCGAGGCGCCCGACGGCACCGCCGCCCGACCCTCTGAACCGTCGTCCAGGATGACCTCGACCTCCACCGTGGGGTTGCCACGGGAGTCGAGGATCTCGCGAGCGCCGATGAACTCAATACTGGCCACGTCGAACTGCCTTCCTTAGCGCCCGGGCATCAGGGGTGCCGGGCCTGGCGATTGTCGGACCCACCCTATCGGCGGCCCGCTGCTCGACTGACGAGGCCGGTCG
>DASQLI010000060.1:0-2059 GCA_035630075.1 Microlunatus sp.
GGCAGCGTCGCCGGCCGGCTGCGTGTCCGCGGAGTCCTCGAGCTGGGGGTTCACGGTCACCGCGATCCGGATCTCGCGGCCGAACCGGACGGTCAGGGCGTCCTCGAGCTGGGCGCGCAGCCGGCCCTCGAGTTGGTTGCGGGTGAAGTCGTTGGGAACGGCCACGATGGCGGTGCTCTCGTGGAGGGTCACCGGCTCGCTCGCGCGCAGCCAGGCTCGCTGGTTGGGCTGGAGGTCGTCGACCACGCCCCGCCACGCGACGCTGAGGTCCGAGGTGCTCTGCTCCACCGTTCCCACTTTCTAGGTTGTCCTGCTCGTCGGCGAGCCCATCGTCGCCGGTACGTTCCCGATGCGCAGGAGAACCAGGCAGTCGTTCGGGCCAATCGCTTCCACAACTTTGTCCACAGGTTGTGAACCCGACCATCTCCTTGTGGAGAGAGCCGGTCCGAGACCGCGCAATGTCCGGTCTAGATCAGTGTTTCCGCAGGTCAGAGACCGTTTACCAGGAATGTGGCGGCGGTCACACGGGCTGCTGATCGAGCTGGGGACGAGGGGCGGCGGGGAACCTCGGCTGCTGCGAACGTAACAAGTGCCGGGGGCTCCGGCAACCCGTCATCCACAGGCTGGTGCGGTGTCGCGCGACGTCGGTTTGACCCTGTGGAATCCCAGCGCGTACCGTGACTCGGTCACCCGGTGTCGACCGGTGCCGCATGTCCACGAAAGAGCAGCCGCCCACCAGGGCCACGTCGTGGGTGGGCGGTGCCAGCCGAAAGGCACATCCACGTCAGTTCGTGGTGCACCACACCGCCGCCCCGGCCCGGCGTGACTGCCCAGACACACCATGGAGAGAAACTCGTGAGCAAGCGTACCTACCAGCCGAACAATCGCCGCCGTCACAAGGTGCACGGTTTCCGTCTGCGCATGCGCACCCGCGCCGGCCGCGCGATCCTGTCGACGCGCCGCCGCAAGGGCCGCAAGAGCCTGGCAGTCTGACGGCGGGCTCGGGCCCACACCAGGTCCGCGTCGTGCTGTCCGCGGCTCACCGGCTGACCGACGGCGCGTCCTTCCAGACGGCGGTCCGGTCCGGACGTCGCGCCGGAAGCCGCACCCTCGTCGTGCACCTCGCGGTGCCGGAGGGTCCCGCGCGCCCCGCTCGGGTGGGGTTCGTGGTGAGCCGAGCCGTCGGCAACGCCGTGGCCCGAAATCGGGTCAAGCGCCGGCTGAGGCATCTCGCCCGGGAGCACATCACGTCGCTTCCGGGCTCTGCTGTGCTCGTGGTCCGGGCGCTTCCGGCCGCCGGCGACGCGTCGTACGCCGAGCTCGGCGGTGACCTCGAGGGTTGCCTGCGTCGGGTCCGGCCGGAGGTGAGCCGATGAAGTACGACCCTCTGCGCTACCTGCTGATCGGGTTCCTTCGCGCGTACCGGCTGCTGATCAGCCCGCTCTACGGGCAGGTCTGCCGGTATCACCCTTCGTGCTCGGCCTACGCTCTGGACGCAGTCACCCACCACGGCAGCCTGCGCGGCAGCTGGTTGACCGTGCGTCGTCTAGGACGCTGTCATCCTTGGGCCGCGGGTGGCTACGACCCCGTCCCTCCCCGCACCTCTCGCGCACGCGCGGGCTCCACTCCCCCGACCCAGCAAGGAGCATGATCCGTGGGAATCCTCGGCGACCTCGGCGGCCTGATCATGACGCCGCTGTACTACGCCATCTCCTTCATCATGGTGGGTTGGCACACCTTCCTCACCGACGTGGTGGGCATGCCCGCCGACGGTGGCGGGACGTGGATCCTGTCGGTCATCGGTCTGACCCTGGTGGTCCGGGCGCTGCTGATCCCGCTGTTCGTCAAGCAGATCAAGTCCAGCCGGAACATGCAGCTGATCCAGCCCAAGGTCAAGGAGCTGCAGAAGAAGTACGGTCACGACCGGGAGCGTCTCGCCCAGGAGACGATGAAGCTGTACAAGGAGAGCGGGACCAACCCGTTCGCCTCGTGCCTGCCGATCCTGATCCAGATGCCGATCTTCCTGGCGCTGTTCCGCCTGCTCGACCACCACGCGGAG
>DASQLI010000061.1:0-9912 GCA_035630075.1 Microlunatus sp.
CGCGACGAACGAGCGAGATCTGCGCAGCTGAAGGACCGCGGAGCGCGGAGCGCGACCAGGTGAATCAGTCATCACTGGAGCCTCTCTGTCGCGGAGTCCAGACTCTCGAACGGGATCCGGCCGTGCCAGGACTGCCAGTGCCCGCCGGCCGTCAGCCGATCCAGGATCGCCCGCTGCAGCGTGGTGTCCCGCGGCAACGAGTCCCGCTCGACCGGGGGCCGGCGGCTGAAGGTGAAGAAGAGCACGTCGTCGTCGGCATCCTTCCCTTCCCCCTCCAAGGACCAGCGCCGCTGGAACTGGGCCATGTTCGACGTCTCCGGCAGCGCGGCGGCCAGCTCGGGATCGAGCAGCCAGCTGCCGCAGTGGAAGGCATCGACCGGATAGTCGGCGAAGTGCTCGCCGAAGAAGCGACGCGCCCAGTCGAAGGAGGCGTCCACGTCGGCGGGGGTCAGTGGTCCGGTGCGCGGGATGTGGGTGGAGTAGACCCAGTCGCCCACGATCGGGTCGCGCTGCACGTTGAACTGCAGTCGACCCAACCAGTAGAGGGCCCCTGACCAGGCGACCCGGAGCCAGTCGTGGGTGTGGATGCCGAAGCTGCCGTAAGTGATCCGGTGCACCGCGACCTGCTGACCCAGGTCGGACAGCGCACGCCAGGAGTCTGCGCCGCTGATCGCGCGCGACGCGTGGTAGGTCCGGACCTCGTCGGCACAGACGACCAGCGCCAGCATCTCCAGCACGCCCGCCCCGTACGCCGAGTCGGTCCCCTCCGATCGCCAGGGCCAAGGGAGCGAGCCGTCCCAGGGATCGCCGATCCGGCCGATCACCGGCAGCAGCCGCTCCGCCATCTCCTGGACGGCGGCGATCTCCTCGCTCCGTTTGCACACGGCTGCCGCCGCGGCCAACGCTTCGGCCTTGTCGTCGTCGGTGAAGCCCAACAGCGTCAGCCGCTCGGGGAGGTCCTCGGCGAGCAGCCGTTCGCGTACGTCGAGCACGTCGCCCACTCTAGGGTGCAAGACTCGACCCATGAGCGAGACCCAGCCCGAGCTGCCCAACCGCCAGACTCCGTTCTCCGACGCGTTCAAGACGTTCATCGCCGAGGGATGGGCGCCGTACCCGACCGAGCTCCCAGCGCGACTCCCGGCCTCTGAGGCGGCGGTCGCCCGCCGCGAGCGCGTCAGCGCCATGTTCCCCGGCCAGCGTCTGGTGATCCCGGCCGGCGGGCTCAAGGTCCGGTCGAACGACACCGACTTCCGCTTCCGGCCCCATTCGGCGTTCGCCCACCTGACCGGCCTCGGCACCGATCGGGAGCCCGACGCCGTGCTGGTGCTCGAGCCAACCGACGACGGCCACGACGCGACCCTCTACTTCACTCCACGCGCGCCCCGGGACTCCGCAGAGTTCTACTCCGACGCCCGCTACGGCGAGATGTGGGTCGGGCGCCGACCCTCGCTGGAAGAGATGGCGGAGCTGTGCGGGATCCGGTGTCTCCCGGTGGCCGAGCTAGCCGAGCACCTGGCCAAGAACGCCGAGGAGACCTTGATCCGGCTGGTGCGCGAGGCGGACCCGGCGCTGGCCGCTCAGCTCGACCAGATCCGCGAGGCCACCGAGGAGGAGACCGTCAAGAGCCAGGACGCCGAGCTGGCCGAGGCTCTGAGCGAGCTGCGACTGATCAAGGACGACTTCGAGGTCGACCAGATGCGACGGGCCTGCGCCGAGACCGCCGAGGCCTTCGAGGCGGTGGTCCGCGATCTGCCGGAAGCGGTCCGGCGCGGCCGCGGCGAGCGCTGGGTGGAGGGCATCTTCGGGCTGCACGCTCGGTACGTCGGCAACGCGGTCGGCTACGACACGATCGCCGCCTCCGGCGATCACGCCTGCACGCTGCACTGGATCCGCAACGACGGTGACCTGACCGAGGGAGACCTGCTGCTGCTGGACGCTGGGATCGAGCTGGACACTCTCTACACCGCCGACGTCACCCGGACGCTGCCGGTCAACGGCCGGTTCACCGACGACCAGCGACGGGTGTACGAGGCCGTGCTCGAGGCACAGCAAGCCGGGATCGACGCAGCGAAGCCCGGAGCGAAGTTCACCGACGTGCACCGGGCAGCCATCGCTGTGCTGGCACGCAAGCTGGAGGAGTGGGGGCTGCTCCCCGTCAGCGCAGAGGAGTCGCTGTCCGACGACGGCGGCCAGCACCGACGCTGGATGGTGCACGGCACATCCCACCACCTCGGCATCGACGTGCACGACTGCGCCCAGGCCCGACGGGAGAAGTACCGCGAGGGCACCCTCGAGCAGGGCATGATCATCACCGTCGAGCCGGGGCTGTACTTCAAGTCCGACGACGAGCTGGTACCCGAGAGCCTGCGCGGCATCGGCGTCCGGATCGAGGACGACATCGTGATCACCGCCGACGGCGCGGAGAACCTGTCCGCGGCACTCCCCCGGTCGAGCGCTGAGGTCGAGGCCTGGATGGCTACCCTGCTGCCCCGTGACTGAGTCCGTATCGCGTCCGCCCCTCGAGGTCTTGATCACCGAGGGGCGCGGCGGCATCCTGCTGTTCGGCATCACCCCACCGAAGGTGAGCACGAGTCCGGCAGACCGGGACCGGATCGCCGGCGTCACGCTGCAACGGCTGGCACCGCTCGATCTCGACGGGCTGATCTTGTACGACATCGACGACGAGAGCGACCGGGTCGCCGACGACCGTCCGTTCCCTTACCTGTCGACGATCGACCCGGCGCAGTACTACGCGGAGCACCTGGGGGACTGGTCCAAGCCGGTGATCGTCTACCGCTCGGTCGGCAAGTACGACACCCACCAGCTCAGCGACTGGCTGGCCGGCGCGGACCCGCAGCGCGAGCTCGGCGTGTTCGTCGGTGCGTCGTCGAAGGACAAGCGGGTACGCACCACCCTGCGCGAGGCGCACCGACTCCGCAGCCGGCATCGTCCGGAGCTGACACTCGGCGCGGTGATGATCACCGAGCGGCACGCCGGTCGCGGCGACGAGCACCTCCGGATGCTGGCCAAGCAGGACGCCGGTTGCGCCTTCTTCGTCAGCCAGGTGGTCTACGACGTCGACGGCACCAAAAGCGTGTTGTCGGACTACATCTACGCCTGCCGCGAGCGCGGGCTGACGCCCCGGCCGGTGATCTTCACCCTGGCCGTGTGCGGCTCGCTGAAGACCTTGTCCTTCCTGCAGTGGCTGGGCATCCAGGTCCCGGGCTGGCTGCGCAACGAGCTCACGTACGCCGACGACCCGCTGCCGGTGAGCTTCCAGCACTGCCTGCACGGCGCGGAGGACCTGGCCGCCTTCTGCCGGCGGCTCGGCATCCCGTACGGGTTCAACGTGGAGAGCGTGGCCATCCGCAGGGCGGAGATCGAGGCGGCGGTGGAGCTGGCCGGCCAGCTGCGTCCGCTCCTGAGGTGACTCCGGGAGTCTGCTCGACGTCGGCTACTCGAAGGCGGAGGCGCGCGCGCCGGGTGCCTGCAGCAGCATCTCGCGGGCCTGGGCGGCGACCTTGTGCTCGCACAGCACCTCGTACTTGGTGGCCACCGTCTGGGTGACGGAGGTGAAGTCGCGCTTGCCCCGGCTCATCAGGTAGCCGGCGGCCGCGAACGCGATGCCGATGGCGATACCGAGCGCCAGGCAGCTGAGCAGCAGCACCAGCACGCTCGCCGGCCGGGTGAAGATCAGCATCACGAGGCCGACCAGCAGACCGGTCGAGATACCCGAGGACACCCCGGAGGAGAGCACGGTCCTCCAGCTACGGCGGCCCAGGACGCGCTCGACGGACTTCAGCTCGGTGCCGACGATCGCCAGGTTCTGCACCGGGAACTTCTCGTCGGCGAGGTAGTCGACCGCCTTCTGGGCGTCGGCGTAGCTGTTGTAGAGCCCCACCGACTGCGGGAACTCGAGCTCGAACAACGATCCGGGCTGCGGACGCTGGAAGGACATGGCCCTCACCTCGTGACGTGGACGGGAGATGCCGAGTCTACCTGTCGACAGTGAACGCAGTGCTCCCATCGACAGGGTCCTCCTGAGCCCTTCGACAAGCGCAGGGGCGCGGTTTGTCGACGGGCTCAGCGCGCACGGGCTAGCGCCGCCAACCCGCGAGCGTGACCACCAACTCGTCCTCGACCGGCCGCGGTGTGCTGCCGGTATAGCTGCTGAGCATCGCGAACACGTACAGACGGCCGTCTCGGCCGCGGACATAGCCGCTCAGCGCGGTGACCCCGGTCAGCGTGCCGGTCTTCGCCCAGGCGTTGTTCGCCGCACGGGTGCCGTTCATCCGGTGCCGCAGGGTGCCGCCGGCCATCCGCTTGCTGTTGCCGGCCACCGGCAGGGACGCCTTGAAGGCGGCGAACCACGGTTCGCGCTGGACCCGCACCAGCAGGGCGCCGAGCGCCCGTGGCGTCATTGTGTTGGCCCGGCTCAGGCCGGAGCCGTCGGACAGCGACACCCCACTCATCGGCACCTTCGACGAGATCAGATAGGCCCGGGTGGCCGCCAGCCCTTTGGCCCAGGTGCCGGGAGCGCCCGACCGCTTCGCACCCATCGCCTTGGTCAGCGCCTCGGCGTGCATGTTGTTGGACAGCTTCATGAACGGAACCAGCAGATCCGACAACCTCATCGAGTAGTCGGTGGCCAGCACGGTGCGCTTGCCGGCCGGGGTGGCGACCACGGTGGTGCCGCCCTGCACGGTCACTCCCGCCTTCTTCAGCTCGGCCCGGAAGATCGCGGCGGCGTACAGGTCCGGGCGGTTGACCGTGATCAACCAGGATCCTGAGCGGCCCTTCGGCACTCGACCACGGAGCATGATCGTGCTCGAGCCGTGCGCCCGACTGGCCGAGAACGTCGTCGAGGTGCCCGACTTGGTGGTGGTGGTCAGGTTCTTCAGCGTCAAGTACGACGCCGCGGCCGCCGGGCTCGTGGTGATCTTGGCCTTCTTGCCTGTCGCTCCCGCTCTGTACTTGATGATCACCGTGCCGGAGTCGTAGTCGGCGTTCGGAGCCAGGGTCAGCGCGGAGATCGGCGCCGCGTAGTAGTCGTCGGCGTAGCCAGTCTTCCACTTCGGGTTGTAGCGCACACTGTCGAAGTAGGTCGCATCGATGACCAGCTTTCCTGTCACCGTGCGGATCCCGGCGGCCCGGACCTGCTTCGCCAGGGACGCGTAGTCGCCGGTCCGGGCGGTCGGATCGCCGTACCCCTTGAGGTAGAGGCGGCCGTCCAGCGTCGAGCCGGTGACCCTGGCACGCTTGATCACCTGCGTCTTGAAACGATAGCCGGGCCCGAGGGTGTGCAGGGCTGCGGCCGCGGTGATGATCTTGGTGTTGGAAGCCGGGATCGTGGCTCGGCTGCCGCCGCGGACGTAGAGCTCACTGCCCGTGGCCGCGTCGATGATCACCGCCGAGGTCCGGCCCTTGGTGACCCGCGAGTCCTTCATCACCGAGGTGATCTTCTTGGCCAGTGCCGGGTCGGTGACCCGGGCGGCTGCCGGCGACACCAGCGCTGCCCCGGTGAGCGTCAGGCCAGCAACGACGGCAGCGATCAGCGCTCGGGGGGCGATGATCGTCACGACCGCGGCGCGGCGGGTGAGCATCGCGCCCAGACGGGGAAGCGATCTGGACACGTTGTTACTCCTCGAGTTGTGCGCTCCCCCGAGCTCGTGGGCACACTAACCCAAGATCACCGCGGCGGGAAGACGCAGAACTCGTTGCCTTCGGGGTCGGACAGCACGTCCCAAGCCAGACCGTCGGCTCGTGGGCGCAGCATCCGTGCTCCCGCGCCCACCAGTCCGGCGCTGTCGCCCAGCACGTCCCAGTGGATCCGGTTCTTGACCCGCTTGGGCTCCGGCACCTTCTGGAACACCCACTCCACCGGCAGCCCGGCGTCAGGCTCCAGCCACCAGAACGCACGGTCGTCGCTCGCCTTCGGGACCGCACCCAGCCGGTCGCCCCACCAGGTCGCGACCATCTCCGGATCACCTGCGTCGACGACGATCTCCATCAGGCGGTAGCGCTCCAGGCCGTCAGCCGGACGGACGAAGGCGCACAGCTCGCCGCCCTCCGGGTCGGCCAGCACCGTCCAGCGCGGCTCCTCGACCAGCAGCCGGGCACCGATCTCCTGCAGCTCGGCGACCTCCGCCACCAACACGTCGAGGTGCACCCGCTGTTTGACGGTGCGCGGCTCGGGCACCCGGTTGATCCAGACCATGTGCTCGTCTACATCGTCGACCAGCCGGTGGGCCCCGGTGTCCAGCGTCTCGACGCTCAGTCCCAACGCACCTGCCCAGAACGCCGCCATCGCCGCCGGGGCGTCGACGTCGATGCACAGGTCCTTGAACACGCACCGGTCTCGATCGGTCCGGGTCATCGCCGCGGCGTACGGCTCAGTCGCTGAGGTTCAGCTGCGACCGGAGTCGGTCGATGTGCTCCGAGGCCTGTGCCTTAGTCAGCTCGGCGGGAAGGGTCTCTCCGGCCTGCCGTGCCAGCGAGTCCAGGTAGGACCGCTGCGAGTCGGTGATCGGGTCGTCGCCGCTGACCCAGTCGCTCGGGTCCTTGATGGCATCGTCGTTCTCTCCGGGCGCCGGGTCGTCAGGGCTGGCTCCGATGAAGGCGACTTCTTCCTCGGCCGCCTGCGAACCTTCCGATGCGAACTCACTCATGCTTTACAGCGTAAGGGGTGGTGTCCTCACCGGTTGCTCACCCCGCCTCCTGCGGTCAGTCGCAGCGCGCTCCGTCCTCACGGCGAGCGCGGCAGCGGCCGGGTGCGGATACCCTCACCTGGTGGCGTCGCGAGAGACCTCGGTCTTCATCTCCCGGCTGAAGAACCTGCCGTGCCTGGACGTGGCCGGCGACCAGCTCGGGCGGGTCCGCGACGTCATCGTCCAACGCCGAGCCGATGGCCGGCCCCCGCGGGTCAAGGGGCTGCTGGTTGAGCTGTTCGCCCGTCACCGGATCTTCATCTCGATGGCCCGGGTGCGTAGCGTCGATCCGCTACAGGTGGTGATCTCCGGGGTGTTGAACACCCGACGCTTCGAACGACGCGAGTCGGAGATCCTGGTGATCGACGACCTCTTCGACCGCTCAGCGCAGCGGATCGACCAACAGAGTCCGGCCGTCGTCTTCGACATCGCCATGCGAGCGACGCGGGTGCACGAGTGGGAGCTGAGCGAGGTCGCGATCCGAGAAGCGAAACCGCGCGCGTTCGGGCGCCGCGGCCACGTGACGATCCTGGACTGGGACGAGGTGAGGATCAGCGGACTGGACGACCAGACCCAGGGCACCGACCACCTGCTGGCCGAGTTCGAGGACATGAAGCCGGCCGACATCGCCCGTGAGCTGCACGACATGACCGCGGAACGACGGGCCGAGGTCGCCGAGGCGCTCGACGACCAGACCCTGGCCGACGCCCTGGAGGAGCTGCCCGAGGAAGAACAGGTCCAGCTCATCCAGGGACTCGATCCGGAGCGTGCCGCCGACGTGCTCGAGGAGATGGATCCTGACGACGCCGCCGACCTGATCGGCGAGCTCGCCCCGGAGATCGCCGAGCGGCTGCTCAACCGGATGGAGCCGGAGGAAGCCAGGGACGTCCGGCGGCTGCTCATCTACGAGGACTTCACCGCCGGCGGCATGATGACGCCCGAGCCGGTGATCCTCGCGCCGGACGCAACCGTGGCGGAGGCACTCGCCAAGGTTCGGGACGCCGAGCTGACACCGGCACTGGCCTGCATGGTCTACGTGTGCCGCTCTCCCCTGGAGACACCGACCGGTCGCTACATCGGCGGCGTGCACTTCCAGCGGCTGCTCCGCGAACCCCCATCCACGCTGGTGTCCGCGTTGGTCGACTCCGACATGGAACCGCTGCAGCCGGAGACCCGGCTGCACGTCGTGTCGCGTTACTTCGCCACGTACAACATGGTCAACGCCCCGGTGGTCGACAACGACCGTCGGCTGCTGGGCGCCGTGACCGTCGACGACGTCCTTGACCACGTGCTACCACCCGACTGGCGTGGCACCCAGCTCGATGCGCTCTCCGCCCAGGCGGCGCTCGACTCCCGGCACGCCCGCAAGCGGTCGGTGAGCCGTGGCTAGGGCGGAGCGTGAGCCGGAGCGGCTGAGCACGCCGGGCCGGCGGAAGCGGTCGCTGCTCCCCCGGCCACGGTGGGATCGGGATGCTTTCGGAGCGTTCGCCGAGGGCTTCGCGAGGTTCATGGGCACGGCCCGGTTCCTGGCCTGGATGACGATCATCATCATCTTCTGGGTGCTCTGGAACATCCCAGCCGGTCCGCCGCGGCCGCAGTTCGACCAGTACCCGTTCATCTTCTTGACGTTGATGCTGTCGCTCCAGGCCTCGTACGCCGCCCCACTGATCCTGCTGGCCCAGAACCGTCAGGAGGCTCGGGACCGCGTCGCCATCGAACGCGACCGCGAGCAGGCGGCTCAGAGCCGAGCCGACATGGACTACCTGGCCCGCGAGATCGCCGGCCTGCGGATGTCCGTCGGCGAGCTCGCCACCCGCGACTACGTAAGGTCGGAGCTGCGCAACGAGCTTCGCTCGATCCTGGCGGATCTGGAGGACGAGGAGAACGAGCGCGAGCGGAGCCAGCTCCGTGAAGGCTCCGCCCATGACCGAGTCTGATGGTCGCACTGCGCACGCGGACCTGTGCTCCCGGGACTCTGCTCCTTCGATCGCTCCGGAGAGGCTCCGCCCATGACCGAGGCTGAGGCTCCGCCCGATCTCGACCTCGCTCGGCGGCTCGTCGCCGACCAGTTCCCGCAATGGGCCTACCTGCCGGTCCGCGAGGTCGAGCACAGCGGCTGGGACAATCGGACGTTCCGGCTCGGCGACGAGATGAGCATCCGGCTGCCGCGGTCGCGGCACTACCGAGAGCAGGTCGCCAAGGAGCAGCGCTGGCTGCCGGCCCTCGGCCCGCAGCTCCCCGTACCGATTCCGCGGCCGGTGGCACAGGGTGTGCCCGGCCCGGGATACCCGTACGACTGGTCGGTGTATGCCTGGATCGACGGGGCTCCGGCGAACCTGGAGCGGGTGGATGACCTGGTCGGTTTCGCTCGGCGGGTGGGCGAGTTCCTGGTGGCGCTCCGGGACTGTGACGCGACGGACGGCCCGCTGCCCGGTCAGCACAACTGGTGGCGAGGCGGTCCCCTCGACTTCTATCTCGAGGAAGCGCGGACAGCGCTGACGACCGTGGCCGACGAGCTCGATGGGAGGGACGTCGCGGCGGCGAGCATCATCCTGGATGAGGCGGTCGCCACCCGCTGGCCGCACCCACCGGTCTGGTTCCACGGCGACATCGCGTTCGGCAATCTCCTGGTGCGTGACGGGCGCCTGGCGGCGGTGATCGACTTCGGCACCAGCGGCATCGGCGACCCGGCCTGCGACGTCGTACTGGCCTGGACCCTGCTCAGCGGCGCCGCCCGCACCGCGTACGCGGAGTCGCTTGCTCTGGACCACGACACCTGGGCGCGAGGTCGCGGTTGGGGACTGTGGAAAGCGCTGATCACCCTCGCCGGGAACCGGGACAGCGACCAGACCGAGGCCGACGAGGCCCGGCGGGTACTCCGCGAGATCCTCTCCGACCCGGTCCGCTGAGCCCTCGCCCCCTGACCGTCCCGCCCACTGACCGTCCCGCCCACTGACCTGCCAACGCCCACTGACGCGCCTGACTCCCGAGAACGAGCTGACAACCTGAGAACAAGCTGACTTCGCGAGAGTTCAAACCCTCGCGGAGTCAGTGTTCTCTCAGGCCGAGCCGCCTGGTTCTGGTCGGAGTCTGCCCAGCCACAGCCGGTGGGGCGTGAGTGCCGGCAGAAGCGAACTAACCTTGTGCGGTGCCTGTCTCGACCGCTACCCCGTTGCTCGACCGTGTCCGCGAAGCCCTGTCCCGG
>DASQLI010000062.1:0-2942 GCA_035630075.1 Microlunatus sp.
CGTGCCGGGCGTCAACATCCTGCGGGGCTGTGACTTCTACCTGCAGGACGGCGAACTGGTCGGCATCATCGGCCCGAACGGCGCCGGCAAGTCGACGCTGCTCAAGGCGCTGTTCGGGCTCATCCCGGTGCGCTCGGGCAACGTGACCCTGCGCGGCGAGGACATCACCTCCGCGCCGGCCCACCGCCTCGTGCAACTCGGCGTCGGCTACGTTCCCCAGAACAACAACGTGTTCCCCTCGCTCACCATCGAGGAGAACATGCAGATGGGCGTGTGGCTGCGGTCGAAGACCTTCGGAGACCGCTTCGACTACGTCGCCGACCTGTTCCCGCTCCTGGGCGACCGGCGCAAGGCCAAGGCCGGCACGCTGTCGGGCGGTGAGCGGCAGATGGTGGCGATGGGCCGGGCCCTGATGATGGATCCGTCGGTGCTCCTGCTCGACGAGCCGTCCGCCGGCCTCTCCCCCGCCTACCAGGACGAGGTCTTCATCCGCTGCCGGCGGATCAACGCCACCGGCGTCTCGATCATCATGGTCGAGCAGAACGCCCGCCGGTGCCTGCAGATCTGCGACCGCGGCTACGTCCTGGACCAGGGCCGCAACGCCTACACCGACACCGGTCAGTCGCTGATGCACGACCCCAAGGTCATCGAGCTCTACCTGGGCACGCTCGCCAAGGCCCAGTAGGCGCGCTCGACGAAGCCCCGGCCACCCTCTCGGGGACCGGGGCTTCGCCGTACTCGTGCCTCGGTGCAGTCGCCGTCCGGTCAGCGGAGGATGCGCATCCACACGTTCGTCGCGTGCGGGACCGTCTCCACGCTGAGGCGCTCCAGGGAGACCTGGCGGCCACCCGGATGCTGGAACAGCCGGGTCCCGTCGCCGAGAAGGACCGGCGCGATGATCGCCAGGACCTCGTCGAGCTCACCGAGCTCCAGGCACTGCCGGGCGATGTCGGCGCCGAGCACGTTGACGTAGCTCGCGCCTGCAGCCTCCCTGGCCGCCGCCAGACCGGACGACACGTCCGGGAGGAATCTCACCCCGGGCGACGGGTCGGCAGCCGGGTGATGGGTGACGACGAAGGACGGGCCGGTCCACGTTCCGCTGAACGCACCCTCCCGGTCCGTCCCGCGGTTCGGGTCATCGCCGCGGAAGGTGCGATTGCCGACGAGCAGGGCGCCGATGTCGAGCTGCAGGGCATCCACCTGGGGATTGGGGCCCAGGTACGGCGTCAGCCAGGACATGTCCCCGCCCGGGCCGGCGATGTACCCGTCGAGCGACATGGTCACCGAGTAGAGGACCTTGCCCATGAGCTCTCCTTTCGCAGGCCCCGCGGCGCCGCTCGCCCCGGCCTGCACACCCAACACCCTCGGACAGCACAGTGGCCCGGCACCGAGATCGGTGCCGGGCCACTGCCGGTTCAGGCTGGGGTCAGCGACTGTCGCCGGCCCTCACCTCAACCGTGGATCAACGCGCCGGGCCGATGCCCTGCTCGTTCATCACCTGGATGATGCGACCGGACTCGTCGAAGCCGATGACGACGATCGCGTCCGGGTTGAGGTCCACCATCTGCTGCACGACGTCGCTGAAGTCCGACGCGTTGGGGTCGTAGTAGACCTGCTCCACGTCGCTCAGACCGGCGTTGTCCAGGTTGTCCGCGATCACCTGGGCGAGACCGGTGCCGTACTCACCGTTCTGCGCCAGGATCCCGACCGACTGGTTCCCTTCCTTGGTGATCAGGTCAGCGAGGACCTGGCCCTGGAAGAGGTCCGGCGGGGCGGTCCGGAAGTACAGACCGTTGTCCGCGTACGTCGTGAACGAGTCCGACGTGTTGGCCGGCGAGAACATCAGGATGCCCGCCTGGGTCACCGTGTCGATGACCGTCTTGGTGACGTCGGACGACGCCGCACCGATGATCGCGTTGACGCCGGCCTGCTGGTGGCTGGCCACCGTCTGCGTTGCGATGTTGGTGGACGTGTCGCCGGAGTCACCGGAGACCACCTCGACCGGGGCACCGAGCACGCCACCGCCCTCGTTGATCTCGTTGATCGCCAGCTGGACGCCGGCGACCTCCGGTGGGCCGAGGAACGCGAGGCTGCCGGTGAGGGGCAGCAGGGTGCCGAACTTCAGCACGCCGGTGCCGTCACCCGAGCCGAAGGCGGCCGCGGCCGGACCCTCGTCGCTGGCGGCGTTCTCCTCGTCGCCGACCACGAGGTACTCGGTCAGCGAGGGGTCGATCTTGTTGTCCGGGCCGAACTGCAGCGTGCCGAAGCTCGCCACGGCCGGCTCACCGGGGTCGGCGAACGCCAGCGGACCGGTGACTCCGTCGTAGTCCGGGTTGCCGCCGCTCGAGATGATCTCGAGGCAGGAGGCGAAGTCCTCGCACTTGTCGCCACCGAAGGTGACGCCGTTGACGTACGGCCCGAACGCGGTGGCCTGGTTCGACTGCGCCATCGCGGCAGCGAGCGCGACGATGACGACGGCGTCGTAGGACTCACCGGCGTAGTTGAAGGTCTCGCCCAGGTCGGGATCCACCGCCAGCAGGCGGTCGCGGAACTCCGGCGAGAGGTCGGTGAGCGGCGTCGTGCCCTTCATGCCCTCGAGGGCGCCCTCATCCTCGAACTGCTCACCCAGCGGGTCACCGACGTTGCCGTCGGTGCCGTAGATGTTGATCACCTTTTCTTCGCTACCACTGTCTGCCGTGTCGTCGCCACCGTCGTCGCTACCGCCGCCACAGGCGGCGAGTGCGAGCAGGGCGGCAGCGGAGACGGCGATGGTGCGAACCGACTTGCCGTTGCGCATCAAGGAACTCCCAGTGTGCTGTCAGTCGTGCTCTCGGCCCGCCCCGGGCAGGGCGGACCGGCTCAGTGGGGCGAACCTAACCGCTGATTCCGGGCTCATCGCCCGCGTCCGCCGGACCGTGATGAGGTCGTGACCTGCGTGTCGT
>DASQLI010000063.1:0-11426 GCA_035630075.1 Microlunatus sp.
GGTCTTCGGGTAGCGCGCTGCGACCTTCGCCGTGGACGTGGTCCCGTCCGCGAAGGAGATCGAGATGCGGCCGCCGCCGGCGATGACATGGTAGGCCGTGAGCACCAGTCCGGTGTCGTTGACGATCACGCCGGAGCCGAGGGATCCCTTCGACGTGGTGATCATCACCACGGACGGCACGACCTGTTGGTACACGTCGGTGACCGGAAGGGCCGTCGCCGACGCCGGACCCGGCGTCGGCGTCTGGCTGGGCTGCGCGGCCGAGTCGACCGAGCTCGATCCCAGTCGAAAGGCGAGAGCAGCGATGATCGCCATCGCGATGACGAGGACACCGGCACCGGTGATAGCCCAGTGTCGGCCTGGTCGGGCGAGGGGCGAGGGTCGTTCTGGATGTGGCCGCTCCGGATGTGTCTGCAGCAGCTCGGCCTCGCCGGTCGGGGCGGAAGCGGTCGGGTTGTCGGCGGGCGCGGTGTCGGAGGGGCCGTCGCGAAGTGCTGGATCGGCGCCGGGCGCGCGAAACCCTCGTTGTCGCCCAGCGCCGGCGGGGTCCATGAGCATCAGCCTAGGCACATTCGGTCAGGACGAACTGTGTGTGCGCTGTGCATTTGGGGGGACGTCGGACTGCCTGCCGACGGCGTCTGCCCGAGTCGACCTGACCGTCTTCGGCGTGCTCTCACGTCAAGCAGGTGCGAGAGCGCGCAATGGTGCCCTCAGCCGGTGCGGTAGCACCTTCTCAGGCTCAACCCGGCGCCCAGCTGCGGTCTCCGGCAGCCGGTGAGTCAGATCTGGGAGACCGGGCTGATCACCAGCTCGTCGATCCGGACGTGGGGTGGGGAGTCCAGCACGAACAGCACCGCCCGACCCACGTCCTCGGGGGTCAGCATCACCGCTCGGGCCTCGGGATCCGGCACCACCGGGCGGAGCTCGAGGAAGTCGCTGTCCACATCGCCGGGGCACAGGTGACAGGCGCGGATGCCGTGTGCCGCCTCCTGGGCGTTGAGCGTCTGGCAGATCGACGCCAGCGCCGACTTGCTGGCACTGTAGGCGACACCGGCGTACGGGCTGAACCGCCAGGCCGAGTACGAGGAGACGACCACCACCTGGCCGCCACGTCGCTCCCGCAGATCCGGCAGCACGGCGTCGACCATCCGCGCGACCGACGTCAGGTTGGTCGCGATCACCGCCTCCAGCTCGGTCATCGACTGGTCGCCCCAGCTCCGCCGAGGCGTGTTGAGCCCGGCGGAGAGCACGAGACCGTCGACACCTCCCCATCGGGAGCGGATCCGAGCACGGGCGTCGGCGATGGCGTCCGGACTGCGGGCGTCCAGCGGGAGCACCATCGCCTCCCCGCCGGCCTGCTCGATCATCGCGGCCGTCTCGGTCAGGAGCTCCTCCCGGCGGCCACTGAGCGCAACCCGACGCCCGGCAGCGGCCGCGACCGCAGCGGCCCGGCCCATCCCGCTGCCGGCGCCGGTCACCCAGAGGACGCTCATCAGGACTGCTCCGCGATCTCGTACGCCCGTTGCGGCAGCTGGGTCGCGAGCTTGCCGCCGCTCACGTCGACCAGCGTCCCGGTGATGTAGCGGGCCGCATCGCTGGCCAGGAAGCAGATCAGATCAGCGACCTCGGCCGGCTCGCCCCAGCGGCGCAGCGTCAGGGTGTCCAGCAACCGGTCCTGGGCCGCCGGCTCCATCTGAGCGAAGGTGTTGATGCCGCTGGGGATCATGCCCGGCGCGTATGCGTTCACCGTGACGTTCCACGGACCGAGCTCGCCGGCCAGGGTCCTGGTCAGCTGCACCACCGCCGCCTTCGAGGCGGCGTAAGCCGCGCTGCCGATGCTGGGCACGATCGCCGCGAACGAGGCCGCGTTGATGATCCGGCCGCTGCGCTGGCTCTTCATGATCGGCGCCACCGCGCGACACGTCTTGAACACACCACCGACGTTGACGTCGAAGCAACGGTCCCAGGTCTCGTCGTCGAGGTCGGAGATCAGGCCCTCGCCCATGATCCCGGCGTTGTTGACGAGAACGTCGATCCGTCCGTATCGGTCGGCAGCCCCGGTGATCATGGAGTTGACCGAAGCCGTGTCGCTGACGTCGCAGATGGCTGGGCTGCCGTCGAGGCCGGTGTCGGCGAGGGCCGGGCCGAACCAGGCGAGCGCCGAAGCGCTGACGTCGCTGACGACCACGATCGACCGCTCGCGGAGGAACGCCTCGGCGATCGCTCGCCCGATGCCGCGGCCGGCTCCGGTGACGACGACCACCTTGTCTTCGAGATCGAGAAGCATGATCACAGTCTGTCGGCCCCGCCTCGGCGCTGGCGTCCGGGTGGTGCCGTCGCCCGCCAGCAGCAGGACGGCGTAGTAGACGGCCCGGCCCCGTCAGCTCGTGGCGGCCGGCGACAGTCCACGGAATCGGGCCAGCAGGGTCGCCACAGTGCGGCGGGCCATCCGGGCGAGCACCCACTCGACCCGCATCGACAAGACGGCCAGCACCACCGACCACGCGCTGAGATCGGCGAGCCAGTCGCTCAGATCGCCGGGCAGGGCCTCCCCTACGAGCGGGTCCGCTGACGCAGCACCGGGATGGCCCAGCCGAACAGATAGGCCGCGGCCACACCGAGGACGGTCTCGCCGACGCGCTCGGCGAACTTCGACGGCCCTTCGTCCAGGTGGCCGTTGAGCAACATCACGAAGACCAGCAGGGTGGTGAAGGCTGAGGTGATGTACCAGCGGCTGCCCACCGTGCCCGCCGCGGCCGAGAGCACCGCGACGGCGACCAGCGCGTACACGACGCTCGGCGGCGAGAGGTGCAGCAGCAGGCCGGCGGCCAGCGCGCCGACGACGACCGACAGCACGCGGCCCACACCGCGGCTCTGCAACAGATCGAGCTGGGGGCGAGCCACCAGCAGGCAGGCGGCGGGTGCCCAGCCCGGATGGTCGAGCCCCAGCCCTGCGGCGATCAGGAAGACGATCGCGGCCGCGAACCCCATCCGGACGCCGTAGTCGAGCATGGCCGAGCGAGGTGGCAGTGGCGCCTGCGGCCGATCCGGCGCTGTCCGCTCCGGCCACAGCAGAGCAACCAGCCAGGCGTACGCGGCTCCGGCGACCAGCAACAACATCGTGGTTGCCGAGGTGGCCCAGTCGTCGTAGGAGAGACCGGCGCCGACCAGCGGAGCGCACAGGGACAGCACCAACCGGCCGGCCGGCACGACGGCGGCGAGCAACGCGGCGCCGACCACGGTGGCGATCAGCAGCAGCGCCGTCCCGTACGTCGGCAGATGGGCTAAAGCTCCGCCGATGAACAAGGACAGCCCGACCAGCGAGCCGACGATCAGGATGGACAGCCGTTTCCGGCGCGGACCCGGGATGCCGATCATGGCGGCCGGCAGCACCCCGACCGCCAGGGGGACGCCCAGCTGCGGGTCGATCAGGCACCCCACCGCCGCAGGCAGCGCGAACACCCCACCGGCCAGCGCATGCGACCAGGACCAGGCCACGGCCGGCTGCCCGGACTGGTGGACGACGGCAGAGGTCACGGCGACATCCTCTCGCCGGATGGCGCACCCGACGACGCGTCCACTAGGTGTGTCGGACGGCAGCCTGCTGGACCGGAAGGGCAGCGACGTACCGCGCCATGAACGCGTCGAAGCCTGCTCGGTCGGCCGGCTCCGGGGCGACGGTGACCTGATCGGCGTCGGCGAAGACCCGCTCGGCGAGGTAGTCGGCCAGGGTCTGCTCCGGGTTCCGATCGCTGACGTAGGCGGCGAGCACGGCGATACCCCAGGCACCGCCCTCGGAGGCCGTGTCGCCGACCGTGACCGGGGTGTCGATGGCCGCGGCCAAGTACGACTGTGCGACGCCCTTGGTGGTGAACAGACCGCCGTGCGCGAACATCGTGTCCAGGCCGACGCCCTCGTCCTGCAGCAACACGTCCATCCCGACTCGCAGCGTGGCCAGAGCGGCGAACAGCTGGGTGCGCATGAAGGTGGCGAGGTCGAAGGTGCTGTCGGGGGAACGCACGAACAGCGGCCGACCCTCCTCGAGTCCGGTGATCGGCTCCCCGGACAGGTAGTTGTAGGCGAGCAGCCCGCCGCCGTCCGGACGTCCGGAGAGACTGGCGCGGAACAGGGTTTCGAACACGGTCGTCGTGTCGATGTCGGCACCGATCGCCGTGGCGAACTCGGCGAACAGCCCGACCCAGGCGTTGAGCTCGCTCGCGCCGTTGTTGCAGTGCACCATGGCGACCGGGTCGCCCGCAGGAGTGGTGACCAGGTCGAGCTCGTGGTGCACCCGGGAGAGCGGGTGCTCCAGCACCACCATGGCAAAGATGCTGGTTCCGGCGCTGACGTTGCCGGTGCGCGGCGCCACCGAGTTGGTGGCGACCATGCCCGTGCCGGCGTCGCCCTCCGGCGGGCAGAGCGGGATGCCGGGTCGCAGCCGACCGGTGGGATCGAGTCGACGGGCACCGGTTTCGGTGAGCGTCCCGGCGTCCTCCCCGGCGGTACGGATCGTCGGCAGCAGGTCGCTCAGCCGCCACGGAAGGTCGCGGTCGGCGACCAGGTCGTCGAAGGTGGCGATCATGGCGGCGTCGTAGCTTCCGGCCGTGGTGTCGATCGGGAACATGCCGCTGGCGTCGCCGACCCCGAGGACCTGCTCGCCCGTCAGCTGCTCGTGCACGTACCCGGCCAGTGTGGTCAGGTGCGCGATCCGATCGACGTGCGGCTCCTGATCGAGCACCGCCTGGTAGAGGTGGGCGATGCTCCAGCGGTGCGGGATGTTGTGGCCGAACGCTTCGCTCAGGGCCTCCACGGCCGGGCCGGTGTTGGTGTTCCGCCAGGTTCGGAACGGGACGAGCAGCTCACCCTCGGCGTCGAAGGCCAGGTAGCCGTGCATCATGGCCGATACGCCCAGCGCGCCGACGCTGGCGAGCTCCACGTCGTACCGGTCGCGGACGTCGGCGACCAATTCGGCGTAGCACGCCTGCAGTCCGAACCACACGGACTCCAGCGAATAGGTCCACAGCCGGTCGACGAACTGGTTCTCCCAGGAGTGGCCGGCGGTCGCCAGCGGGGTGTGGTCGGGTCCGATCAGCACGGCCTTGATCCTGGTCGACCCGAGCTCGATCCCCAACGCGGTCAGGCTTTGGTCGATCACGTCACGGGCGTCCGTTGCCTCGTCGCTCATCTGTCGCTGAACCTCCCCGGGTCGCTGTCCGGTTAACGTTCTCACGGATCCTCCCGGGTGGGCACGCCCGGTGTCGCGTCGGTCCAGCTGCCGTCGCCTGACGTCGGCGGCTTTGGGGGACGCGGCACTCTGGGAGCGATGAGACCGCGTACCAGGTAGCACGTGAAGGAGCACCCGATGGAGCTGATCGACATCCCCGTCACGAGGATCACGGGAGAGGAGTCCACTTTCGGTGCCCTCGCCGACGGTCGGCTGGCGCTGGTGGTCAACGTCGCGTCGCGCTGCGGGTTGACGCCGCAGTACGAGCAGCTGGAGGCGCTGCAGGAGGCGTACGGCGACCGAGGCTTCACCGTGATCGGCTTCCCGAGCAACCAGTTCCTGCAGGAGGGCGGCTCCGAAGCCGAGATCGCCGACTACTGCTCGCTGACCTGGGGCGTGACCTTCCCGATGACAGCGAAGGTCCGGGTCAACGGCAAGCAGGCTCACCCGCTCTACCGGGCGCTCAAGGCCACACCCGACGCCGACGGCAAGGCCGGCCGGGTCACCTGGAACTTCGAGAAGTTCCTGGTCAACCCACGTGGTGAGGTCAAGCGATTCCGACCGCGGACGGTGCCGCAGGATCCCATGGTGGTCGCCGCCATCGAGGAGTGGCTGCCGCAGGCTTGATGTCGGCGTCCGTCTGCCGGGCTCGGTCCGGGAGTCGCACAGGGTCACCGAAGGAGCACAACGATGAGGATCGCCGTGGCCGGGGGGACCGGTTTGGTCGGCTCCATGGTGGTCGACCGGGTCGGCGCCGCAGGTCACGAGGTCGTCGTGCTGGCCCGGAGTCGGGGCGTCGATCTGGTTCGTGGCACCGGTCTGGAGGAGGGCGTGCTCGCGGACGTGGGCGCAGTGATCGACGTGACCAACCTGACGACGCTGTCGGCACGGCGCAGCGCGGCGTTCTTCACCGCCGTGAGCCAGAACCTGCTGGCCGCCGGTGACCGAGCGGGCGTGGCCCACCACGTGGCGCTGTCGATCGTCGGCGTCAACCGCGCACCGTACGGCTACTACGCCGGGAAACGTGCTCAGGAACGGCTCGTGGAACGCGGGCCGCTCCCCTGGACGATCCTGCGAGCCACCCAGTTCCACGAGATGGCGAAGATCGCGTACGACACCGCACACATCGGGCCGCTGCATCTGGCGCCGAGGATGCGCATCCAGCCGGTCGCGGCAAGCGAGGTCGCTGCCCAGCTGGTCGACCTCGCGACCGGAACGCCGGCGGACTCCGTGGTGGAGACCGCTGGACCGCGGACCGAGGCGCTGGATGCGATGATCAAGGAGTACGCGTGGGCGATCGGCTCGCGATCATGGATTCCGACGGTCTCGCTGCCCGGAGCGCTCGGACGAGCCCAACGTGACGGGACTCTGCTGCCGCAGGCCGACGTCGTGCTGGCCGAGCAGACCTTCGCCGACTGGCTACGAGACCTGTGAGCGCCAGCGGGCGGGTCAGGCGGTGGTCGCCGACTCGTCCACCGGCGCGTCCTCCCGCGCCATCGCTGGAGGCGGGTCCGTTGGGGGCTCCGGTGGTGGGGCCGAGCCCGACGGCTCGACCTGGTCGCCGGTGACCCAACGCGCCCAGACGGCCTCGGGATCGAGCTCCAGGAGCATCGCCCTGACCAGCAGCGTGGCCGGGATGGCCAGGACCGCGCCGATCGGACCCAGCACGACGGCCCAGAAGATGACTGAGAAGAAGGTCAGCGTCAGACTGAGATTCACGGCGTCGCTGACGAACTTCGGCTGGATGAAGGTCTGCATCGTCACGTTGATCAGGCAGTAGGCGATGATCACCGCCAGAGCGTCGGCCCAGCCCCCGGTCAGCAACGCCAGCAGGGCGGGTGGGATGAGCGCGATGACGAACCCGATGTTGGGGATGTAGTTGGTGACGAAGGCCAGGATGACCCACAGCAGGGTCCCCGGTACCCCGAGGACGATCAGCACGATGCCGTCCAGGACGGCCACGATCGCGCCGAACACGGTGTTCACCATCAGGTACTTGCGGACCGCCTTCGAGAAGCGGGTCAAGGACTCGATGACGCCGGCCTTGCTGTCCGCGAACCGTTGGACCAGACCGCCGAACCCACCGGCGTCGGCGGCCATGAAGACGATGTAGGCGAGGACGAAGAAGAAGGCGGTGCCTGCACCCAGGACCGCGCTGCTCACCGCGCCGGCAAGACCCAGCAGCTTGGCGGGATTGATCGAGGAGACCAGGCTCTTCGCGCTGCTCGTGTCCAGACCGAGCTGGCTGACCTGCTTGACCAGCTGGTCCTCCGTGGCGGCGAGCTGGTCGGCGTACTGCGGTAGCAGCTGGACGAACTGGGACACCGCGATCAGCAGGAGCACTCCCATCACCAGCAAGATCAGGTACGCCACCACGATCACCGCCGCCGTGGCCACAGCAGAAGGTACGCCGCGACGGTCCAACGGGCGACGAGCCGAGTGGGCGACCATCACCACCAGGGCCGCGATGGCCAGCGGCGCGATCACTCCGCGGGCCATGTGAAGCCCGGCGATCGCAACGGTCGCCGCCGCGAGGGTCAGCAGCACCCGGCTGGCGGGGCTGAAGCCCTGCCGCCCGCTCAGGGCGGGTCCGGTGTGGGGCCCGATCGTCATCGTGTGCTCAGAGCCGGTCGGCCGGGCTCTGCCGCGAGACGCTGACCGCCCAGATGATGAAGACGTCGATGGCGATCAGGATGATCGACCACCAGGGGTAGTAGGGCAGCCAGATGAAGTTGATCACGATGGACAGGCCGGCGATCACGATGGCACCCACCGCCCCCCAGGTCTTGCCGAGGAACAGGCCGACCGCCACGGCGATCGCCGCCGCCGAGACGATCAGGTGGATCCACCCCCAGCCGCTGGGGTCGATCTTGTAGACGTACTCGAAGCCGATCACGAACGACGGTCCGGTCAGGATCGCCGCGAGGCCTTGGAGCAGGCCGAGGACGCCGACGACGCCGAGCAGCGCCGCCGCGCCGATCGTCGCACCGGTAGCTACGGCCTGCTTGGTGTCCGACGACGATTTCGATGGGGTCATGATCGCTCCTACCAGGGGGAATTCATCTTGTTGGCGATCGTACGGTGACACACGGCGACTGGCTCGACATCACCCGTCGTGGATGAGCGTGTCGGTACGGGCCGTCGGGTTCAACCGCTCGGGGTGCCGCCGAATGTGGATCTTCGTGGTCTTGACGCTGATCGGCGCTGCGGTCGGACTGGTCGTGTGGAAGGTGCCTGGCCACGGCGGTCAGGACTCCGCGACGACCGAGCTGGTGGCCGAACCGCTGCCCCCGTCAGCCGTGCCCAGCCTGGTGCTCGCGGTCCTGCTGTCGCTCGCGGGTGGGGTGAGTCTGGGTCCGGAGAACCCGATCATCGCCATCAACGTCTCGCTGGCGATCGCGCTCGTGGGTCGGCTGTGGTCCAAGGTGCCACCGGCGTTGATCATGATGGTGGCCACCTCGGCGACCATAGCCGCGCTGTTCGGCACCCCGCTCGCTGCCGCGCTGATCCTGACCGGCACGATGGCGTCCTCGCCGACCGCAGCCAGGGGACGGGGCGGTGCCCTGTGGGACAGGCTGTTCGTGCCGTTGGTCGCCGCCGGTGCCGGGGCGATCACCATGCGGCTGCTCGGTGCCCCCAGCATGACCTTCGACCTGCCGGCGTACGGGGCTCCGCACCTGATCGACCTGCTGACCGGAGCGCTGGTCGCGACCGCGACTGCGGGCGTGGCGCTGCCGATCGCCTTCGCGTTGCCGGCCGTGCACACCTTCTTCCACCGACTCCGCAACCCGCTCGTCTACGTCACGCTGGGCGGCATCGTGCTCGGCCTGCTCGGAGCGATCGGGGGCGAGCTCACCCTGTTCAAGGGACTGGCCCAGACCGGCGAGCTGTTGGCCGACGTCGACGGCTGGGGAATCGGCACCTTGATCCTGTTCGCGGTGGTCAAGCTCGTGGCCTTGCTGGTCGCGGCGGCATCCGGCTTCCGCGGTGGCCGCATCTTCCCGGCGGTGTTCATCGGCGTTGCGCTCGGTCTGCTGGCCCATGACCTGGTGCCGGGCATGCCGGTCGCGCTGGCCGTGGCCTGCGGCGTCATGGGGGTCACGCTCACCGTCGCCCGCGACGGCTGGGTGGCCCTCTTCCTCGCCGCCACGATCACCGGCGACGTGACGCTGCTGCCCGTCCTCTGCCTGGTCATTCTGCCCGCCTGGCTGCTCGTCACACGGGCACCGGAGATGCTCGTCGAGCACCCCGTGGCCGAGCCGTGGCGAGCCGGGCCCAAAGTTCACCTGCCAGGGGGGAGTCCGTCGCCCGGATCGAGTAGGTAGCGTTCGGTCTGACCCTTCCGGCTGACGAGAGCGAGGATGCGATGGCAACCCTGACCGCGTGGAAGTTCGATCGACCGGACGGTGCGTCCCTGGCGATGCGGACCCTGAAGGAGCTCAACAACGAGGGCCTGATCGATGTCCAGGAGGCAGCCATCGTGGAATGGCCCGCCGGGGACAAGAAGCCCAAGACCCGACAGCTCAACGACTTGACCGGCCGGTACGCGCTCGGCGGGGCGTTCTGGGGATTCTTGTTCGGCATCCTCTTCTTCGTTCCCATCATCGGGGTCGGCGTCGGCGCGGCCAGCGGAGCGATCTGGGGCCACCTGGAAGACGCCGGGCTCGACCGTGACTTTGTCAAGAACGTGCAGGAGCAGGTCACCGAGGGCACGTCGGCGTTGTTCCTGCTGACCTCCGGAGCCGTCACCGACCGGATCCGGCAGCGGTTCGTCGGCACCAAGATGGAGTTGATCGAATCGAACCTCAGCGCCGAGGACGAGGCTGCCCTGCGGGAGCGTCTCGGCCTGAACTGAGACCCCCGTGGTTGACCGGTCGGTGGTCGCCCGGTTGACTGCGGTGACGGTCGTCGATGGCGGGAGCGGAAGTGGACAAGCTGGTCGGATCCGCGGCGGAGGCCATCGCCGACGTGCGGGCGGGCGCGTCGCTGGCGGTCGGTGGATTCGGGCTGTGCGGCATCCCGTCGACCCTGATCAACGCCTTGTTCGAAGCCGGCGTCGCCGACCTGGAGGTGATCTCCAACAACGCCGGGGTGGACGACTGGGGTCTCGGCCTCTTGCTGGGAGCCGGCCGGCTTCGACGCGTGGTGGCGAGCTACGTCGGGGAGAACAAGGAGTTCGCTCGGCAGTACCTCGCCGGTGAGCTCGAGGTCGAGCTCACCCCGCAGGGCACGCTGGCCGAGCGGATGCGGGCCGGAGGTTCCGGGATACCGGCGTTCTTCACCGCCAGCGGAGTCGGCACCCAGGTCGCCGACGGCGGATTGCCCTGGCGCTACGGCAGCGACGGCACGGTCGCGATGGCGTCTCCGGCCAAGCCGACCGATGTCTTCGACACCTCCGAAGGACCCAGGGAGTTCGTGCTCGAGCGGGCGATCGTCGCCGACTTCGGGCTGGTCCGCGCCCGGCGCGGTGACCGACACGGCAACCTGGTCTTCCGCGCGTCGGCCCGCAACTTCAACCCACTGGCTGCCATGTGCGGCCGGATCACGATTGCCGAGGTCGAGGAGCTGGTCGAGCCCGGCGATCTGGACCCGGACCAGATCCACACCCCCGGCGTCTACGTCCACCGGGTGGTGGCGCTGACGCCCGAGCAGGCGGCCGACAAACGGATCGAGCGGCGGACCGTACGGCCGCGACCGGGTGCCGCCTCGGTGGAGGATGGCTGATGGGCTGGACCAGGGAGGAGATGGCCGCCCGTGCCGCGGCCGAGCTGGCCGACGGCGACTACGTGAATCTAGGTATCGGCCTGCCGACCCTGGTGCCGAACTACGTGCCCGACGAGGTGGAGCTGGTGCTGCAGTCGGAGAACGGCATCCTCGGCGTCGGCGCCTATCCGTACGACGGTGAGGAGGACCCTGACCTGATCAACGCCGGCAAAGAGACGGTCACCATCCGCAAGGGCGCGTCCTTCTTCGATTCGGCGACCTCTTTCGGCATGATCCGCGGCGGCAAGATCGACGCCGCGATCCTCGGCGCCATGCAGGTCTCGAGCAGCGGCGACATCGCCAACTGGATGATCCCCGGGAAGATGATCAAGGGCATGGGCGGGGCGATGGACCTCGTGCACGGGGCCAAGAAGGTCGTGGTGCTGATGGAGCACGTGGCCAAGGACGGCTCGTACAAGATCGTCGAGTCGTGCTCGCT
>DASQLI010000064.1:0-2952 GCA_035630075.1 Microlunatus sp.
CGTGCGTCAGCACCAAGGGGATGGCGTCCGGCTCCGGGGACCGGACGTACATCAGGTGGATCGGTTGGCCGTCGATGGTGACCATGAACTGCGGGATGGTGTTCAGCTCGGCCTCGGCTCGACGCCAGTCGTAGTGGTTCAACCAGTAGTCGGCGAGGTGGCGCAGGTAGTCGATCGGGACGCCTCGGGTCCAACCGTCATCGGACCACGACTGCGGCCAGCGTGTTCGACGGATCCGGTCGTGCAGGTCGTCCAGCTCCGCCGCCGGGACAGCGATCCGGAAGCGCTGGACTACCAGATCATCGCGCTCTGCCAGGCCGACCGCCGATGCGGTGCCGTTACCCTCACGTTCCATCTTTCGACTCCTCAGGTAGTGGACGGATTGCCACCGTACGAAAGGTGCTGGAACCCTGCTAAGGTCCAGAACGATGACTGGATCGGGTACCAGATCCGCTGGCATCGAGTTGTTGCTCCCCCTCACTCGCGGCGGCCCGACGAGTTTGCGCGCGCAGCTCACCGCCGGGCTGCGGGAGGTGATCCGCTCCGGGGCGCTGCCGGCCGGGCGACCGATCCCTTCCAGCCGAGCCCTGGCCGCCGACCTCTCCGTGTCTCGGCGGCTCGTGGTGGAGGTCTACGACCAGCTCGTCGCCGAGGGGTACCTGCGATCGACCCCGCGGTCCGGCACGGTCGTCGGCGAGACCGTCACGGCCAGCGTGTCCGGCTCGCTCCGGGCCGAGTCGCCCCGCATCCGGTACGACCTGCGCCCGGGGATCCCCGATCTCGCAGCCTTCCCCGCGGCGACCTGGCGGCGGGCGACCAACCGAGCCCTGGCCCGGACGCCGACCAGCCTGTTGACCTACCCCGACCCGCACGGGTGGTGGCCGCTCCGGGTCGAGCTGGCCGGCTACCTACGCCGCGTACGCGGTGTGGACATCGAAGCGGAACGCGTGGTCATCTGCTCGAGCGCCGCGAACGGTCTCTCGCTGCTCACCAGTGTGCTGGTCGAGGGCGGCGCTTGCACGGTGGGGATCGAGGAACCCGGCATGGTCGGTCGCGAGCTGGTGATCAGCCGGTCCGGTGCCCGGTGGCGACCGTTGGCCGTCGATGACGACGGCATCCGAACCGACCGGCTGACGGACGGCGATCTGGCCGCAGTGCTGCTGTCGCCCGCCCACCAGTTCCCCACCGGCGCCACCCTGTCGCTCGAACGCCGGTCCGACCTGATCCGCTGGGCCGCCTCAGGAGGCTTGCTGATCGAGGACGACTACGACGCCGAGTTCCGCTACGACCGGGCTCCCGTCGGCGCCCTCCAAGGCCTGATCCCGGACCAGGTGGCCTATATCGGGACCACGAGCAAGTCCCTGGCTCCCGGTCTGCGGCTGGCCTGGATGGCCCTGCCGGAGCGACTGGTCGAACCGGTGGCCCAGGCCAAGCTCCAGACCGACGGCGGCACCTCCACACCGCTCCAGGCCACCTTCACGGAGTTCCTGGCGAACGGCGACTACGACCGTCACCTGCGCAGCATGCGGCATCGTTACCGTCGGCGACGCGACGCCCTGATCGCGGCGCTCGATCGGCGGCTGCCGTCGCTGCCCGTCGGCGGAGCCGCCGCCGGGCTCCATCTGACTCTCGGGCTACCGGACGGCAGCAACTGGTCGATCGTGCGTACCGCGCTGTCCGAGCGGCAGCTGGCGGTCGGGTGCACCGACGACTTCCGGGCCGGGCCAGCCACGGAGGCGATCCGGCTCGTTCTCGGCTACGGGAACCTGGACTCGTCGCTGGTCGACGAGGCGGTGTCCCAGCTGGCTCAGGGTCTGGCGAGCAGCGGCGTCCTCGAGTAGCAGCGCGCCCCGGCCTAGCAATACCAAGGGCTATACTCCTGGTATGTCCAAGGTGATGATTTCGCTCCCGGAGGACCTCCTGGCGCAGATCGACGACGAGGCCGAGCGGCGATCCACCAGTCGCAGCGCTCTCCTCGCTGCGGCGGCGCGACGAGAGCTGTCCCGGCGGGACAACGCCTTGGTCGCAGCGGCGATCGAACGGTCTGAGCAGCGCTTTCGCGAGTCCGGAGCCTTCGAAGCCGCTGAGCTCGTCCGGACTGAACGCGATGCGCGGCCGTGACCCATCTGCTGATCGACACCTCCGTCCTGATCAAGTGGTTCCACGGCGAAGGTGAGAGCGAGCTAGCGGAGTCTCGCATCCTCCGACGGGCGCATGTCTCGGGTGACCTCGACGCACACGTGCTCGATCTGGCCGTCTACGAAGTCGGCAACGACCTCCTTCGTGCGCTGCGATGGGGGCCAACCGAGGTTGCAGACCAGCTCGACGACCTTCACACCGTGCTCGGGCCACCGCTCGTCATGACCGCCGACTGGCTGCGGCGCGCGGCGGCACTGGCCCACCACCATCGCCTCTCGTTCTACGACGCGAGCTGGGCGGCCGCGGCGGACAAGCTGAACATGCCCTTGGTCAGCGCCGACCGCCAGCTTCTGGCGACCGGACTCGCCGAGTCACCGAGCAGCACTGTCGCTCGGCTCAAGTTGCCGCAGTAGAGGCCGAGTTTCCGTCACCGCGACGTCGTCTCCTCACTCCAGCGGTGCGACGTGAGCTGGCTCGGCTCTGACCATCCGTTGACAGAGGATCCCGATCTTGCCCCCAAGCTGGTGGCGAAACCAGCTTCGCCTTCCGGCGACAGCACCGTGATTGTCAAGAAAATAAAGGAAATCTCGATCAACCAGCCTGGATCTCGCGCGATTCGGAGGCTATAATCGACTTTATGTTCGAGTCGTGGTTGGAGGAGTCGCTCGGGGACTGTGATGTCTCAGGACATGGGTGACAGTTCTGCATCAGGACTTGGGTGACAGTTGGTGTGTCAGGACTTCGGTGACTTTTCGGAGTTTCCGGGGCGTGATCCGGGGGATCTGCCGTTACCGACGTAGGTGATGCCTTGGG
>DASQLI010000065.1:0-8553 GCA_035630075.1 Microlunatus sp.
GCGCAAGGTGGTGCGCAAGAAGCCGCCGGAGGGCACGGTCGGCTACGGTGAGCCGACCTACGACAGGTTGATCGCTGCACCGCCGGAGCCGCTGGAGTCCAGCTTCGGCGTCACCCACGCCATGATCATCAACCAGGTGTCAGGGCCGGGAAACTGCTGGACCGCGATGCGCCAGCTGCTGACCGACAACGACGAGCCGCCTCGACGCAACCGCAAGCACGTGCACGACGCCTTGACCATCTACCGCGGTCTGCTCGACACCGGCGTGGTGGAGCGGCTGACCGAGCCCGACCATAATGGTCGGCTGGCCCGTCTCACAGTCGACCTGCAGGCCGACTTCGCCCTCAACCAGCCGCTCTCACCGTTCGCGCTGGCAGCGGTGGACCTTCTTGATCAACAAGCCGAGGACTACCACCTCGAGGTGCTGTCGGTGATCGAGTCGATCTTGGAGGACCCGCGGCCGGTGCTGTCGGCACAGCGGTCGATGGCCCGAGGTGAGGCGGTCGAGGCGATGAAGCGGGAGGGCCTGGAGTACGAAGAGCGGATGGAGCTGCTGGAGGACGTCACCTACCCCCGTCCGCTGGCCGAGCTGCTGGAGGTGGGCTACCAGGCGTACGCGCGGAGCCATCCCTGGGTGCTGGATCATGCGCTGGCGCCGAAGTCGGTGGCCCGAGATCTGTTCGAGCGGTCGATGACCTTCACCGAGTACGTGGCGTTCTACCGGCTGGCCCGGGCCGAGGGGATGGTGCTGCGCTACCTCGCCGACGCCTACAAGGCGCTGCGGCAGACCGTACCGGAGACGAAGCGGACCGAGTCGCTGGAGGATCTGATCGCCTGGCTCGGCGAACTGGTTCGACAGACCGACTCCAGCCTGCTGGACGAGTGGGAAAAGCTGATCAGTCCTGATCAGGATCCGCTCCGCGGTAGGCCAGATCCCGAGGCCGAGCTGATCGCCGAGTCCGACCGGCGGCCGCCGGCCGTCACCAGCAACGTCCGGGCGTTCACCGTGCTGGTCCGCAACGCCTTGTTCCGGCGGGTGGAGCTCGCTGCTCGACGCCGGTGGTTCGAGCTGGGGGAGCTCGACGCTGAGGCCGGTTGGGGGGCCGCGGAGTGGGAGGCCGCGATGGCGGACTACTTCGCCGAGCACCCGAGTCCGCAGACCGGGGCGAACGCCCGCGGTCCGGCGCTGTTGATCATCGACCGGCGGGAGGCGACCTGGCAGGTGCGGCAGGTCCTGGACGATCCCGACGGTGATCACGACTACTCGATCACCGCAGAGATCGACCTGGCAGCCAGCGACGAGGCCGGCGAGGCGGTCGTCCGGCTGACCGGCGTGGGCCGGACCGCGGCCTGGTGACCCTACGCCCTTCCACGCTGCAGGCGCGCGTCAGCGGGCCTGGGGTGAGCCCGAGTTGCTGACCTCGAGCAGCAGGCCGACGAACCGGCTGGCGAACGGCAACCTACGGCCGCCGTTCCCCCTCACCTAGACGCTGCTGGGGCGGTCGGTGACGGGCGGGTCGTCGGTCGTCGCCGACTGGACGGCATCCGCGGCCGCGCGTACGGCGCCGGCGACCGGGTCGGGCAGCTTGTCGGCGTTCTTCGCCACCTCGCCCGCGATCGAGGAGACGCCGGAGCGCACCCGCGGATCGTGAGCGAGCTCATCCGCCTTCGCCTTGAGCTGCTCGAACTGAGCCCGTCCCGCCTTCGTCCCGAGCACGTAGCCCACCGCGGCTGCGCCGGCCGCGAACACCAGGGTCCTGAACTTCATCGTGTCTTCTCCTTCGTCCGCGTTACTGAATCAGATCGTGCGCGCCGAGTCTATGGCGCGGCCCCGGACGGCGCTGCGCCCGGTCATCGGCGGTCGAGCGGCATCGGGAATGATCGCCGCATGAGCCTCATCTCCCGGCTGGCAGTCGTCGGTGCCGGCAGCGTCGGCAGCTCTCTGGCCTACGCGGCCCTGATCCGCGGATCCGCCTCCGAGGTGATCTTGTACGACATCGCCGAGGAGAAGACTGAGGCCGAGGTGCTGGATCTCGCCCACGGCACGCAGTTCACCGGCACGTCGCGGGTGTCCGGCGGCTCCGACATCTCCTGCGTCGAGGGCGCCTCGATCGTGGTGATCACCGCCGGGGCCAAGCAGAAGCCCGGACAGACCCGGCTCGAGCTGGCCGGGACGAACGTCGGCATCCTCGAGGTCCTGATGCCCCAGCTGCTGCACCATGCTCCGGACGCGATCTACATCCTGGTCAGCAACCCGGTCGATGTGCTCACCGTGGCTGCGGCACAGATCTCGGGACTTCCCCACGGTCGGCTCTTCGGGTCGGGCTGCGTGCTGGACTCGGCCCGGCTGCGCTGGCTCATCGGCGCCAAGTCCGGCGTCGCCCAGCAGAGCGTGCACGCGATGATGCTCGGGGAGCACGGAGACACCGAGTTCCCGCTCTGGTCCCAGGCCAGGATCGGCACCGTGCCGCTGCGCGAGTGGACCGATCGCGACGGGGAGCGGTTGTTCTCCGGCGACGTTCGGGCGGCCATCCACGACGACGTCGCCCACGCCGCGTACAAGATCATCGCGGGCAAGGGCGCGACCAACTACGCCATCGGCCTGAGCGGCGCGCGGATCGTCGAGGCCGTGCTTCGCGACGAGCACGCGGTGATGCCGGTCAGCAGCACCTTGCGCGACTATCGGGGGATCAGTGGCATCGCGCTCAGTGTGCCGTGCGTGGTCGGCGCCCACGGGATCGAGCGGGTGCTCGACACCCCGATGGACGAGCACGAGGCCGGCTGGCTGGACCAGTCGGCGAGCACCCTGCACGACACGTTGAAAAGCCTCGGACTGGAGTAGCCGGCGCTCGGTCGGGAGTCGACCGGTCACTCGGACCCGATGCTTACGCCGTAAACCACTCAGCGTACGGTCGAGGCATGACTGACACCGCCACCTCTGAGTTCGAACGGGTCGGCGAGCTGATCTCCAAGGCTCGCTACGCCTTTGTCACCACCAGCGCTTCCGACGGCCGACTGCTGAGCCGTCCACTGGCGGTGCTGAAGCGTGACTTCGACGGCGACCTCTACTTCTTCACCATGGATCCGTCGTCGAAAACCGACCAGGTGGCCGCCGACAGCCACGTCAACGCCAGCATGCAGTGCGGCGACGACTACCTCTCGATCGCCGGTACGGCGACGGTGACCCGGGACCAGGCGATGATCGACGAGCTGTGGAACCCGCACGCCGAGGCCTGGTTCGAGCAGGGTCGGGACGACCCGTCGGTGGCGCTGTTGAAGGTGCACGCCGACTCCGCGGAGTACTGGACGATGGACAGCCCCAAGCCGGTGTCCCTGATCAAGTACGCCACAGCGATCATCACCGGCAAGCAGCCCGATGTGGCCACCAACGAGTCGGTGGATCTCTGAAGCCGGTCTGATCAGCCGAGCGTCTCCTGATCCGGTCGAGCACGTGCTGCTTTGATCTGGCCGAGCCACTCTGCGGCCAGCTGCCGCCCGCTCGGCAGCTGGTCGTCAGGATCCCAGCGCCATGCCGTGATCATGGCCAGCATCAAGACCCGGCAGTCGCGCAGCAGGTCACGATCGACGCCTGGGTAGTGTTCGGCGACGGCGTCGGGTGCATGAGCGAGATCGAACTCGACGGGTCCGCGACAACACGTCTCGAGATCGACGAACACCAACCCACGCTCGGTGGCCACCACGTTGCCGGGGTGTGGCTCGCCGTGCAGCAGCTGGACATCGGTCCGCGCGCCGACCACTCCGCCGAGTCGGCTCAAGGTGTCGGCGAGCAACGTCCGGTCCGCCTCGGCCAGGGCAGGGGAGAGGTCGCGACTGGCGACGATCCGTTGAGCCGACGCCACCCGATCGGTGGCCAGCGGCGCCTCGATGTCCACCGCCCTCATGCCGGCGTGGAGTCGGCGGAGCGCATCGGCGTAGTCGGCGGCCGGCACCGGCGTCCCGACCGGCTCGTAGTAGGTCCACAACGTGACGGCGAAACCATCACGCAGGTGGACCCGTGGCTCCACCCGAGGATCGAGAGCGGCCACCGGGCTCTCGGATTCTGCGAGCCGTCGGGCGATGGCGATCTCGAACTCGAGGGCCTGCTGCGCCACCGGTGCCACCCGGGCGACGATGTCGCAGGGCCGCAGACGCAGCGTCAGCTTGTTCGAGTTGTGCAGGACGATCGCGTCGTCGACCCTCAGACCGAGCGCCGACGCGATCGACCTGGCCGCGGTCACCGCACGCGAGACCTCTGACCCGATCACGGACGCCTCCACTCGTACGGGGTCGTGCTCGTGACCCGGACGAACCCTGAACGCTCCAGGATCGGGCGGGAGTACGCGGTCGAGTCACTGTGCAGCACGGCGTAGCCGCGACGCAGCGCCGACCGGGCCCGTTCGGCCAGCAGCGCCCGGTAGATCCCTCGACCGCGCCAGGCCGCCAGCGTTCCACCGCCCCAGATCCCGGCCACCGCGGTGCCCGGCACCGGGTCGAGCCGGCCGCCGCTGATCATCTGGCCATCGGCCTCGGCCACCCACAGCTCGATCTCGTCGACCGCCGGCGACGTCCGCCGTACCCACTCCTCGATCCGGGCCGGGCTCGTAGCCGACCCGAACACCTCGTCAGCGAGGGCAGCCGCCCTTTCGATGTCCCCGCGGTCGCGGATCGGCCGGACTGTCACCCCGGCGGGCAACGCCACGTCCTGCGCGAGCCGCTGAGCTTCGCCCATCATCACCGACTCCTCCTCGCCCGGCACGAAGCCGTACGCCTGCAGGATCGCGCCGAGCGCCGGAATCGGGTCGTGACCGCGGGTCTTCCACTCGACCGTCGTGATCTGCGGCTGGGCGACGAAGTGAGCGACCGTGGCGGCGACCAGATCGCGGAGCCGCTCGTTGTCCAGCGGGCCGAGCGGTCCGTACGTGACGAATCCCTGGCCGTCCTCGTACTCCGCCCACAGCAGTGGTCCGTGCCGCCGGCACCGGGTTGCGGTCGCGACCTCGGCCGCCTCCCGCAGCTGGCTGTCGTAGACCCTGAGCAGATCGGTCACCCGGCCATCCAACCGGTCTGTTCGATGCCGGTTGACCTCGCCCCTGGGGCGAGCCGCAGAGTGGAGCCATGACCGTGTTGGATTGTCGCGCTCCGCGCTCCGAGGTCATGGGCTGCGCGCGATCTCGCTCGTTCGTCACGGTTCTGAGCGAGACGGCAGTGCCTGGACAGAGTGGGCGTGTCGGCCAGAACCGCTCCTGCACTCCCGAGAGGCTCCGCCCATGACCTCGGGAACGGGAGAAGCCGGCGAGCTGATGACGGCCGGCCGGTTCGGGCAGGCCACCTTGCTGTCCGCCAAGGCGCTGCGCCTGTACGCCGACCGCGGACTGCTGCTGCCACGGTTCGTCGATCCGGCCAACGGCTACCGCTACTACGCGGCAGATCAGGTGCGTACCGGCTGGCTGATCGCACTGCTGCGCTCCGCTGAGCTGAGCCTGGACGAGATCGGCCAGATCGTCGACGCACCACCGGGCGACGCCCCGGCCGAGCTCGAACGTGCCGCCCGAGCTTCCCGGCAGCGAGCCGAGATGAACCAGGCCGTGCTCAGCCGAGCCCGGCTCCAACTGAGAGGAGAGTCCACCATGACCGAGATGGCTACCCGGGTCGAGACCGATCGCGCGGTGCTGAGCGTGCTGCGCCGGATGAGCCCGTACGAGATGGACCAGGTGATCAGCGGACAGGTCGACCGACTCCGCGAACTCGCCGCCGAGGCCGGCCTGGCCGTCGTCGGCCCGGCGTTCGGGATCTTCCATGCCCCCGTCACCGACGACTGCGACGGACCGCTGGAGATCGTGCTCCCGGTCGACGGCCTGACCTCACTCGAGGCTGCCGACGACGTCCGCAGCTATCGACTGGCCGGTGGCACGGTCGCGGAACGGTTCGCCGAGGGCGCCGAGACCGACTTCCCGGACATCCTCGCGCTCTACGACGAGGTGCACAGCTGGATCACCGACAGCGGCCGCACCCCGGTCGGGCCGCCGCGGGAGATCTGGCACAACGCGCCCAGGGACCCCGAACCACTCCGGCTGACCATCTCCTGGCCGTACGCCACCCCCTGACCCAACTCACGCACATCGTGCACCCCTCGCGCACGCCTGGCAGCGCGTGAGTGGAATACGGCGTGCGTCACTGAGATGGGCTCGGCTCGATCAGCCGCGGGCGATGGCCCAGCCGTGCGCAGCCACGTGGTACGGCTGGTCCGGGCGGCTGGTCTCGACGACCACGGCGCCGTCCGGTAAGCCGGTCGGCTCGTCGCCCAGGTTCAACACCAGCGTCAACGGCGCCTCGGCCGCCGCCTCGCCGCTTGCGCGGGCTGTCGCGGTGATCCGGAGGTAGGTGTTGGCGACGTCGCTGGTGGTGATCGTCGCGTCGGCGAGCCACGACGTACGACGGCGGAACGCGATCAACCGCCGGTAGAGCTCCAAGACACCCTCGTTCACGCCGGCGACCTCGGTCGGCGATCCCGGCATCGCCGGGCGGATGGCCGCGTCGCCACCCAACCGGTCCTCCTTGACACCGGTCAGGCCGAGCTCGTCGCCGTAGTACAGGCACGGGATGCCGGGCAGGAACAGCAGCAGCGCGATCGCGTGGCCCCAATGCCGGCGATCGGAGATCTGGCTGGTCACCCTCGTCGTGTCGTGGTTGTCCAGGAACGTGAACGGCACCAGCCGCTGCAGCAGCTCGGCGTGCCGACCGAGGGTGTGCTCGAGCTCGTAGAAGTTGCGGTTCTCGATCGAGGACCACATCGCCTTCCACAGCTCGTACTGGGTGATGCTGTCCAACCCGGCCGTCTCCGCGTACGCGGCATAGTCGCCGTGGATCATCTCCCCGAGGAACCAGCTGTCGGGGAACCGCTCCCGGACCGGCGGGATGACCCGGGTCCAGAACTCCGCCGGCACCGCATACGCCGCGTCGAGCCGCCAGCCGTCGATGCCGCGCTCCAGCCAGTACGTCATCACGTCGCGGACCAGCCGCTGGACGGCCTCGTCGTCGTGGTCGAGCACCACGAGCTGCTGCTCACCCTCGAACACCTCGGCGGTCACCTGCTGCCCCGAGGTGTTGAGGCGGAACAGGTGCGCGGCCGGCGCCTCCGAACCCTTGGTCAGGGCCTCGCTCAGCCCTGGGTACTCCCGGCCGACGTGGTTGAACACGCCGTCCAGCACGACTCGGATCCCGCGGTCGTGGCAGGCCTCGACCAGGGACTCGAAGTCGGCCTCGTCCCCGATCCGGGGGTCGATCCGGAAGTAGTCGAGGGTGTCGTAGCCGTGGCTCATCGACGCGAACAGCGGGTTCAGCAACAACCCGTTGCAGCCCAGCTCGACCAGGTGGTCCAGCCAGCCGATCAGTCCGGTCAGCCGGTGGACCGGCTCCCGGTGCGGGTCGTCGAGCACGTCCTCGGCGCCAGTGAACCCGAGCGGGAAGACGCCCCAGAAGATGGCGTACCGGGTCCAGTCCAACATGAGGGCCTGTCTACCAGAGCATCGTCGACGCTCTCACTCGCCCATCAGCCCCGCCAGGTTGGCCGCCCGGTACGCGGACCCGAGCGCCTCCTTGACGGCCGCGATGGTGGCCTCCCGATCAGGCTGCTCGATGGCCGGCACCGGCGCCTTGATGTCGCCCCGGACCCGGTCGGCCGCACCGAGCAGGGCGGCCGCCTGCCGGTGATCACCGGCCACCACGGCGATCGCCGCGAGCTCGTCGTACACGCTCGACATGCGCCAGCGGTCACCGAGCTGGGAGTGACCCGTGAGGCTGGCCTCCTGCAGCTCGCGAGCGGTCTGGATCTGGCCGGTCAGCCGGGCGACCGCCCCCAGCTGGTTGCGGGTCCAGGCGATGCCTTCGGCGAACCCCACCTGGTTGCAGATCTCGTACGCCTGCTGCAGCAGGATCTCCGCGCCGACGAGGTCGCCCCGGTAGCGCGCGGTCACCCCGCTGTTGATCAGTGCCCAGGCGATCTGCTCGCGGTCACCGCCACGCCTCAGCCGGTGCATGGCCGTGTCACCCAGGCCGTCGGCCGCGTCGAGATCCCCACGCAGCCAGGCGACGAAGCTGAGGTAGTTGAGCTCGGTGGCGACCAGCTGCTCGTCGCCCAGCCGCTCGGCGATGGCCAGCGACCGCCGGTGCTGTGCCTCGGCCGTGGCGTAGTCACCGAGCTCACGGGCGATCGAGCCGAGCCGGGTGAGACAGTAGGCCGTGCCCTCGTCGTCGCCGAGCTCCTCGTACAGAGCCAGGCTGGCCGTCAGCTTGCCGCGGGCCACCTCGTAGTCACACTGCAGGAAGGACAGCATGCCGATTCCCGCCAGCACCGGGGCGCGCAGCTCGGCGGGGGCATCCGTCCCGGCGGCCAGGGCCCCGCGCATCCACGTACGGCCCTCGGTGTAGCGGCCGCGGAGATAGCACCACCGCCAGAGGTGACGTACCAGCTGGAGCGCGGCTTCGGGATCGGTGGCGGTGAGGAAGTCCACGGCCTGTCGGATGTTCCCGGCCTCGGCGTCGAGCACCCGCAGC
>DASQLI010000066.1:0-14710 GCA_035630075.1 Microlunatus sp.
CTCCAGTGACTCACCGATCTCCCGGGTGGCGCCCTCGCGGGTGCGCTCGCCGGTCTTGGTGGCCAGGAAGAACTGATTGCGGTGGGTCTCCATCCAGGGACCGAGGCGCAGCTCAGCGTCACCGTACGAGCGCGCGGTGTCAATGTGGTTGATGCCGTAGCTCTGGATCAGGTCCATCGTCCGATCGGCCTGTTCCTGCGTCACGTTGCCGAGCGCGGCAGCGCCGAACAGGACGCGAGTGCTGTCGTGGCGGGTGCGTCCGAACTGGAGGGTGGGGATCGAGGAGGTCATGTCGCCATTCTGCGCCTGGCCCTCCGCACTTGTCGCTCGGGTTCGTGCTTCCTGCGCTAGCTGCAGCTAGCGCAGGAAGCAGAATCCCGAGCGCGAAGGAGTGGGGCCGCCGTCAGAAGGCGTCCTCCGGCAGGTCCATGATCGCCAGATCCGTGGCCTCGGCGATCTCGGCCTCGGCGGCGAGCTTGGGCAGCACCGTCCGGGCGAACCACCGAGCGGAGGCCACCTTGCCCTCGTAGAACGCCTTGTCGGCCGCCGACAGCTGGCCGCTCAGTCTGGTCAGCGCGACCTCGGCACCGCGCAGCAGCATCCAGGCGCAGATCACGTCCCCCAGCGCCATCAGCAGCCGGGTGGTGTTCAGGCCGACCTTGTAGACGTTGCGGACGTCGCCCTCCGGTGCCCGTGGATGGGCCGACTGCAGTGCGTCGGTCATCGTGGCCACGATCGAGCCCACGTTCTCCAGCCCCCGCTCCAGCAGCGTCCGCTCCTCCTTGAGCTGGCCGTCGTCGTCGAAGGCGCGCAATTCGACACTGCCACCTCGGGAGGCGAGCCAGGTCCCGATCTGCAGGGACAGGTCGGTCAGCGCACCGCCCTGGTCCTTGACGATCTTGCGGAAGAACAGGTCCTGGCCCTGGATCGCCGTCGTGCCTTCGTACAGAGTGTCGATCTTTGCGTCACGGACGTACTGCTCCAGTGGGTAGTCCGCCAGGAAGCCTGAGCCGCCGAAGGTCTGGAGGGACTCGGTGCCCAGCGTCACCCAGGATCGCTCGGAGCCGTAGCCCTTGACGATCGGCAGCAGCAGGTCGTTGAGGCGCTCCGCCTTTGGATCCGTGCGTCCCTCCGCGGCGGCCAGCTGCACCTGATCCTGCACGCTGGCGGTGAAGAGGACCAGCGAGCGCAGCCCCTCGGCGTACGCCTTCTGGGTGATCAGCGAGCGGCGCACATCCGGGTGGTGGGTGATCCTCACCCGTGGGGCGCTCCGGTCGCCAGCGCTGGCCAGGTCGGCACCCTGGACCCGGGACTTGGCGTACTCCAGGGCATTGAGGTAGCCGGTGGACAAGGTGGCGATGGCCTTGGTTCCCACCAGCATCCGGGCGTGCTCGATCACCTGGAACATCTGGGCGATGCCGTCGTGCACCTCGCCCAGCAGCCAGCCCTGGGCCGGCGCGCCGTCCCCAAAGGTGAGCTCACAGGTGGTGGACACCTTGATGCCCATCTTCTTCTCGAGGTTGGTGGCGTAGACGCCGTTGCGCTCACCGGTCAGCTCGCCGGTGGTGTGGTCGAAGTGGTACTTGGGCACCACGAACAGCGACAGGCCCTTGGTGCCTGGACCGCCGGCGCCTTCGACGCCCACCGGGCGAGCCAGCACCAGGTGGACGATGTTCTCGGTCATGTCCTGCTCGCCCGAGGTGATGAACCGCTTGACCCCCTCCAAGTGCCAGGAGCCGTCGGGTTGAGGGATCGCGCGAGTCCGCCCGGCGCCCACGTCGGAGCCCGCGTCCGGCTCGGTCAGCACCATGGTGGAGCCCCACTGCCGGTCGATCATGATCTGGGCGATCCGCTTGTCCCGCTCGGTGCCGTTGTGCCACAGCACCGTCGCGAACTTCGGGCCGGCGGCGTACATGATGAGTGCCGGGTTCGCGCCGAGACCGAGCTCGTTCGCCGCCCACTGCAGGGACGGCGGGCTCGGCTGCCCGCCCAGCTCGGCCGGTAGCGCCAGGTTGTAGAACCCGGCGTCCATCATCTCGGCGTACGCCTTCTTGAACGACGCCGGCAGCGCCACGGTCTTGGACTCGGCGTCGTAGACCGGCGGATTGCGATCGCCGTCGACGTACGACGATGCAAGCTTGGTCGACGCCAGGTGCTCGATCTCGGTCAGCACGGCCACCGCGGTGTCGTGGTCCATCTCCTCGTACGGGCCATGACCGAGCACCTGGTCGCGGTCAAGGACCTCGAAGAGGTTGAAGAAGATGTCGCGGAGGTTGGACTTGTAATGGCTCATGGCAGGCTCCCCGGTTCCTCTGCGGCTCGGCCGACAGGACAAGTTACCGATCAGTAACTTCCATTGTGCTACTGGCGAGTAACTTCGACAACCCGTCGTCGACGTGACGGATGTGAAAATTGTGACCTCTCAGAGTCTTGTTTGGTTTTCCTCAGGAGGGACATAATCCGGCGTGACGGCCCATCCGGAGGCCGCCGCCCAAGGAGGCCTCGATGGCACGTCTCGACGTCAACTGGTTCGACTACGGAATCTTGTTCGTCTATTTCGGCCTGGTGATCGCCATCGGGGTGCTGGCCCGACGGGCCATCGCCACGTCGGAGGACTTCCTGCTGTCGGGCCGATCACTCCCGGCGTGGGTCACCGGTCTGGCCTTCATCTCGGCCAACCTGGGCGCTATCGAGATCCTCGGTATGGCGGCCAACGGAGCCCAGTACGGCATCGCCACGGTGCACTTCTACTGGATCGGCGCCGTGCCGGCCATGGTCTTCCTGGGCCTGGTGATGATGCCGTTCTACTACGGTTCGAGGGTCCGCAGCGTTCCGGAGTACCTACGCCGGCGCTTCAACCGGCCGACGCACCTGTGGAACGCGTTGACCTTCGCCGCGGCCAGTGTGCTGACCGCCGGTGTCAACCTGTACGCGCTCTCGTTGATCATCCAGGTGATGCTCGGCTGGCCCCAGTGGCTGTCGATCGTGGTCTCGGCGGTCATGGTGCTGGCCTACATCACCCTCGGCGGGCTGTCCGGCGCGATCTACAACGAGGTGCTGCAGTTCTTCGTGATCATCGCCGGCCTGGTGCCGTTGGTGATCATCGGGCTCAAGGACGTCGGCGGCTGGGACGGGCTGCAGGAGCGGGTGCTGGCCCAGCCCGGAACGGAAGGGTTCTTCAGCACCTGGGGTGGCAGCCAGGTCGGCAACTGGACCAACCCGCTGGGCGACTGGATCGGGATCGCCATGGGCCTGGGCTTCGTGCTCTCCTTCGGCTACTGGACCACCAACTTCACCGAGGTGCAGCGGGCGCTGTCGGCCAAGAACCTGTCCGCGGCGGAGCGTACCCCGCTGATCGGCGCCTTCCCGAAGATCTTCATCCCTGCCCTGACCATCATCCCCGGTCTGATCGCGGTCGCGGTCTTCTCCGACATCGGCGAGGGTGAGTTCAAGTACGACTACGCGATCCCTGCCCTGATGGAGCTGTACCTGCCGAACGGCACCCTGGGTATCGCGATCGCCGGCATGCTGGCGGCCTTCATGGCCGGCATGGCGGCCAACGTCAGCTCGCTGAACACGGTGTTCACGTACGACATCTGGCAGACCTACTTCAAGAAGGACAAGCCGGACCGCTACTACCTGAACGTCGGCCGGATCGTCACCATCGTCGGCATCATCATCGGCATCGGCACGGCCTTCATCGCCTCGCAGTTCAGCAACATCATGAACTACATCCAGGCGCTGTTCTCCTTCTTCAACGCGCCCGTGTTCGCCACCTTCATCATCGGCATGTTCTGGAAACGGATGACACCCTGGGCCGGCTTCTTCGGTCTGGTCTCCGGGTTCCTGGCTGCGCTGGCCTTCCAGTACCTGATCGGCCCGAACATCGCCTACTTCTACTCCGGCCAGACCTTCGAGGGTGAGATCAACGCCCAGATGCTCAACTTCTACGGTGCCATCACCGCGTTCGCGGTGGATGCAGTGGTGACCGTGGTGGTCACCCTGTTCACCACGCCTCGGCCGGTCGAGGAGCTGAGGGGCCTAGTGTGGGGAGTGCCGGACCCGGATGCTGGGGATCCGCACGAAGGCTACGTCCGCAAGTGGTACGAGTCGCCGAAGCTGCTGGGCTTCACCGCCCTGGGCATCGTCCTCGTCCTGTCGCTCATCTTCATCTGAGGAGGCACGGCACATGTCTGAGCACCATCACGGCCACCAGCCGCACCACGAACCGACCTCCGACGAGATGCGGCCGAAGGGCATGGCCCAGTCCGCTGCGTCCAAGCTGTTCGACCTGCGGATCATGATCGGCGCGCTGTTCACCTTCTACGGCATCATCTTGATCATCTACGGGTTCTTCACCCCTGAAGAGCAGATCGAGAAGGCTGCGGGCATCCACATGAATTTGTGGCTGGGTGCCGGCATGCTGGCACTGGGGTTGCTTTTCCTGCTCTGGGCCAAGCTGTCCCCGGTGGTCCACGAGGCTCCGCCGGAGGGCGCCTCGGATCGGCCGCCGATGCACTGAGGCGGCCGGTCGGCCGACTCAGTCGGTCGCCGCCGGGGCAACTGCGATCCCGAGGTGGGTGGCCAGGGGCCCGGACAGGTCGTAGAGCTGCTCGGGGGTGATCGTGCAGCCCGCGAGACCGGCCAGCCCACTGATCTGGCGGATCTCGGCACCACGCAGGTCGACGTCGGTGTTGCTCGTCCTGGACAGCTCGAGCGACCGGATCTGGCAGGACTCGAAGCGCACCCGGGCCAGCCTGGAGCCGACCAGATCCAGCTCCTCGATCACGCACCGCTGCAACAGCACGTCCTTCCAGGTGGCCGAGCGGCCATTCAGGTAGGAGATCTTCGTGTCGGCGACAACGAGTCCGTCGAAGTTGGCCTCGTACGCCTCGACTGCTCCCAGGCGTGACCTGGCCAGAGAGGAGTGTCGCCACAGGCTCCGGGGCGCAGTGAGGTGAGCGGCCTCGATCTCGGTGAGATCGGACTCGACCAGGTGGGCCCCGGTCAGATCGGAGCCGGTGAGGTCGCAGCCGACGAACGCGCACTCGGAGAAGGTGGAGTGCCGCAGGTCCAGCCCGCCCAGGTCCGCCCGCTCGTACAGCTCGGTGGCGTGGCTGTCGCCGTCCAGCAGCTTCTCGCCGGTCCATGGCTGACGGGTCGCCTGCTTGCGGCTGAGGATTCTGGGGGCGGTCGGCTCGGACTCGTTCGGCACCCGGTCGACTGTAGACGTACGGTGAGAGCAACCGTTGCCGAAGGAGTCAGCAGTGAGCAAGCGGGACCGCGCCGAGATCGAGTCAGCCGACCAGCTGCGGGTGCGCGAGCAGGATGACCACGCAGCCGGGGTGAAGGCCGTGGCGATCTCGGTGAAGCGGTCGCTGCGGATGATGGGCCCGCGGCGCACGGCCAGGACGCTGCTCCAGCTGAACCAGGCGGAGGGGTTCGACTGTCCCAGCTGTGCCTGGCCTGATCCGGACGCCGGTCACCGAGCCACCGCGGAGTTCTGCGAGAACGGGGCCAAGGCGGTCGCCGAAGAGGCAACCAAGGACCGAGCCACACCGGAGTTCTTCGCGGTCCACAGCGTCGCCGAGCTCGACGCCCAGACCGAGCACTGGCTGGGTCAGCAGGGCCGGATCACCCACCCGCTGGTCAAGCGTCCCGGAGCCAGCCACTACGCGCCGATCTCCTGGGACTCCGCCTTCGGGCTCATCGCCGCCGAGCTGAACCGGCTGGACGACCCGAACCAGGCGATCTTCTACACCTCGGGGCGGACCTCGAACGAGGCAGCGTTCGCCTACCAGCTGTTCATCCGGGCGTACGGGACCAACAACCTGCCGGACTGCTCCAACATGTGCCACGAGTCGACCTCGGTGGCGCTGGCGGAGACGATCGGCATCGGCAAGGCCAGCGTCAGCCTGTCCGACGTGCACCACGCGAGCTTGCTGGTGTTGGCCGGGCAGAACCCGGGCACCAACCACCCGAGGATGCTGACCGCCTTGGAGCAGGCCAAGCGCAACGGAGCCAAGATCATCGCGGTCAACCCGCTCCGTGAGCCGGGGTTGGTCAACTTCCGGAACCCGCAGCGAGCACGTGGGATCGTCGGCAAGGGCACCGACCTCGCCGACCTCCACCTGCCGGTCAAGATCAACGGTGATCTCGCCCTGTTCCAGGCCATCGGCTCGCTGTTGGTCGAGTGGGACGCCATCGACCACGAGTTCGTCGACCGCTACACGCTCGGCTTCGAGCTCTGGCGCGATCACGTCCGCGCCGTCGACTGGCAGCAGGTCGAGACGGCTACCGGACTGACCCAGGAGTTGATCACCCGGGCGGCCCGGATGATCGCGGACTCGCCGGCCACGGTCTACTGCTGGGCGATGGGGTTGACCCAGCACCGCAACGCTGTCGTCACGATCAAGGAGATCTGCAACCTCGCCTTCGCCCGGGGCGACATCGGCAAGCCGGCTGCCGGGCTGCTGCCGGTGCGGGGCCACTCCAACGTGCAAGGCGACCGGACGATGGGGATCTGGGAGCGGCCGCCGCAGCACTTCCTCGACCGGCTGCAGGCCGAGTTCGGCTTCGACCCGCCTCGTGAGCACGGATACGACACCGTCGAGGCCATCCGGGCGCTACGTGACGGCAAGGCGCACGTGTTTATCGGCCTGGGTGGCAACTTCGTCCAGGCGGCCCCGGACACCGGGGTCACCGCTGACGCCCTCCGCCGGGCTCGGCTGACCGTGCACGTCTCGACCAAGATCAACCGCTCGCACCTGGTGTGCGGCGAGACCGCCTTGATCCTGCCGACCCTGGGCCGAACCGAGAAGGACGTGCAGGCGACCGGTGAACAGTTCGTTTCGGTGGAGGACTCAACCTGCTCGGTGCACGCCTCGCGTGGCCCGTTGAAGCCGGCCAGCGAGCACCTGCGCTCGGAGGTGGCGATCGTCACCGGCATCGCGGAGCGGACGCTGGGTGACCGCTACGGCATCGACTGGCGCGCGATGCGAGAGGACTACCGGGTGATCCGCACCCACATCTCCCGGGTCGTGCCTGGATGTGAGTCGTACGAGGTGTCAGTCGACCGCCCCGGCGGCTTCGTGTTGCCGCACCCACCGCGGGACAGTCGCACCTTCCACACCGCCAGCGGGCGGGCGGAGTTCACCACCTCGCCGATCGAGCTGCTTCAGGTCGCCCCTGGTCAGCTGGTGCTGCAGACGCTGCGCAGCCATGATCAGTTCAACACCACCATCTACGGGTTGGACGACCGCTATCGCGGCATCCTCGGCGGCCGGCGGGTGATCTTCGTCAACGCCGACGACCTGGCCGAGCTCGGTCTGGCCAACAACCAGCTCGTGGATCTGATCGGTCACTGGGCCGACGACGACGTCGAGCGTCGCGCAAACAGGTTCCGGGTCGTCAGCTACGACACGCCGCGGGGATGCGCCGCGGCCTACTACCCCGAGACCAACCCGTTGGTGCCGCTGGACTCGACTGCTGAGGGCAGCAACACCCCGACGTCCAAGTCGGTGATCATCTCGCTGGTTCCCGCCGGCACGGGCGGACGAGGAGACGGCCAGCAGAACGGCAGCATGGACGCCACCGGTTCCGATGAGGGCCACAAGAGCCGGCCCGAGCCGGTGCACCTCTCGTGAGGTTCGAGTAGCGTCACTCCGGTGAGCGACATCGAAGCAGCGAAGCAAATCCTGGTCGATGCCTTCGGACGGGTCCGGGAGGGCGTCGGCGAGCTGACCACCGGGTTGACCGACGAGACCGCGTGGTGGCGGCCCGACGCCGAAGCCAACTCGATCGCCTGGCTGCTGTGGCACCTGATCCGGGTCCAGGACGACCATGTCAGCGACCTCGCAGGGGTCGACCAGGTCTGGCCGCGCTTCCGAGACGAAGCGGGCCTGCCCTTGGACTCGGACGACACGGGTTACGGCCACACCAGCGACCAGGTCGGGATGGTGCGGGTCTCGGCCGACCTGCTGAACCGCTATCACGCTGAGGTCCATGCGACCACACAGCGCTACCTGGAGAAGCTGACCGGGTTGGAGCTGGAGCGCATCGTCGACGACCGCTGGGATCCGCCGGTGACCGCCTCGGTGCGCCTGGTCAGCGTGATCGACGACTGCGCCAAGCACCTGGGGCAGGCGGACTACGTCCGTGGGCTTGCGGACCGGCACAACGCCGCCTGGACCCACACGGAGGTCGGCGATCGATGAGCAGTGCCGTCGACTCGCTGAGCAATCGTGGCGAGCACCGCTTCTACGGCGACCTCGCTCCGTGGTGGCCGTTGATCTCACCACCCTCGGAGTACGCGGAGGAGGCCGCGTTCGCCGCGTCGCTGCTGACCGCCGGCGGGACGACCCGTACGGTGCTGGAGCTGGGCAGCGGTGGCGGGCACGTGGCCAGCCATCTCACCGACCGGTTCGCGCTCACCCTGGTGGACCTGTCCGAGCCGATGCTCGCGGTCTCCCGCGCCCTCAACCCCGCGGTCACCCACCACCAGGGCGACATGCGCACCGTCCGGCTGGATCAGCAGTTCGACGCGGTGCTGATCCACGACGCGATCGACTACATGACCACCGAGGCCGATCTGCGGCAGGCGATCGAGACGGCGTACGCGCACGTCCGACCGGGCGGCATCGCCGTGCTGGTGCCCGATGACGTCGCGGAGAGCTTCGAGCAGCGCACCACCCACGGCGGCTCCGACGACCCCGATGGCCGCGCGGCCCGCTACCTGGAGTGGTCCTGGGATCCGGACCCTACCGACTCGTGGACGATCACGAACTACACCTTCGTGCTGCGCGAGGCGAACGGCTCGGTGGAGACCGCCCATGAGACGCACCGGCTGGGCCTGTTCCCCCGCGACACCTGGCTGCGGCTGTTGTCGGAGGCCGGCTTCACGCCCTCCGCGCACAACGAGCTGCCCACCGGCGACGACCACCCCCGGACCTGGTTCGTGGGCAGGCGCAGCTGAGGGCTCACTTCTTCACGCCGGCGAACTTCCCCTTGAGCTTGTAGTCCACCGCCCAGGGCTCGAACTCACCCTGGTAGCCGGGGCACTCCTTCTTCAGCCGCTCCTTGATCGTGCCGGTGAAGGTCTGTGACTTGCCCTTGCTCGGCTTGCTGAACTCGAGCACGGCTCTGCTCTTGGTCGAGCCCTTCTTCTTGTCATACTTCTTGCCTGCGCTGTTCAGTCGGTAGCAGACGGTCTCCGAGGTGAAGGTGTAGGTCCAGGTCCGGCCCCTGACCTTGGTGTTCCCGCCCGGTGCCGTCGCGGCGCAGGTCGGGTCGCAGAGCACCGGCAGGGTCCAGCTGAAGGTGTCCTTCTGCCCGACCGGCACCGTCGTCCGGTTGCTCTTGGACACCGTCTGCACCACCCTGAACCGACCGGCCACCGGCGTGGCCGGGATCTTGGTGGGTTTCGCGGACGGGGTGGGCACTGCCGTCGGCACGGTCGTGGGCAGGGTGGTTGGCACGACACTCGCGGCCGGGATGAACGGGGCCGTCACGGGCGAAGCCGAGATCGAGGGGGCGGACGAGGCCGTCGAGCCGCTGCCGGGGGCGGCGCCACCACTCGCCGCCCCGCAGCCGACGGCGCCAGCTGCCACGAGGGTCGCGGTCGCGACCGCGATCAGCCTGCTGTGCATGGCGCAGACGATAGCCAGATCTGAGACCGGCAGCGGGCGATTCGCGAGATCAGACAGGACCGGTAGTCACCCTGCGAGCAGGCCGCTGAGGTCTCGCGTCCAGAGCCGACCGGACGCCGGGTCGGCGGCGGTGAGCAGCACCAGCCGTGTCCCGAGCAGTGCGGCGGCGAGGACTCTGCCGTCCGGCGAGGTGTAGATCCGCCAGCGGCCCTGTTGGCCGACGAGCAGGCGGCCGGCGCCACCGCTGCTGGCGATGACCACCGTACGGTCCTCGCTGAGGAGGACCCGGGCTGAGTCGTCGTCGGTGACCGGCAGAGTCGGCAGCAGCTGTCGCGTCTCGTCGGACCACACGGTGAGCGCCCCGTCACGGCCCCCGGCCGACCAGCACGAACTGCTGCAGGCTGTCGACCACGCCTCGCTCCGTGACCCGGGATCGGGCAACGCCGTGAGCGTCCACGAACCTGCGACGTCGCGCCAGTAGGCGGCCTGCTGGCGGACGCCGTTGCTGAGGTAGATCAGGGAGCCGCTCACCACGACCGACCCGTCGGCCTGCTGATCGACAGTCCTCGGACTCACCTGCCGATCACTTGTGTTGGCGAGAGCGGATTGTCCGGGCTCCCGCTGCCAGCGTTCCTCCGCGGCCCGCCAGGTCGCACCGTCCGGACCGTGCTCGCCCTGCCAGGTCCCCACCACCAGCGGTCCCCGCTGGTCGGTGGCCGTCCCGAGCAGGGTGCCCGCGTACCAGCCACCGAAGGTCTCGAACGACTGCGGGCGGTCGGTCACCCCACGGCTGCTGCCCGTCCAGATCGTCCAGCGGACGTTGGCGTGGGCGCCACCGCGCGCTGCGCCGAGGGCGACGATCCGGTCCCCGCGGGCGGTCAGCGAGGTCAGGTCCGCGACTCTTCCGTACGGGGTGGTGGGCGTCAACGGCACCTGTTCAGCACTCCTGTCGGGTGCTTCCGGTCGGACTCGGACCAGCGCCGGCGCGCGCCTCGGTCCCTCAGCCAGGTGGCCGCCGACCAGCAGGACACCGTCTTGGGAACCAAGGCTGGAGGCGACCATGCCGGCAGGGAGAGCCACCGACTGCCAGCCGTCCAGCACCTGGAGTCGGTCTGGGTCGGGCGTGCAGGCGGCGAGCGGCAGCAGCGCCACGATCAGGCTCAGGGCACCGGCCGCGCGGATCCCGATGCGCCTGCCCATCCCGCCACGGTAACCCGAGGTTCGCCAAAGGCCGTGCGACGCGTGCACTAGCGTGGTCCGGGGTACGCCAGCGCCCGGCAACAGGAGGCTGCACGACGTGAACGAGCGAGCCGAGAAGCCCGCCAAGAGCTCGACGAGCGAACCACAGGCCGACGTCGAGGAATCGGCGCACGAGCCGAGTGAGGTCAGCTACGACGAACAGTTCTACCCGGCCCGGCCGCGCCGGCTACGGCCTCGGGCCAGGCTGCGTCTGTTCGCCCGCCGGCCGAAGGAGCAGATCGGGAAGCCGACCGGCGACAACGAGCACTACGTCTCCTGGTTGGTCGACCAGTCGATGCTGGCCGACGCGACCGAGTTCGCCCGCAAGTTCGCCGGTGTGGGAAGCATGTGGCAGAACCCGTTCGCCAATCCCGACCCACGGGCTGCCATCGAGAAGACTTCGGTGTGGTTCACCGCCTACCCGATATCCATGATCACCAAGCCGGGGTCGTCGTTCCTGGGAACTCTGGGTGACCCAGAGCTGTGGGCCGCGTTCCAGGCGATCGGCATCGACGGTCTGCATACCGGGCCGGTGAAGAAGGCGGGTGGACTGGACGGGTGGGATGCCACCCCGAGCGTCGACGGGCACTTCGACCGGATCAGCACCCATATCGACGCCGAGTTCGGCACCGAGGACGAGTTCCGCAGCATGTGCGAGGTCGCGACGGCGCACGACGGCACGGTGATCGACGACATCGTGCCGGGCCACACCGGCAAGGGAGCTGACTTCCGACTGGCCGAGCTGAAGGTCGGCGACTACCCCGGCATCTTCCACATGATCGAGATCCCTGAGCAGGACTGGCACCTGCTCCCGCGTGTGCCCCGCGGTCGGGACTCGATCAACCTCGACGCCGAGGCCGAGGCGCTGCTGCAGAAGGCCGGCTACATCATCGGCCGGCTGCAGCGGGTGATCTTCTACGAACCGGGCCTCAAGGACACCAACTGGAGTGCGACGGCGCCGGTGCTCGGGCCCGACGGGGTGGAGCGGCGTTGGGTGTACCTGCACTACTTCAAGGAGGGGCAGCCGTCGATCAACTGGCTCGATCCCTCGTTCGCCGGCATGCGGCTCGTGATCGGAGACGCGCTGCACTCCCTCGGAGATCTCGGCAGCGGCGCGCTCCGGCTGGACGCCAACGGGTTCCTCGGGGTGGAGCGCAACACCGACGACTCGCCGGCCTGGTCGGAGGGCCACCCGCTGTCCGAGGCGGCCAACCAGCTGATCGCCAGCATGGTCCGGAAGGTCGGCGGCTTCACCTTCCAGGAGCTGAATCTGTCGATCACCGACATCGCCCGCAGCTCGGCCCGGGGCGCGGACCTGTCGTACGATTTCGTCACCCGGCCGGCGTACCACCACGCGATGGCGACCGGCGACACCGAGTTCCTGCGACTCACCCTGCACCTCGCTGCCGACTTGGGTGTGGAGCCGGTCCAGCTGGTGCACGCGCTGCAGAACCACGACGAGATGACGTACGAGCTCGTGCACTTCGCCGCCGTGCACGCGGAGGACGAGTTCGCCTTCCGGGGCGAGACCATCCTCGGTGGTGACCTGGCGGTACTCATCCGGACCGAGCTGACCGAGCGGCTGACGGGGGAGGCCGGTCCCTACAACTCGACTTTCACCCAGAACGGGATCGCCTCCACCACGGCGACGATCATCGCGGCCTCGTTGGGCATGACCGAGATCGACAACCTGTCGGTGGACGAGGTGGAGCAGGTCCGGAACGCGCATCTGCTGCTGGCCATGTTCAACGCCTGGCAGCCCGGCGTCTTCGCCCTGTCCGGGTGGGATCTGGTGGGCGCTTTGACTCTGGAGCGCAAGCAGGTCGCCGCGCTGCTCGCTTCTGGCGACACTCGCTGGATCCATCGCTCCGCGTACGACCTGATGGACTACCGGCCGGACGCGACCGAGTCGACCTCGAAGATGCCGCGTGGCAGGAGCCTGTACGGGACACTGCCCGACCAGCTGGCTGATCCGCACTCGTTCGCGTCCAAGCTGGCTCAGATCCTTCGGGTGCGTAACCAGTTCGGCCTCGCCACCGGCACCCAGCTCGACGTGCCCGCGGTGTCTCATCGCTCGATGCTGGTGATGGTCCACCAGCTCGACATCGGCAAGCAGATCACGGTGCTCAACTTCGCCGCCCAGCCGATCTCGGGCACTGTCCGCTCGGAGCACCTTCCACCTGGCTCGGTCGTCCTGGACATGACCACCGGCATCCAGGTCGGCGAGGTCGACGACCTGCACAGCTTCGCGATCTCGCTGGATCCGCACGAGGGGTTGACGCTGCTGGTCGGTGAGCCGCCGGCCGAGGAATAGCCAGTCCTCAGGAGCTCTCGTCGAGACGCTGCTGCAGGTAGGCGCTCGACCTCGTTCTCTGTCACGACCACGGCTTCTTGATAGGCCACGGCTCGGGTCGGACCGGTCGAGCGCACGGAGTTCGGAGGCCCTATCGGACCCGTCGCGTCAGGATGACACACGCGTGCCTGAGTCAGAACCGCCAGCGTCAGGCGCTGGCCTGGTCTTGGGGACGTGGTTGGGCGGCTTGCCAGATGGTGTGGGCGTAGGGGTTGTCGCCGAGCAGGAGGGTGCCTTGGTTGGTGACGATGGAGATCCAGCCGTGGGGTGATCGCCACAGGTAGATGCCGGTGTGGGGTTGTCGGGTCTGCCAGCCGCCGTGGGTTTTGGGTTGATGCTCGCAGCGGGCGACGGGTCCGAGCTTGTCGACGGCGGTCTGTCCGGGTGGGCCGTCGGCTCGGTAGGAGAGGGTGTGGTCGAGGTCGAGCCGGCCGCCGGTGCTGATCTCGGTGGTGGGGCTGAACGGCCAGATCGATCCGGGGTGGCGGGTGTGGACGGCTTCGCGGATCGCGAGGGGGGATCTCGTAGGAGTCGACCGCCGCGACCGCTGCGGGGTCGAGGACGGGTCGGATCGAGATGGTGGGGTCGGCGTCGGTGAGCCAGCGGCGGAACTGGTCCAGGGTGATCGGTCCGTCGGCGGTGCGGAGCACCCCGTGTTGGTCGATCAGGGTCTGGTCGGTGACGTGGACGTGCACCACCACCTTGGTGCGGCAGCCGGCGAGCTCGGTGGCGCTGTAGGGGCGGAGGTCGAAGGTGGAGCCGCACGCGAGGCAGGCACCACGATGATCACGGTTGCGATCGAACGCGGCTGGGAACACGGCAGCGGCCTGGCCTGCTGGGGCGTGCTCGCGCACTGATCGGCTGTCCGTCTCGGTGTGGGCGGGATCCTGCTGGTCGAGCCAGTCCTGGTCGACCGGTGGCTCTTCATTGAAGCTGGCATCCTCGCAGCCGCCACCATCAGCGGCGGTGTCGCCAAAGGGGTCGCAGTCGACGGTGTGTGCGGCGTGCTTGCTCTCGTCGTGGGCAGGATCGTGCTGGGCGGCCAACTCTCGGTCGGCTTGGTCGACCAGCCCCTCCTCGTTCCAGCCGGGATCGGTGTCGTGGTCGGTGCGGCTGGTCCAGGAGTCGTCGAGGTCGTCCACATCGTCGAGGCCGGGTTGGTGGTAGTTGCCGTGCCGAGCGGTCTCCCAGCCGGCGGGTGGGAGGTCGTCGGCGGCCCACGGGTCGGTCGGATCATCCTGGTACGCAGCGGCCCGGTCTTCGGGGTGGCGGTGCTCGTCGGGCTGGTCGGCGTGCCGGGCCAGCAGGTCCCGCAACCTTGCTTGGTGGGCGATGATGCCGAGGGCTTTGGAGCGGCGGACCCCGACCGGGTCCTCATCACCCTCCTCAGCCAGACACCGTGCGACCAGGTCGACCAGCGCTTCGAAGGCGGCCACATCCCCGGCCTCGGCGCGGGCGACCAGGGTCCGCA
>DASQLI010000067.1:0-30854 GCA_035630075.1 Microlunatus sp.
GGCGCGGCTGTGGAACGACGTGTTCACCTTCGCCGAGAACGAGCTGGGGATCCCGTACGGGACCGTGCGGGCCACGGTGCTGATCGAGACCATCCCGGCGGCGTTCGAGATGGAGGAGATCCTCTACGAGCTGCGTGATCATGCGTCGGGCTTGAACGCCGGTCGCTGGGACTACCTGTTCAGCATCATCAAGTACTTCCGCGACGCCGGACCGGAGTTCGTCCTGGTCGACCGGGCCGACATCACCATGACCGCACCGTTCATGCGCGCCTACACCGAGCTGCTGGTCAAGACCTGCCACAAGCGCGGCGCGTTCGCGATGGGCGGTATGGCGGCCTTCATCCCGAGCCGCAAGGACGCAGAGATCAACAAGGTGGCCTTCGCCAAGGTGAACGCCGACAAGACCCGCGAGGCCGGCGACGGCTTCGACGGCTCCTGGGTGGCGCATCCCGACCTGGTGCCGGTCTGTCGCGAGGTGTTCGACGGTGTGCTCGGCGACAAGCCGAACCAGGTCGACCGACAGCGCCCGGAGGTCGAGGTCACCCCGGCCGAGCTGCTGGACGTCTCCTCGGCCACCGGTGGTAACACCGAGCAGGGGCTGCGCGGCAACCTGGAGGTCGCGGTCGCGTACACCGCGGTCTGGCTGTCCGGCAACGGTGCCGTCGGCATCCACAACCTGATGGAGGATGCCGCCACCGCCGAGATCTCCCGTTCCCAGGTCTGGCAGCAGATCAAGAACCAGGTGGTGCTGGCGGACAGTGGCGAGACGGTGACCAAGGAGCTGGTCGCCCGCATCCTCGACGAGGAGGTCGCCAAGCTGGAGCAGCAGGTGCCGGCCGAGCAGTTCGAGAAGTACTACGTCCCGGCCAAGCAGCTGATCGCCGACCTGGTGCTCTCCGACGACTTCACCGACTTCCTCACCCTGCCCGCGTACGAGCTGGTCAAGTGAGCGTGATGACCGGGCCTGAAGGTCGCTTGGACGAGGCGGTCCTGGCCGACCTCGACGCCCGGCTGGCCGACACCGACGCGTTCCTTGCTCGGGCCTACCCGGGCGAGGACGGTCGACGGCAACCCGTGCACACCGTGTACGTGCCGGCCGACCGCTACACGCCAGACCTGCCGCGACAGTGGGCGGAGCAGGCCGCCGCCGTGGTGGCCGAACAGGGCGGCTGGGCGGAGCTGTGCCGCGAGGTCGGGGTGCCGGAGCCCTTGGTAGCGGCGGTCGCCGAGCGGGCCGAGGCCAAGCTGGCCGCCGAGCCGATCGAGGACCTACGTCTGGACTTCGAGGACGGCTATGGGCCGCGCTCGGACGACGTCGAGGACGCCGATGCCGTCGCGGTCGCCGAACGCTTGGCCGATGCGCTTGCTGCAGGGACCGCACCGGCGTTCGTGGGTCTGCGGTTCAAGTGCTTCGAGGCGCCGACCCGTCGGCGTGGGCTGCGCACCCTCGATCTGTTCCTCACCACCTTGATCGGGAAGCACGGTGCGCTGCCGGACAGCTTGGTGATCACCTTCCCGAAGGTCAGCACGGTCAGCCAGGTCGAGGCGATGGTCGCGGCCTGCGAGGCGTACGAGAGCGCTGCCGGTCTGCCCGCCGGCCGACTCCGGTTCGAGATCCAGGTCGAGACACCGCAGCTGATCATCGGCGCGGACGGCACCGCGCCGGTCGCCGCGGCGATCCACGCCGGGAACGGCCGCGTCACCTCACTGCACTACGGGACGTACGACTACAGCGCGTCGTTGCAGGTGTCGGCGGAGTACCAGTCGATGGAGCACCCGGTGGCCGACGTGGCCAAGGGCATCATGCAGGTCGCGGTCGCCGGCACCGGCGTCCACCTGTCCGATGGATCGACCAACATCGTGCCGGTCGGAACCGCCGACGAGATCCGCTCCGCGTGGCGGCTCCACCACCGGCTGGTCCGTCGGTCGTTGGAGGGTGCGATCTACCAGGGCTGGGATCTCCATCCGGCCCAGCTGCCCACCCGCTACATCGCCAACATCGCTTTCTACCGTGAGGGATTCGACCGCGCCGCTGGTCGTCTGCGCACCTATCTGACCAAGGCGGCCTCGGAGTTCGTGAAGAACAGCGCGGTGATGGACGAGCCGGCGACTGCTCGCGCACTGGCGCGCTACCTCTACCGGGGACACGTCTGCGGCGCCGTCACCGAGGCCGAGCTGGTGGGCGCGGTCGGCCTGGACGCCGGTCGGCTCGAGCTGTTGTCCCGGCCCAAGTCCGACACCGAGAACGTCACGATCACGACGTCGTGATCACCACCAGCATGATCACCACCAGCATGATCACCACCCAGCATGATCATCACCGAGCATGATCCGGTCACCGGATGATCACAGCCCCGTAGCTCCAGCAACCGAGAACCAAGGAAGTGATCTCGTGTCCAGCACGACTCCGACCAGACCGAGCTCGTCAGCCGACTCCGTGGAGCGGGCCGAGCCCAGGCACAGCGGCTATTACGCGCCGCACGGCGGCCACCCACCGCAGACGGACCTGCTCACCGACCGGGCCATGTTCACCGAGGCGTACGCGGTCATCCCGCGCGGGGTGATGCGGGACATCGTCACCAGTAGCCTGCCCTTCTGGGAGGACACCCGGCTGTGGGTGATCGCCCGGCCGCTGTCCGGGTTCGCCGAGACCTTCTCGCAGTACATCGTCGAGGTCGCTCCTGGCGGCGGTAGCGAGCGGCCGGAGCCGGACCCCGGAGCGGAGGGTGTGCTGTTCGTGGTCGAGGGCCAGATGCTCCTGACCATCGACGGAGAGCCGCACCGGCTGGATCCGGGCGGCTACGCCTTTGTGCCGCCGGCAACCGACTTCACCGTCCGCAACGAGTCCCCGGCAACGCTGCGCTTCCACTGGGTCCGCAAGGCCTACCAGGCCGTCGACGGGCTGGAGGCACCGTCCGCCTTCGTCACCAACGAGCGGGATGTCGTGCCTGGGGCCATGCCCGGCACCGACGGTCGCTGGATGACGACCCGGTTCGCCGACCCGACCGACATGCGGCACGACATGCACGTCAACATCGTCACCTTCGAGCCCGGTGCGGTGATTCCCTTCGCCGAGACGCACGTGATGGAGCACGGCCTGTACGTGCTCGAGGGCAAAGCGGTCTACCGCCTCAACCAGGACTGGGTCGAGGTGCAGGAGGGTGACTTCATGTGGCTACGGGCCTTCTGCCCGCAGGCCTGCTACGCCGGTGGTCCGGGGCGCTTCCGCTATCTGCTGTACAAGGACGTGAACCGACACGCAGTGCTCAGTCGGCAGTTCGTCTGAGCAAACCGGATCGAGAGGGAGTGGCACGTGGAGAATCGTCCGAGTCGCCTCTGGGTGAAGAATCCCCTGGCCGTGTTCACCGCCAACGACCTCGACGCGTCCGGCGGCGTGGTCGTCGAGGGGACGAAGATCGTCGAGCTGGTTGCGGCCGGCGGTGAGCCGGCGGTGGCCAGCGACGAGACCTACGACGCCGGCAACCACGTCCTGACGCCTGGCTTGATCAACACGCATCACCACTTCTACCAGACCCTGACGCGGGCTTGGGCGCCGGTGGTGAACACGCCCTTGTTCCCGTGGCTCAAGAACCTGTACCCGGTGTGGGCGGGGTTGAGCTCCCGCGATCTGGAGCTGGCGACGACCGTCGCGCTGGCGGAGCTGCTGCTGTCGGGCTGCACGACGGCAGCCGACCACCACTATCTGTTCCCGACCGGGCTGGACGACGCCATCGACGTCGAGGTCGACGTCGTGCGCCGGCTCGGCGTTCGGGCGTTGCTGACCCGCGGGTCCATGACGCTGGGCGAACAGGATGGCGGCCTGCCGCCGCAGAGCACGGTTCAGCGTCCGGAGGTCATCCTGGCCGACAGCGAACGGCTCATCGAGACCTACCACGAGCGCGGCGAGGGCGCCGTGGTGCAGATCGCTCTCGCTCCCTGCTCGCCGTTCTCGGTCACCCAGAGCATCATGCGGGACAGTGCCCAGCTCGCCGAGCAGCACGACGTGCGCCTGCACACCCATCTCGCCGAGACGTTCGACGAGGAGGCGTTCTGCCTGGAGACGTTCGGCCTGCGGACAGTCGACTACCTCGAGAGCGTCGGCTGGCTGTCATCACGGACCTGGCTCGGTCACGGCATCCACTTCAACGACGAGGAGATCGGCCGGCTGGGGGCGGCCGGAACCGCCGTCGCCCACTGCCCGAGCTCGAACATGCGGCTCGCATCCGGGATCGCGCGGGCGGTCGAGCTCGAGGAGGCCGGCGCGCCAATCGGTATCGGGGTTGACGGCTCAGCCTCCAACGACGCCTCGAACATGATCCTCGAGGCGCGACAGGCGCTGTACCTGCAGCGACTGAAGTACGGTGCCGAGCTGGTCACGCCACAGCGCGCGCTCGGCTGGGCCACCAAGGGGTCGGCTCGGGCGCTCGGGCGCACCGACGTCGGGGAGATCGCTCCTGGCAAGCAGGCCGACCTGGCGCTGTTCCGGCTCGACGGGCTGCGCTTCTCCGGGAGCCACGATCCTCTGTCGGCTCTGCTGCTCTGCGGTGCCGATCGAGCCGACCGGGTCATGATCGGCGGCACCTGGCGGGTCGTGGACTCCGCGATCGTCGGCCTCGACACCGAGCGGCTGATCGTCCAGCACTCCGAGGCGGCCAGGCGTCTGCTCGCATCTGCGACCTGACGTAGCCCCAAGGGTTGACGCCCGCCGTCTGCGCCATTAGATTCCACTCAACAAAAGATAACTTCCACTCTACGAAATCTGAGGAGGTCGACATGGCCGAGACCACAACCGCGGCAGCGAAACATCCCGTCGACGAAGTGCTTCCCATCGGCCAGATGCTCGTCTACGGCCTCCAGCACGTGATGAGCATGTACGCCGGCGTCGTCGCTGTTCCCCTCATCGTCGGCAACGCCTTCGGTCTGTCGCCGGCCGACATCACCTTCCTGATCTCCGCCGGCCTGCTGATGTCGGGCCTCGCGACGATCCTGCAGACCGTCGGATTCTGGAAGCTGGGTGCGCGGCAGCCGATCGTGCAGGGCACGTCGTTCGCAGCCGTGTCGACGATCCTGGCCATCGGAGCGACGACCGGTGGCGGAGCGACCGCTCTGCGAGAGGTGTACGGCGCAATCATCGTGGCCGGCATCCTCGGCCTCCTGCTCGCCCCTTTCTTCACCATGCTGCTGCGGTTCTTTCCCGAGGTCGTCACCGGGACGGTGATCACAGTCATCGGGATCTCGCTGCTCCCGGTCGCGATGCGGTGGGCCGGTGGCGGCAACCCCGCGGCGGAGGACTTCGCCTCACCGCAGAATGTCGCCCTCGCCTTCATCACCGTGGCGATCATCGTCCTGATCTACCGGTTCCTGCCTGGTGGGTTCGGTCGGGTGGCCATCCTGCTCGGCCTGGTGCTGGGCACGCTGGTCGCCATCCCGTTCGGGGCAACAGACTTCAGTCGGATCGGTGACGCGAACGTCTTCCAGCTCACACTCCCGTTCCACTTCGGTCTGCCGACGTTCGCGGTCGGAGCCATCGTGTCCATGTTCGTCGTGATGCTGGTGACGATGGTGGAGACGACGGCCGACATCCTGGCCATCGGCAAGATCATCGACAAGCCGGCCAGCCGGCAGCAGGTGACCAACGGCCTGCGCGCCGACATGCTGTCGACGTCGGTGTCGGCGGTGTTCAACGGGTTCACGGTGAGCGCGTTCGCCCAGAACGTCGGACTGGTGGCCATCACCGGGATCAAGAGCCGGTTCGTGGTCGCCGTCGGCGGCGGCATCCTGGTGTTCCTCGGGCTGTTCCCGATCCTCGGTGCGCTGGTCGCGCTGGTCCCCCTCCCGGTCCTCGGCGGCGCCGGCCTGGCCCTGTTCGGCACCGTGGCGGCCAGCGGCATCCGGACGCTGTCCACCGTCGACTTCCACGGCAACTCCAACCTGGTGATCGTCGCGCTGTCGATCGCTGTCGGCGTCATTCCGATCGCGGTGCCGACGTTCTGGGACAACTTCCCGGAGTGGTTCCAGGTGATCTTCGACAGTGGCATCACCTCGGCCGCGGTGATGGCGGTGCTGCTCAACTACATCTTCAACATCGCGGGCCGGTCCAAGGGCGACGAGGCGCCGATCTTCGCCGAGAGCCCAGCCATCGCCGCCATCTCCGACGCCGACGAGGCCCGGCTCACAGGTCACCAGGCGGCCCCGGAGGCCACGCCGCGAGCGGGCGCCGACGACGGTGACGACATCGATCTGCCCGCACCACCGCAGGACCGGCCGGGCGGCGGCCCGACTTCCTGAGCGCGGCCGAGCACTCCGGCGAGCAGACTCAGAACTCAGGAAGTCCGACCCGGCAGCCGCGCTGCGGCCGTGGCGACGAACTGGTCCAGTCGCGGCTCGACCTGCGTGTGGTCGAAGGACACCACGTTGGTCAGGTCCCAGTACGGGTGGTAGTCGCGCTTGCCGGTGAGGCCCTGCCAGATGGCCAGGAACTCCTCAGCCCAATCCTGCCCGTGCCGGATGGCCAGGTTGGCCCGGCAGTGCCCGATGTCCTCCTCCGGGGGTCCGGCACAGCTGGAGGTCCAGTCGACCACGCCGGTGATCTCGTCCTCGGTCCACAAGATGTTGCCGGGATGGTAGTCGCGGTGCAGGAACACCCGCTCGCTGGGCGGTGTCGGGCCGTCCCAGAGCTCGTACGCCGTCAGCCAGGCGTCGGGATGCCGGCTCCAAGCCGGCGGCGTTCGCGCGTCCGGGGCGTAGGGCGCCCAGTCCGCCAGGTCGGCCGACAGTGGCTCGGCATGGATCCGGACGACGAGCTCGGCAAGGGACCGCAACCAGGTGGTGCGGTCGACGGGATGCCAGACCGGGGTTCCGGACAGCGCCGTCATCAGGGTCACCGGGACACCAAGTGCGGACCCATCGGGGTCGCTGGCCACGAGGCGAGGCGCAGGCACGCCGATAGCGCCGTTCTCGACGAGTCGCAGCGCCAGAGCCTCGTTCCCGGGGATCTCAGGTTCCTCCCTCACCCAGTCGAGGACGTAGCGCCGCAGCACCAGCCGATCGAGGGGTGGCGCAGCGGCGGTGGACAGCAGGTGCATGGCCGAGGACGTGCCGCCCAGCAGGGCTCGCTCGGCCACCACGGAGGAGCCGACGACCTGCTCGACCCAGGCGACTGCGTCGGTGGGTACGGGCGCGGTCAGCACCTCCCGGAGCGCGGGATCGAGGTCGTACCCGTAGATGGCCTTCTCCTCGGTGTCCATGGCGTCATTCTCACCGAGGTTCGCCGGAAACTTGGAACGGTTCCAGTTGACAAGGCAGGACACCGGGCGGCAAACTACGCATATCGGAAGTTCAGTTCCATTCTACGGAAATGAGAACGACGGAATGAGTTACATCACGGCCCACGTGCTCGACGCCACGGCCGGCACCCCGGCCACCGGCGTCACCGTCACCCTGTCGTCCGATGATGCCGAGGTGATCGCCAGCGCGACCACGGACGACGACGGTCGAGTGCCCGAGCTGGGACCCGAGTCACTTGATCCGGGGGACTACCGGATCGAGTTCGGCACCGGGACCTACTTCTCGTCGCACGGGCAACCCAGCTTCTACCCCCGGGTAGTCGTCGACTTCACCGTCGTCGCGGGCCAGGCTCACTACCACGTGCCGTTGCTGCTCAGCCCTTTCGCCTACTCCACCTACCGCGGGTCCTGACCCGCACCAATCCCCAGCGGGTGCCGAGCCCGCGACCTCACGACAAGGAAGTCATGATCATGAGCGACGTCGTCCTCACCTCGAACCAGTACGGCAAGGCCGAGAACCGGGTCGTCCGGATCACCCGCGACACCGACCGGCATGAGATCGAAGACCTCAACGTCACCTCGCAGCTGCGGGGGGACTTCGCCGCGGCCCATCTCGAGGGTGACAACAGCCACGTCGTCCCGACCGACACCCAGAAGAACACCATCTTCGCCTTTGCGCGTGACGGCGTCGGCTCGCCGGAGGCGTTCCTGCTCCGGCTCGCCGATCACTTCACCGGCGACTTCGAGTGGGTCACCGGCGGCCGCTGGGCGGCCGAGCAGTACACATGGTCGCGGATCAACGACCATGATCACTCGTTCTACCGGACGAATGCCGAGACCCGCACTGCGGTGCTGGTCCGCGACGGCGACACCGACACGATGATCACGGGCTTTCAGGGGCTGACCGTGCTGAAGTCCACCGAGTCCGGCTTCGAGGGTTACCCCAAGGACAAGTACACGACGCTGGCGGAGACCAACGACCGGATCCTGGCCACCGACATCGCCACTCGGTGGCGCTACAACACCACCGACGTGGACTTCAACGCCTCCTACGACGCGATCAAGGCGATCATCCTCGACACCTTCACCCAGGGATATTCGGCGGCGCTGCAGCAGACTCTGTTCCAGATGGCCGAGGCAGTCATCTCGGCGCAACCCGAGGTCGACGAGATCAAGTTCTCCTGCCCGAACAAGCACCACTTCGTGGTCGACCTGTCCTTCTGCGGACTGGAGAACCCGAACGAGGTCTTCTACGCGGCTGACCGCCCGTACGGTCTGATCGAGGTCACCGTCCAGCGGTCCGGCGCCGCAGCCGCCGACGCGGCCTGGGTCGGCATCGCCGGCTTCTGCTGAGGTTTCGCGATCATGGCCTCATCAGTGACCGCCTCCGCCGGGCGCGCCCAGCAGACCAAGCGAGATCAGGGCGCGGCAGGGCCGGACGTCTCCTGAGCCTGTCCGAAGGACCGAGCGCTTCGACAGGCTCAGGGCGCTGAAGTGATGGAGATCAGGGCGCGGCGGCGTGGAGCTCAGGGTCGGGACAGCGCCGGACGTGTCCTGAGCCTGTCGAAGGACCGGCCCCTTCGACAGGGCTCAGGGTGCGAGGACGACGAGGTCAGGGCGCAGCAGCGGTGGCGTGTCGCTCCAGCGGACGCGCCGCTAGGCTCGGTACAGGTCCATGCCGGGTGCGGGGGCTCACACCGAGCCAGATCCGGCGAACGACCGCCCGTCATCCCGGGCCCACCAGAGGAAGGGACAGCGCTACCGATGAGCGTGGACAAGAGCAAGGACGTCGATCCGGAGGAGACCGCCGAGTGGCTGGAATCCTATGACGATCTGGTCAAGACCCACGGCCAGGATCGGGCCCGACAGATCCTGGACGCGCTGAACGAGCGCGCCGGCGGAACGCCGGGCCCCGCCACCTCGCCGCTGGTCACCGACTACATCAACACCATCCCGGTGGCTGACGAGCCGGAGTTCGCCGGGAACGAGGAGATCGAGCGCCGTTACCGCAGCCTGATCCGCTGGAACGCCGCGGTTCTGGTGCACCGGGCCCAGCGCGCGGACATCGGCGTCGGTGGCCACATCTCCACCTACGCGGGAGCGGCCACGCTCTACGAGGTCGGCTTGAATCACTTCTTCCGCGGACCCGACCACCCCAGCGGCGGGGACCAGGTGTTCTTCCAGGGTCACGCCTCACCCGGCATGTACGCGCGGGCCTACCTCGAGGGCCGGCTCAGTGAGGAGGACCTGAACGGGTTCCGGCAGGAGAAGTCCAAGGCTCCGCACGGGCTGCCGTCCTACCCGCACCCGCGGCTGATGCCGGAGTTCTGGCAGTTCCCGACGGTCTCGATGGGCATCGGACCGATGAACGCCATCTACCAGGCCCAGTTCAACCGCTACCTGCGGAACCGGGGGATCAAGGACACCAGCGACCAGCGCGTCTGGGCGTTCCTGGGTGACGGTGAGATGGACGAGCCGGAGTCGCGTGGTCTGCTCCAGCTGGCCGCCAACGACGGCCTGGACAACCTCACCTTCGTCATCAACTGCAACCTGCAGCGGCTGGACGGCCCGGTGCGCGGCAACGGCAAGATCGTCCAGGAGCTCGAGGCCTTCTTCCGCGGCGCCGGCTGGGACGTGATCAAGGTCCTCTGGGGTCGGGAGTGGGACCCGCTCTTCGCCGCCGACTCCAGCGGCGACCTGGTGCGGATCATGAACGAGACACCGGACGGCGACTTCCAGACCTACAAGGGCGAGTCCGGCGGCTACATCCGCGACAACTTCTTCGGCAAGAGCACCGCGACGAAGCTGATGGTCAAGGACATGACCGACGACCAGATCTGGAACATGAAGCGCGGTGGCCACGACTACGCCAAGGTCTACGCGGCCTACCACGCCGCCACGGTCCGCAACGGCCGGCCGACGGTCGTGCTGGCCCAGACGGTGAAGGGCTACGGGCTCGGGCACAACTTCGAGGCGCGCAACGCCACGCACCAGATGAAGAAGCTCAAGCAGGAGGACCTGAAGACGTTCCGGGACCTCATGCACATCCCGATCACCGACGCCCAGATCGAGTCGGACGCCTACGACGTGCCCTATTACCACCCGGGCGCGGACTCCGAGGAGATCCAGTACATGCTGGAACGCCGGCGGAAGCTGGGCGGCTGGGTGCCCGAGAGGCGCAACAACCCCAAGCCGGTGTCCCTGCCTGACACCAAGCTCTACGCGGTGGCCAAGAAGGGCTCCGGCAAGCAGATGGCCGCGACCACGATGGCCTTCGTCCGGCTGCTCCGCGACCTGATGCGGGACAAGGGCTTCGGCGAGCGGGTGGTGCCGATCATCCCCGACGAGGCCCGCACCTTCGGGATGGACTCGTTCTTTCCCTCGGCCATGATCTACAACCCCAAAGGGCAGAACTACACCGCGGTGGATCGCGAGCTCTTCCTGGCCTACAAGGAGTCCACCCACGGGCAGCTGCTGCACACCGGCATCAACGAGGCCGGCTCGATGGCGGCCTTCACCGCCGCCGGCACCAGCTACGCCACCCAGGGCGAGCCGATGATCCCGGTCTACGTCTTCTACTCCATGTTCGGGTTCCAGCGGACCGGCGACCAGATGTGGGCCGCGATGGACCAGATGGCTCGCGGCTTCATCATCGGGGCCACTGCCGGCCGCACCACGCTGACCGGCGAGGGTCTGCAGCACGCCGACGGGCATTCGCCGCTGCTCGCCTCGACCAACCCGGCGATGAAGATCTACGACCCCGCGTACGGGTACGAGATCGCGCACATCGTCGAGGCCGGACTGCAGCAGATGTACGGGGCGGACTCCGACGACCGCAACTGGATGTACTACCTGACCGTCTACAACGAGCCGATCTCCCAGCCGGCCGAGCCCGACAGCGTCGACGTGGAGGGGATTCTCAAGGGCATCCACCAGATCAGCAGCGGCGGCGACTCCGGGCCCAAGGTGCAGCTGTTCGGTTCCGGCGTCTCCGTGCCCTGGGTCCAGGAGGCCGCGATGATCCTCGGTTCGGACTGGGGGGTGAGCGCCGACGTCTGGTCGGTCACCTCGTGGACCGAGCTCCGCCGGGACGGGCTGGCGGCCCAGAAGCACAACTTCCTGCATCCCGACGAGCAGCCGCAGCTCCCGTACCTGACCCGGAAGCTCGCCGACGCGCAGGGTCCGATCGTGGCCTCCACCGACTACATGTCGGCGGTGCCGGACCAGATCAGGCAGTTCGTGCCGAACACGTTCGCCACCCTGGGTGCGGACTCGTACGGCTTCTCCGACACCCGGGCTGCGGCTCGCCGGTTCTTCCACATCGACGTCCACTCGATCGTGGTGCGGGCTCTGCAGGAGCTGGCGGCCAAGGGTGACGTGCCGTCCAGTGCCCCGAAGGAGGCAGCCGAGAAGTACCAGCTGCTCGACGTCAACGCCGGCACCACCGGCAACGCCGGCGGGGAGTCGTAGGACGCAGGCTCGCAAGAACCTGCGTGTGGGATCCACGGGGACGAGGATCTACCTGAAGAATCTGCGGCCCTGCCTGTGTCACGGGATGCTCCGTACTCTTCAGGTAGATCTTCAGCGCGAAGTCGACGGACGAGCACGTGCTGGTTGTTGCTGACGCGACGGACTTGCTCGATCTGGTCTGGTCCAGGTCATTCATTTTCGAGCGCTTCGACGGTCAGTCCAGCTGGCTGTCCACGGCAGTAGTGCGTCGCGGTCGAGCTCGAGCGGTCAGGCGAGCGTCTCAGGTTCGGCCAACGTGGCGCCCAGCCATTGACGTCGGCCGCGGCGGGTGGGCAACGTGGCTTCAGCACGAGCCCGCCTGTCGGGGCATCTGTCTACGCTGAGCGTCATGGGAACGGCGGGGGCGACGAGCGACGCACCGCGGCTGGTCCGCGGGCTGCGCTGGATCGAACTGGGCCGGTCCACCCGGGCGGCCTGGGGTCGCTGCCAGGGCAGCGCCGCCGCGCCGTACGAGACGGTGGTCTCCGCCGACCGGCCCACGGTCAGCTCCTGCAGCTGTCCGAGCCGGCAGCGCCCGTGCAAGCACGCCCGTGGCCTGGCGGAGCTGGCCGGAGACGGGCAGATCGCCCCGGTCGAGGAGCCGGCGTGGGTGGCCCAGCTGGTCAGCCGGCGGCCCTTCGCCGAGACGGGCGCGGAGGAAGTCCGTCCGGCCACCGATGGGGTTGGTGTCGTCGACCCCGAGGCGGCCGCCAAACGGGCCGAGGCCCGGCGGGCGAAGGTGTCCTCCGGTCTGGCCGAGCTGCGCATCTGGCTCGGTGACCAGGTCCGCATCGGACTCGCCGGCCTGCCGCGGGCGGGGTACAGCCATTTCGACACCATCGCGGCTCGGATGGTCGACGCCCAGGCATCAGGAGTCGCGGGCGCGCTGCGCTCGCTACCGGCTGACCTCGTGTCGGCCGACTGGCCCAGCCGAGCCCTGCACTCGCTCGGCGGGCTGCAGCTGCTGGCCGAGGCCCACGCGCGGCTGGACGAGCTGCCCGACGACCTGGCGGCCACCGTCCGGAGTCGGATCGGCTATGCGGTGACCAAGGACCAGGTCCGCGGCCGCCCGCCGGTCCGGGACCGCTGGTGGGCGATCGCCGCCGTCGACACCGTCGAGTTCCAGCTGACCAGCCGGCGGGTCTGGCTGCGGGGCCTCGACTCCGGCCGGTGGGCGATGTGGCTGACGTTCGCGCCGCCCGGGCGTGACCTCGACACCTCGGTCCAGCCGGGACGGGTGTACGACTGCGAGGCCCGCTTCTACCCCGGGTCAGGCCAGTTCCGGGTGCTGCTCGAGCCGCCTCTGCCCGACCCCGACCTGCCCGCGGAGGACCCGGTCGCTGCTGATGCCGAGACCTCGACGCGGAGCTGGGGCGGCAACGACCTCGGTGTCCTCCGAAGTCAGCTCGCGGCGCTGCTCGCGGAGGACCCGTGGGCCAGCCGGCTGCCGGTGGTGATGGCCGGGATCCCGGTGCGGCCACCCCATCCCGGCCAGAGCTGGCTGCTGCGCGACGCGACCGGTGCGGCGGTCCCACTCGTCGACCTCGACGGTGATCCCTGGCCGCTGGTCGCCCAAGCGGCAGGCGAACCGCTGCAGGTGATGGGTGAGTTCGACGGGCGAGGGCTGCTGCCGCTGGCGGTCCTCTCCGACGACCGCGGTCGACGCACCAGCACGACGGTGACCGGATGACCACCCCTGCCCAGTGGGCGGAGCTGGTCACCACCGCCCTGCTCGGCACCGATCGCCGTCCGCTGGACGTCGTCGATCCGCCGGTCGCCGTGCTCCGCGTCGCGGCCCGGCACCGGGTGCTGGACCGGCTGGGGTCCTCACCCGCTGTCGCGGGGGACGAGGGCGCCGCGATCGAGGCCGCGCCACCGCAGGACCGGCCGGAGGCCCCGGCTGCCGCCGACCGGCTGCTGACCGACCTGCTCCGGATGCCGGACCCGGCACTGATCTCGTGCTGGCTGCAGACCTGTGCCGACCACGCCCGGACGGTGGCGTCGATCCACTGGACACCGCTGGTCAGGCTCGCAGCTCGGACCACCGCGTACGACCGCTCCGCCCTGGGCGCCTGCCTCGGCCCGCGCGGCCGCTGGTTCCTGCAGCAGAACCCTGAGTGGCGCAAGCTCGCCCGGGACGCGACGCCATCGGCCGACGCCGAGGGGGCAGCCGAGCAGCCGGCACCCGAGCGGCTGCTCGCCGATGACGTGCTGGCTGATCCCGAACGGCTGCTGGCCCACCCGCCGCCCTGGGGACCAGACCTGGTGTCGGCGGCGTACGCGGTGCTCGGCGGTGAGGGGCAGGTTCCGCCACCCCGGGGCTTCGCGACCCGGTTGGGGGTGGCGCTGCCGGTCGCGCTCTATCCGAGCATCGCGCAGGCGGGGGAGTACTACCTGCTGGCCCCCGACGCGTCACCCGCGCGGCGCCGCACCGTGCGCGACCGCTTCGTCGCGCTCGAGCTGGCGGCCTACGCTCGCGCAGCGATCGACCACGCCTTCGGCGACGCTGACGGCGCCGAAGACGACAGCGCTGAGACGACCGGCTTCACCAGGGCGGAGATCCCCCATGTCTGACACCAGTCTCGACCAGGCCACCGCGCCGGTAGGGTCCGATCGCCTGCGACCGCACGCGGAGGAAGCGTTCGCCGGCGAGCTCGCTGCCCTGGAAGCTGCCGACGACAAGCCCCGGCCACCGCGCTGGCGGCTGTCACCCTGGGCCGTCGTCACGTACCTGATGGGCGGCACACTGTCCGATGGGACCGAGATCTCCGCCAAGTACATCGGCTCGCGACGGCTGATGGAGGTGGCCGTGGCGACTCTGGCCACCGATCGTGCGCTGCTGCTGCTGGGGGTGCCCGGCACCGCCAAGTCCTGGGTCTCGGAGCACCTGGCCGCCGCCGTCTCGGGTCGTTCCACGCTGTTGGTGCAGGGCACCTCCGGTACGCCGGAGGAGGCCATCCGCTACGGCTGGAACTACGCCAAGCTGCTGGCCGAAGGGCCCACGGCTGGAGCGTTGGTGCCCTCGCCGGTGATGACGGCGATGAAGACCGGCGGCCTGGCCCGGATCGAGGAGCTGACCCGGATCCCCAGCGACGTCCAGGATGCGCTGATCACCGTGCTGTCGGAGAAGGTGCTGCCGATACCTGAGCTGGGCCAGGAGATCCAGGCCGTCAAGGGCTTCAACGTCATCGCCACCGCCAACGATCGCGATCGCGGCGTGAACGACCTCTCCTCGGCACTGCGACGTCGGTTCAACACCGTCGTGCTGCCGCTGCCGACCGAGATCGAGGACGAGGTGCGGATCGTTCGCACCCGGGTCGCTGATCTGGCCGGCGCCCTCGAGCTGCCGGACGTGCCCGCCGCCGACGACGAGATCCGTCGGGTGGTGACGGTGTTCCGCGAGCTCCGGTCCGGGGTCACCGGCGACGGCCGGACGGCGGTCAAGGCGCCGTCCAGCACCCTCTCCGCGGCGGAGGCGATCTCGGTGATCACCAGTGGGCTGGCGCTGGCCGCGCACTTCGGCTCCGGTGTGCTGCAGCCCTCGGACGTGGCCGCCGGCCTGGTCGGGGCGGTGGTCAAGGACCCGGTGGCGGATCGCGTCGCCTGGACCGAGTACCTGGAGGTGGTAGCCCGCAATCGACCCGGCTGGGGCGAGTTCTACCAAGCCTGCCGCGAGGTCTCATGAAGGTCGCCTCGTCCCACCCAGCCCGGGCGCCGACCGACGTCCAGGTCTCGGTGCTCGGCATCCGCCACCACGGGCCTGGCTCGGCCCGGTCGCTGCTGGCTGCGCTCGCCGAGCTCGGGCCGGATCAGGTTCTGATCGAGGGACCGGCCGACGCGGACCCGCTGGTCGGCTGGGCCGCCTCGCCGCAGATGCGGCCGCCAGTGGCGATCCTGGCGTACGCGCCGGCGGATCCGCGGCGCGCCGCCTTCTGGCCGTTCGCGTCGTTCTCCCCGGAGTGGCAGGCGCTGACCTGGTCGGCCGCGCACGCCGTACCGGTCGCCTTCTGCGACCTGCCGGCGAGCCAGACCCTGGCCACTGAGCCGTCCGGCCCTAGGGGCGACCAGCCCGGTGCCGACCTGCTCACCTCCGATGACCCCGCGGTGCCGGTCGACGACGCACCGGCCGACCAGCCGCGTCGGGTGGTCCGCCGCGACCCGCTGGCCGCCCTCGCGGGTGCCGCGGGTTACGACGACGCCGAGCGTTGGTGGGACGACGTGGTCGAGTCGCGGCGGGACGGGTCGTCACCCTTCCCGGCCCTGCTGGAGGCGATGGCGGAGCTCCGGGTCGCGTTGCCCGAGACCGATCCGACCGAGGCGCGGGTCGAAGCCCGGCGCGAGGCGTACATGCGCAAGACCATCCGGGCCGCGGTCAAGGCCGGTCGGCGGCGGATCGCGGTGGTGTGCGGAGCCTGGCACGCGCCGGTGCTGACCTGGCCGCTGCCGCCGGCCACTGTCGACAACGCCATCCTGCGCGGGCTGCCGAAGACCAAGATCACCACCACCTGGGTGCCGTGGACGCACCAGCGGCTGTCGTACGCCAGCGGGTACGGCGCGGGGATCACCTCACCCGGCTGGTACCACCATCTCTGGACGGCCCCCGACCAGCCGGTCACCCGCTGGCTGACCCGGGTCGCGGGGGCGTTGCGGACCCGGGACCTGCCGGTCTCCAGTGCCGCGGTGATCGAGGCGGTACGGCTGGCCGACACCCTCGCCGGTCTGCGGCGCCGCCCGCTGGCCGGGCTGGCCGAGGTGACCGACGCGACCCTGGCCGTTCTCTGCGACGGCGACGAGACCGCGCTGAAGTTCGTCACCGAGGAGCTCGTCGTCGGTCAGGCCACCGGGCGGGTGGACCCGGGCGTGCCCACCGTGCCCCTGGAGGCCGACCTGGTCGCCAGCTGCCGACGGCTGCGGCTGAAGCGAGAAGCCGACGTGAAGGTGCATGATCTGGATCTGCGCCGGCCCATCGACCAGCAACGCTCGGTGCTCTTCCACCGGCTGCGGGTGCTCGGCCTGGGCTGGGCGACACCAGCCGAGAGTGAGGTGGCCGGCCGCGGCACCTTCCGCGAGACCTGGCAGACCTCCTGGCGGCCCGAGCTCGCCCTCGCGGTGATCGAAGCGGCGGTGTGGGGAACCACCGTCCGGACGGCGGCGACGGCGAAGCTCGCCGACGTGACCGCTACCGGGAACCTGGTCGCGCTGACCGCGGCCGTCGAGCGGGCCCTGCTGGCCGAGCTGTCGGAGGGACTGCGGCTGCTGCTCGACGCCTTGGCCCAGCGGGCCGCCCTGGACGCCGACGTCGTGCACCTGATGGACGCGCTGCCGGCGCTGGCACGGGCACACCGGTACGGCGACGTGCGCGGCACCGACACCTCGGCGCTGGCGGCGGTGGCGTCGACGATGGTGATCCGGATCTGTGCCGGGCTCGCACCGGCGGTGCTCGGCCTGGATCCGGACGCGGCCCGGCAGATGAGGCAACGACTGGATCGGGTGCACCACGCCATCGGGTTGCTGACCGCCCAGCAGGAGACCGCGGCCGACGGGGCGGCGAGTGACCGAGCGGAAGGAGAGGTCGCTCCGCCGGGCGGGGTCGACCTACGCAGCAGCTGGCTCGACACCCTGGCGGAGTTGCTCGACCGGGCCGATGTCCCGACCGAAATCAGCGGCCGCTTGGTCCGGGTGCTGTTCGACGCCGGCCGGATCACCGACGGTCCGGTCCGTGTGCACCGTGCGCTCTCGTACGGCGCCCCCGCCCCCGACAAGGCGGCGTGGGTGGACGGCTTCTTCGCCGACGGCGCGCTGCTGCTGATCCACGACGTCGAGCTGCGCGCTCTGGTCGACGGGTGGGTCGCCGAGCTCAGCGACAGCGAGTTCACCGACGTGCTGCCGCTCGTCCGGCGGACCTTCAGCACCTTCACACCCCCGGAGCGGCGGCTGATCGGGGAGCGGTTGGCGGCCGCGCGCTCAGGGCGGCAGGCGCCGCGAACGGTCGCCACCTACGATCTCGAGCTCGCCGCTGCCGCGCTGGCGGTCGTGGACCAGATCTTCGGGACCTCGCGATGAGCGATCCGGTTCCGGAGCACGACCAGGATGAGCGGCTGACCCGCTGGCGACTCCTGCTCGGCGAGCCTGCCGCCGACGGGCTCGGTGTCGAGCTGGGCGATGACGAGGCCGAGATGGATGCCACCCTGGCCGCGTTGTACGAAGAGCAGCCTCGTCGACCACCGGGCCCGAGCGTCGGCGATCGAGCTGCCGGGCTCGGCGCCTCCGCGCCCCAGGTGGCCCGTTGGCTGGGCGACATCCGCACCTACTTCCCGACCAGCGTGGTGCAGGTGATGCAGCGGGATGCGATCGAGCGGCTGAACCTGACCGCGCTGCTGCTCGAGCCGGAGCTGTTGAGCACCGTGCAGCCCGACGTGCACCTGGTGGCGACCCTGGTCGGGCTGAACTCGGTGATGCCGGAGACGACCCGACAGACCGCTCGGACCGTGGTCGCCCAGGTGGTAGCCGAGATCGAGCAGCGGATCGCCCAACGCACCCGCTCCGCGGTCGGCGGGGCGGTCAACCGGGCGGCCCGCACCCGGCGCCCCAGGACCGTCGACATCGACTGGCTGGCCACCATCGGTCGCAATCTCGACCACTACCTGCCCGAGTACCGCACGGTGGTGCCCGAGCGCCTGGTCGGGCACGCCCGCAGTCACCGGTCACTGGCCTGTGACGTCGTGGTGGCGATCGACCAGTCCTCGTCGATGGCGGAATCGGTGGTGTACGCCTCGGTGTTCGGTGCCGTGCTCGGCTCGCTCCGGACACTGCGCACCTCGCTGGTGGCCTTCGACACGGCCGTGGTCGACCTGACCGACCTGCTGGATGACCCGGTGGAGGTGCTGTTCGGCTGTCAGCTCGGCGGCGGCACGGACATCAACCGCGCGGTGGCGTACTGCGCGGAGCTGGTCACCCGCCCGACCGAGACGGTGTTCCTGTTGATCACCGACCTGTACGAGGGCGGCGACGGCGACAACCTGATGCGCCGACTCGCCGCCCTGCACCGGGCCGGGGTGCGGGTGGTGGTGCTGCTGGCCCTGTCGGACGCGGGCGCGCCGGCGTACGACCACGACCGCGCGGCCCAGCTCGCCGAGCTGGGCATCCCGGCCTTCGCGTGCACCCCCGACGCCTTCCCTGACCTGCTCGGCGTGGTGATCGGACGCGGAGACCCCGCACGCTGGCTGGCCGAGCAGACCGCTGCCAGGTAGCCGTGGACCGGCGGCAGAGACCCGCGTCCCCTCTACACTGACCAGCCCGGCTGGTCGCGAAGAATCCGGCCACCACCCTGATCAGGACAGGTGATGACGGTGCTGCCCTTCCTGGTGATCGGTTCGCTGGGTGTCGTCCTCCTCCTGGTCACCCTCGTCGTCGGCGACCTGCTCAGCGGTGTGCTCGATGCCTTCGGCGGCGGCGCCGACTGGATGCTCGGAGCCGTCGCCGGGTTCCTCGGTGCCTTCGGCTTCGCCGGGGCGATCGTCCTCGGCAGCAGCGAGGGGATGGTGGGCGCGGTCCTGGCCGGCCTGGCGGCCGGCGTCGTCGTCGGAGTCCTCGCGGCGGTCGCCACCCGCCACCTGCAACGCGGTGGAGACGAGACGACCGTCCGCTCCTCGGCGCTCGTCGGCCTGACCGGGATCGTGATCAACGACATCCCGGCTCAGGGGTACGGCGAGGTCAGCGTGGTCGTGGCCGGTCACCTGACCAAGCTCCACGCGCGCTGCCCCGAACCAGTGCCCGCGGGCCACGCGGTGACCATCGACACGGTGCTGTCACCGACCTCGGTCAGCGTGGTGCCGCGGATGATCTGACCCCGCTACAACCAATTCTGACCGCAACTCCCGAAATCCACCGATCGTCCCACCAAGGAACTCTCATGATCATCAGCTCCACCTTGATCTCCATCGTCGGCCTCGTCGTCCTCCTTCTGCTGCTGATCCTGCTGATCACCTCCCGGTACAAGGTGGCCGGGCCCAACGAGGCGTTCATCGTCACCGGCCGCAAGCGCAGCCGCGAGGTGCGCAACCCGGAGACCGGTCTGATGTCGACCGACCTGTCCGGCCAGAAGGTGGTGATGGGTGGCGGCATCTTCGTCGCCCCGCTGGTCCAGAAGCTGCACGTGCTCGACCTCTCCAGCCGGCGGATCATGGTGCAGATCCGGGGCGCGGTCTCCGGCCACGGCGTCAAGCTGAACCTCGACGGGGTGGCCATCGTCAAGGTCGGCGGTAACGAGGACTCGATCCGGGCTGCCGCTCAGCGCTTCCTGACCCAGCAGGACGAGATCGAGACCTTCACTCAGGAGACCCTGGCCGGCTCTCTGCGATCGATCGTAGGCTCGCTGTCGGTGGAGCAGATCATCCGCGACCGGGCCGCCTTCGCCCAGCGGGTCGCCGACGAGTCGGAGTCTTCGTTGACCGGTCAGGGTCTGGTCCTCGACACCTTCCAGATCCAAGACATCACCGACGACGGCAGCTACCTGTCCGACCTCGGTCGACCGGAGCAGGCGCGGGTCGGACAGCTCGCCGCGGTGGCCGAGGCCAACGCCACGCAAACCGCCCAGCAGGCCAAGATCGAGGCGTCGCAGAACATCGCCGTACGCGAGCGCGAGCTGTTCTTGAAGCAGGCCGAGATCAAGACCGAGACCGACGCCGCCCAGGCCAGGGCGGCCTCCGCCGGGCCGCTGGCCCAGGCGGAGCGGGACCAGGCCATCCTGCTGGAGCACGAGAAGGTCGCCGTACGCCAGGCCGCGCTGAAGGAGCGCGAGCTCGACACCGAGGTCCGCAAGCCCGCCGACGCCCAGCGCTACAAGGTGGAGACCGAGGCGGAGGCCCGGCGCAGCGCCGCCATCTTGGAGGCAGAAGCACGCAAGGCAGCGTCCATCCGCAACGCCGAGGCCGAGGCCGAGACCGCTCGGCTCACCGGTGAGGGTGACAAGTCCCGGCGGTCCGCACTAGCCGAGGCCGAAGCCATCGAGGGTGCCCGGCGCGGTGAGGCGGAGAAGGCCCGGCGGGTCGCCAACGCCGAGGCCGTCAAGGCCGAGGGTGACGCGGAGGCGTCGGCCATCCTGGCCCGGGGCCAGGCCGAGGCCGAGGCGATGGACAAGCGAGCCGCCGCCTTCGCCGCCTACAACGACGCTGCCGTGCTGCAGATGCTGATCGAGGTGCTGCCGCAGCTGGCCCACGAGGTCGCGGCTCCGATGGCGGCCATCGACAAGCTGACCGTGATCTCGACCGACGGGGCCGGCGAGGTGCCCAAGCAGGTGACCAACAACGTGGTGCAGACCCTCGAGCTGTTGAAGAACACCACCGGGGTCGACCTGCAGGCGCTGGTCAGCCGCTACACCGACGGCAACGGCCAGAGCTCGGTCGAGCAAGCCTGAACAGCTCATGCTGGCTGGACGAAAGTCATTGAACGCGCCCTGAGCCTGTCGAAGGGGCACGGTGCTTCGAACAGGCTCAGCACGCGTTCCTGGATTCGTTCCGCGCCCTGAGCTTGTCGAAGGGCTCGTGCAGCAGCTGTGACGAAAGCCGCAGCTCCTCGGCGTGACCGCAACGTCCACAACGAGACGACGGCGGGGGCTGCGTGAAAGACTCCGCGACATGAGCGCAGCGCCGTCGGTGTCGTATTCGATCACAGTCCGTCTCGAGGTCCCGGCCGGCGGTGCGGCCGTCAGCCTGCTGACCACGGCGGTGGAGCAGGCCGGCGGCGCGGTCACTGCTCTCGACGTGACCGCTTCGGGTCACGAGCGGCTGCGGATCGACGTCACCTGCGCGGCGCGGGACACCGACCACGCCGACGAGCTGGTGGCGGCGATGCAGCAGGTGCCGGGTGTCGTCATCGGCCGGGTGTCGGACCGGACGTTCTTGATGCACCTGGGCGGCAAGATCGAGATGGACACCAAGCTGCCGATCCGCAACCGCGATGATCTGTCGATGATCTACACCCCCGGGGTGGCGCGGGTGTGCCTGGCGATCGCCAAGAACCCTGAGGACGCTCGCCGGCTGACCATCAAGCGGAACACTGTGGCGGTGGTCAGCGACGGTTCGGCGGTGCTCGGTCTGGGCAACATCGGCCCGGAGGCGGCGATGCCGGTGATGGAGGGCAAGGCGGCGCTGTTCAAGCGGTTCGGCGGCATCGACGCCTGGCCGCTGTGCCTGGACACGCAGGACACCGACGAGATCGTGGCGGTGGTGAAGGCGATCGCGCCCGGTTTCGCTGGCATCAACCTGGAGGACATCTCCGCCCCGCGCTGCTTCGAGATCGAGGCGCGGCTGCGTGAGCAGCTCGACATCCCGGTCTTCCACGATGACCAGCACGGCACGGCGATCGTGGTGCTGGCGGCTCTGTACAACGCGCTGCGTGTGGTGGAGAAGGACATCACGTCGATCCGGGTGGTGCTGTCCGGCGCCGGGGCGGCAGGGACGGCGATCTTGAAGCTGCTGCTGGCGGCCGGCGTCGGGCACGTGGTGGTGGCCGATATCGCCGGAGTCGTCAGCCGGACCCGGCCGGGGATCTCGGGTCAGCTGAAGTGGCTGGCCGAGCACACCAACCCGGACAACCTGGACTGCTCGTTGAAGGAGGCGCTGGCCGGAGCAGACGTGTTCATCGGTGTCTCCGCGCCGCGGGTGATCGACGCGGCCGACGTCGCGACGATGGCGAGCCGGGCGATCGTGTTCGCGCTGGCCAACCCGGAGCCCGAGATCGACCCGGCGGAGGCGACCAAGCACGCCGAGGTGGTGGCCACCGGGCGGTCGGACTTCCCCAACCAGATCAACAACGTACTCGCCTTTCCGGGGGTGTTCCGCGGGCTGCTCGACGCTCGCTCGACGGACATCAGCGATGCCATGCTGCTGGCCGCGGCCAGGGCACTGGCCTCGGTGGTCGGGGACGACGAGCTGAACGCGACCTACATCACCCCGAGCGTCTTCCACGCCGATGTGCACCGCCGGGTGGCCCAGGCGGTCCGGGTCGCCGCCGGTGGTCCGGCCGAGCTGCCCACCGACACCGAGGTCATCGGCTGACTCGATCCACCCCGCCGGTCTCCCGCTGGGTGCCGCCGCTGCTGGTCTTCCTGTCGGCCGCGGCGGTCCTCGCGCAGCAGATCGGCCTGTACGGCCGCTCCGGCCCCGTCCAGCTCGGCTGGTTCCCTGCTGCCGACAAGGCGCAACACGCCTTAGGCTTCGCACTGCCCATGTTCTTGGTCCTGACCACGCTGGAGAGCTACGCCGCGCGAGCCGGCCGGACGCTGCGGCCGCTCTGGAGTGCCGTGATCGCCTCGGTGTTCACCGCCAACGCGGTGGTCAGCGAGCTCTACCAGACGCGCCCCGGGTCGGGGCGGAGCGGGGACCCGTCCGATGCCGTGGCCGATCTGGTCGGCATCGCGTTGGGCTGGCTGGTGTTCCGGCTGCTGCGCGGTCGCTGGGCCGGCGGACGGCTGCGCAGTCAGGGCGCCGCGTGAGCGTCGCGGATCCCGAACCCGGTGATCTGCTCGTGGCCAGCGCGCTGCTCACCGACGGCGTGTTCGACCAGACCGTGGTGCTGGTGCTCGACAGTGACGAGGACGGGGCGCTGGGCGTGATCTTGAACGAGATCTCCCAGACCACCCTGGAGTCCGTGCTGCCGGACTGGGTGTCGGTGGTGTCAGAGCCGCGGCTGCTGTTCCACGGCGGGCCGGTGTCGCCGAACGGGGCGATCTGCCTGGCCAGCGTGGCGAGGCCGGGCGAGGAGCCACCCGGCTGGCGCCCCGTCTTCGACCGGATCGGGCTGCTGCACCTCGACACCCCGATCGAGCTCGTCACCGGCGGCGCGTACGCCGACCTGCGGATCTTCGCCGGCTACGCCGGCTGGTCGCCGGGGCAGCTGGCCGGTGAGGTCGCCCAGCAGATGTGGCATGTGGTGCCGGCCGGCTACGACGACGTCTTCGCTCGGCAGCCGACCGGCCTGTGGCGTCGCGTGTTGCGTCGGCAGCCCAATGAGCTCGCCTTCTTCGCCACCTGGGTGGAGGACCCGGAGTGGAACTGAGAACCCCAGCCCGCTGACGCCTGTGAGCGCTGGCATCCGCGGGGTGGTCAGGTGCGGCGCAGCCGGATCACGTGGTCGGTACGCTCGCCCGGTTCGCCGTCCGGTGAGGCCATCGCAAAGCCGACCCTCTCCGTACGCACCAGCTCCCAACCCGTCAGTTCGAGGGCGGCAAGCACGTCCGCGATGGTCGGCATCGTCACCGGGCTCTGGTGCCAGGCCGGGAAGCCCTCGTGGCCGAGGACCAGCAGGGTGCCGCCGGGGGCCACAGCAGCGGCCGCCTGGCGCAGCACCTGATCTCGCGCGAACGCCACCGGGGAGTGCAGGTAGCTGGCCACCACGAGATCCCAGGACCCAGCAGGGAACTGACGCTCCAGGTCACGACGCAGCCAGTCGATCCGGTCGGCGACCGCGGCCTCCTCGGCGGCCCGGCCGGCGACGGCCAGGGCCGCTGCCGAGATGTCGACCCCGGTCACCGTCCAACCCTGCTCGGCGAACCAGACAGCGTCGGCCCCGGAACCGCTGCCGAGGTCGAGCACCGATCCCGGAGCCAGCGGCCGAGCTGTCAGCTCACCGACCAGGATGCGGTTGGGCCGACCGCTCCAGGGTCGGCGGTCGCCGCCGTAGAACTCCTCCCAGAACGCCACCGGGTCGGTGGTCTCCGGATCGGCGTGTCGGGTGGGATCGTGGTGATGCTCAGGCATGGCACTCCTCGTACGTGATTCGACTTCCATCCTTCGTCCTCCGGCGAGAGGGCGGCAAGCCTTGTTGCCGGATCGGCAAACCTCCGTCGCCGCGACCCGCCAGGGCGACCCGGCCCGATATCAAGCTGTGACCTGGTGTGCTCGCATAGGATGGCGGCGTCGGTCCGAGATCAGGCGGCGTGGCTTGACCGGGCTCGATCCTGACGAAGGGAATACGCGTGTCGGAGGCCACGGTGTCGACTGACCAGAACCCTGCGCACGAGACTGGGCGGGCCGGCGAAGGCCGGGCCGACAAGGGACGCGTACTGGTGGTCGACGACGATGCGGCACTGGCCGAGATGTTGTCGCTCGTGCTGCGCAACGAGGGCTTCGACCCGATCTGGTGCGCCCACGGCGACAAGGCACTGGACACCTACCGCGACGCCCGTCCCGATCTGGTGCTGCTGGATCTGATGCTGCCGGGCAAGGACGGGGTGGCGATCTGTCGGGAGATCCGGGCGGAATCGCTGGTGCCGATCGTGATGCTCACCGCCAAGTCCGACACGATCGACGTCGTCGCGGGACTGGAGGCCGGGGCGGACGACTACGTGGCCAAGCCCTTCAAGGCCAAGGAGCTGATCGCCCGGATCAAGACCCGGCTGCGCAGATCGCCCGAGGAGGTCGACCAGGAGATGCTCCGGATCGGCGACCTGGTGATCAACGTCGACGGCCACACCGTCAAGCGCAACGGCAGTCCGATCCAGCTCACGCCGCTGGAGTTCGACCTGCTGCTGGCCCTGGCTCGCCGGCCGTGGCAGGTGTTCAGCCGCGAGGTCCTGCTGGAGCAAGTGTGGGGTTACCGGCACGCTGCCGACACCCGGTTGGTCAACGTCCACGTGCAGCGGCTCCGCTCCAAGATCGAGCGTGACCCCGAGCATCCCGAGATCGTGGTGACGGTCCGAGGGATCGGCTACAAGGCGGGGGAGCCGACGTGATCACCGCCGACCCGCCCGCGCTCGGCCCGGCTGCGGTCGGCCCGGCTGCCGCGAAGCAGTGTCGAACCTCCCCTCGCTGACCGCCGGCTCGCGGCGCTGGTGGCGTTTCCCGGTCGAGTGGTGGTGGCAGTCCCTGCCGCTGCGGGTGATCTCGTCGGTGTTCGGCGCCTCGGTGGTGGTGCTGGTGCTCGGCGGCTTCCTGCTGATGCGGCAGGCCAGCATCGGGGTGATGGAGGCCAAGTGGGACTCCGCCAGCATCGAGGCTCGGCAGGCTCTGGACACTGCGCAGCAGCAGCTGAACTCGGCCGACCTGACGGGTGATCCCAACCCGGACAAGAAGCTGACCGAGCTCGCGCTCGGCTTCGCCAACCGGTCGGGCGGGGCCGACCAGTACGACGTGATCATCATCTCCGGTGGTCAGACGATCACGGCCGGCGACGTCTCACCGGCCAGCATCCCCGCGACCCTGCGCGATCAGGTGGCCGGCAGCGACGACCTGCTGATGACCCCGACCGAGGTCGTCTACCGCGACGACACCCCAACCGTCGCCGGCCTCGCGGCCGGCTCCGCGCTCACCCTGCCCGGGACCGGCCGGTACGAGATCTACTTCATCTTCCCGCTCACCCAGCAGGTCAACATCCTGACCGTGCTGCAGGCGGCCGTGGTGACGACCGGCGCCATCCTGGTGGTTCTGCTGACCTTCATCGCGGCCCTGGTCGCTCGCCAGGTGGTCGTGCCGATCCGGGCGGCCCGGCGGGCAGCGGAGAGCCTGGCCTCGGGCAACCTGGACGACCGGATGAAGGTACGCGGGCGCGACGACCTGGCCCGGCTGGCCACCTCGATGAACTACATGGCCTCGGAGCTGCAGAAGCAGATCAGCCAGCTGGAGGAGCTGTCCAGGGTGCAGCAGCGGTTCGTCTCCGACGTCTCCCACGAGCTGCGGACGCCGCTGACCACCGTCCGGATGGCCGCGGAGGTGCTGTACGAGACCCGCGACGACTTCGACCCGATCGCCGCGCGGTCCGCCGAGCTGCTGCAGACCGAGCTGGATCGGTTCGAGGCGCTGCTCACCGACCTGCTGGAGATCTCCCGGTTCGACGCCGGTGCCGCGGTGCTGTCGCTCAGCCAGGTCGACCTGCGAGACATCGTGCGCCGGGTGGTGGAGGCGTCGGCCCAGCTGGCCGAGAGCAGCGGTTCACAGATCAGGATCCAGGCCCCCGAACCGGGCGTCGCCGAGGTCGACGCGCGCCGGATCGAACGTGTCCTGCGTAACCTGCTGGTGAACGCCATCGAGCACGGCGAAGGGCGACCGATCGACATCCTCCTGGAGGCCGACGACCACGCCGTGGCGGTGGCGGTCCGTGACCACGGGGTCGGTTTCGAGGCGGGCCAGGCCAGGCAGGTGTTCATCCGGTTCTGGCGAGCCGACCCGGCTCGGGCTCGGACGGTCGGCGGCACCGGTTTGGGACTGGCCATCGCGATGGAGGACGCGAACCTGCACAAGGGCTGGCTGACCGCCTGGGGCCGACCTGGGATGGGCGCCCAGTTCCGGCTGACCGTGCCCCGCACGGCGGGCGGGGTGATCGAGTCGTCGCCGCTGCCGCTGGTGCCGCGTGACCTGGTGCTGCCGGCGCTGCCGCTGGGAGAGGGGACGGTTCCGACTCCACCGCTGGAGCCGATCCGCTCGACGTCCGGGCCGACAGCGGCGGCCTCCCCGAGCCCGACGTCGGCCGACGAGCCCGTCGTGCCGGCCACCTCGGCCGGCCCGGGTGTCGACCCGCCGACCTCACCATCACCCTCGGACGCGGCCGGGGCCGCGCGATGAGCCGGATCCGGACGCTGCTGGCCGTCGTGCTCGCTGTCCTCGCTCTGGTGGCGTCGGGCTGCGTCAGCGTGCCGACCTCCGGACCGGTCGAGAAGGTCGAGGGTCAGCCGCCAGAGTGCCAGAACTGTATCAACGTCGACGTGGCGCCACCGTCGCCCGGTGACGACCCGAAGCAGGTCGTCCAGGGCTTCCTGCGGGCGACGTCGAACTTCCAGCCGAACTACGCGGTGGCGAGGCAGTTCCTCACCACCGGCGCAGCCGAGAAGTGGGCGCCGGAGTCGGGGGTGTCGATCTACTCGGGATCGTTGCAGGCCGCCGGCAACACCGTGATCCTCGACGGGCGGCTGGTCGGCTCACTCGGCCCGGATCGCACCTACACCGCCCAGGACAAGGCCTGGCGGGTCAACTTCGGCATGGTCAAGGAGAACGGCGAGTGGCGGATCAGCACGCCGCCGGCCGGGCTGATGGTCGCCGAGTTCGCCTTCAGCTCGTTCTACCAGTCGTACAACCTCTACTTCGTCGGCAACGGCAGCGCGCTGGTCCCGGACCCGATCTACCTGCCGAACCTGCGCAACCCGGCCAGCATCGCCTCCGTGCTGATGCGAGCGCTGCTCAACGGCCCGTCCGAGTGGCTGGCACCCGCGGTGACCACCGCCATCCCCGAGGGGACCGCCCTGAGTGTCGACGCGGTGACGATCACCAACGGGGTGGCCGAGGTCGCCCTCAGCGACAACGTCCTCAGCCTGAACGACGGTCAGCGGACGCTGATGGCCGCCCAGGTGCTCTACACGCTGCAGCCGACGGGTATCCAGGGGGTGGCTTTCACCGTCGACCAGCAGCCGTACGCCATCCCGGGCGCGGATCCGGGCACCTTCGTGGTGAGTCTCGACTCGCGGTTCGAGGGCTTCGACCCGATTCCCCCGGGCGTGGTCGACTCCCTGTACTCCGTGCGCGCCGGCAAGCTGCAGGTGACGCCGTCGATCATCGATCCGGCCCGGAGCACGCTCGTCCCCGGCCCGCTGGGTCAGGGTCGCTGGCCGATCGATCAGCTGGCGGTCTCCGCGACGGCCGCCGACATCGCGGCCGTCACCGACGGGGGTACGGTGCTGCGCCGAGCCGAGGTCGCCGATGGAGCGGTCCGTACCGTCCTCGATGACGTCAGCGACCTGCTGCGACCCGAGCTCACCCGGTTCGCCGAGCTGTGGGCGATCGGCCGCTCCCAGGGTCGACAGCAGCTGTGGGTCGAGCGGGAGGACCGGGTCTCCTCGATCGACTCGACCATTCTCAGCCGAGGCACGATCAAGGCCTTTGCCATCAGTCCGGACGGAGTGCGGATGGCCCTGATCCGGGAGGTCGACGGCCGTACGGAGCTGGGTCTGGCTCGGATCATCCGTGGTGAGCGAATCCGCCTCGACGGCTGGCAGGCCCTGGACGTCACCCGCTCCACCAGCCCCGACCTGAGCGTGCTGCGCGACCTCGGCTGGTCGGACGCCACCCATCTCGCCGTCCTCGGCGGTGGCTCGGCCGATGCTCCGCTAGCCGTCTACCGGGTGAGCCAGGATGTCTCGTCGATCGCGGCGGTCGGAGAGCCGATCAGCTGGGAAGCCGTCAGTCTGGCCGTGTCGCTGAAGAGCCAGACGGTCGTCGTGCTGGACCGCAGCGGCCAGACCTGGCGGGATGGCAGTACCCAGTGGGTCACCCTGCTGGACAAGGTCAGCGCGGTGGCCTGCCCCGGGTAGGTCAGCTGAGCAGCCGGGCGCTCGTGCAAACGCGCGGCAGGTGGCGCCGACCTGGGGTGCCAGACTTGGCCGGTGGGCGAGCGAGCGATGGGCTGGTGGTCGGCGGCGGCCGACCTGCTGCTCGGCGCTGGCTGCCCCGGCTGCGGCGGGGCGTGGTGGGGTGCCTGCCCGACCTGTCGCACCCACGTGCTCGACCAACCCACCCGGCTCACCGCTCCGACGCCAGCCCCGGCCGGCTTCCCGCTGACCGCGACCGCCAGCGCGTACGACGACGTCCACCGAGGGCTGCTGACCGCGCACAAGGAGGACCAGGCGCTGATGCTGACCGGTCTGCTGGGCGATCGGCTGGCGGCGGCGGTCGACGAGCTGCTGGCTGCCTCGTGCGTTCCGGAGACCGAGCCGGTGCTGCTCGTGCCGGTGCCGTCGGCCGCCCGAGCGGTGCGCGAGCGAGGCTTCGACGCGACCGAGGCGCTGGCCAGGCGGGCGGCTCGTACGCTCCGACGACGGCGCCCGGTCCGGGCCGTTGCCCTGCTGGCGCAGCAGCGCGGACTGGCCGATCAGTCGGGACTGGACTCCGGTCAACGGGCTGCCAACCTCGCGGGTGGCCTACGGCTACGGCGAGGTCCCAGCAGCGCTCTGCTGCGGCCCGACGGGCAGGCGTCGGTGGTCGTCGACGACCTGGTGACCACCGGCGCCACGATCACGGAGGCCGTCCGCTGTCTGGACACCGCCGGGTACGAGGTGCTCGGTGCTGCCACCGTCTCGGCCACCGTGCGCAGGTTGTCCGGCTACTGAGAAGCTGCCCAAGAACACCCGGGTGCCATGGCAAACGCCGCGGTCGGGGACTAGCGTCACCTCAAGGGCCGGCCCGGACCCGGTCCGGCCGCTACTACTGGCTGGAGGCTGACATGGATGTTGTCGTCAAGAGCCGGCACTGCTCGGTGTCGGACGCGTTCCGCGACTATGTCGAGGACAAGATCATCCGGACGGAGAAGCTCGACGATCGAGTGATCCGGGTCGAGGTGGAGGTCTCGGCAGAGCGGAACCGGCGGCAGCACGACCAGGCCAGCAGGGTGGAGATCACGCTCCGGACCAAGGGTCCGGTGGTGCGGGCGGAGGCCGCCGCAGAGGACAAGACCGCCGCCTTCGACCTGGCGCTGGACAAGATGATGGCCCAGCTGCGGAAGGCGGCCGATCGCAAGCGGGTGCACCGCGGCTCACGGCGGCCGCGGTCGCTGCACGAGGCAGCCGCCGAGATTCCTGAGGCGCCAGCGGCGGAGGCCACCACCAACGGTGCCGACGTGCGCAACGTGGCCGGCATGGAGGTTCAGGGTGATGGACCGATGGTGGTGCGAGAGAAGATCCACGCCGCCCTCCCGATGACGCTGGAGCAGGCGCTGCACGAGATGGAGCTCGTGGGCCACGACTTCTACCTGTTCATGGATCTCGAGCACGGTGAGGCACCGGCTGTGGTCTACCGCCGCAAGGCGTACGACTACGGAGTCATCCGTTTGGAGAACGCCGCCGTTCCGGTCTAGATCCGCGCCGCCGTGACGGAACCGGACGACGGCGCCGATCGGTCAGCGTCGGTGGTTGCGAGCCACCACCGACGCTGATGATCCGCGGTGGATCAGGGTGGGCCAGATCAGGGGCCGACGGCCAGGCCGTACCGGTTACCGGCCCTGGTTCCCTTCAGGTACGTGACCGAGCCGCCGCTGGTGGGCAGCCCGACGAGCACCGCGCCGGTCGAGGAGTCCTCACCC
>DASQLI010000068.1:0-49632 GCA_035630075.1 Microlunatus sp.
GGAGACCCGCAGCTTGGCGTCCAGGTTCGACAGCGGCTCGTCCATCAAGAACACCTGCGGCGAGCGGACGATCGCCCGGCCCATGGCCACGCGCTGACGCTGACCACCGGACAACGCCTTGGGCTTGCGGTTGAGGAAGTCTTCCAGACCCAGCAGGTGGGCCGCTTCCTGGACCCGCTGCTGCCGCTCGGTCTTGGGCACACCGGCCATCTTCAAGGCGAAGCCCATGTTGTCGCCGACGGTCATGTGCGGGTAGAGCGCGTAGTTCTGGAACACCATGGCGATGTCCCGGTCCTTGGGCGGCAGGTCGGTGACGTCCCGATCGCCGATGTGGATGCTGCCGGAGTTGACCTCCTCCAGGCCCGCGAGCATCCGGAGCGAGGTGGATTTGCCGCATCCGGAGGGTCCGACCAGGACCATGAACTCGCCGTCGCCGATGTCGAGGCTGAGCTTGTCGACCGAGGGATGGTCCGCACCGGGATAGACCCGCGAGGCGTCCTTGAAGCTGACTGTGGCCACGCCACACTTCCTTTCCACGGGCAGGTACGTGCCCGACGATCCATGGTGGACAGGCCGAGGCACTGGCGGTCCCGGTTCCTGCGTACAGCGAGTCGAGAGCATGCCGAGAATGAAGATCGCGACCACCCACTGAACGTGATCATGACCGACTCAGGCATGATCACGACCTGAGTCGTCTGCAGTGATGACAGCGGTCAAGCGCGTGGAACTCACTGAGCTACCGCCGCAGACGAGAGGTCGAGCCGGCGCCGAGGTCAGGCGCCCGTACGTGATCAACGTAACACCCTCGGTCGCCGGGGCGAGACAACCGCCTCGTGGGGTCAGCGCAGCTGGGCGGCGATCGGACACCGGAAGGTGTCCTTGGCCGCCAGGCCGACCTGGTTGAGGTAGCCGATGACGATGCCCCAGGCGACGATCAGATTGGTCTCCGCGTACGGCACGTCACTGATCCGACAGTGTTCCCGCACGAGTCGGCGAGCAGCAGCCAGGTGCGGACGCGGCATGGCCGGGAACAGGTGGTGCTCGATCTGGTAGTTCAGCCCGCCCATCAGAACGGTCGCCCACCAGCCACCGGAGACGTTGCGCGAGGTACGGACCTGCTTGGTCAGGAAGTCGAGCTTGACGTCCCGCGGGACGATCGGCATCCCGATGTGGTTCGGCGCGAACGTGGCGCCCATGTAGAGCCCGAAGACGGCGAGCTGGAGCCCGACGAACGCGAAGTCCATGCCGAGCGGCAGGAACCAGAACACGGCGGCGAGGTAGACCACCAACCGCAGCGCCAACACGACCAGCTCCAGTCGCTGGCCCTTGTCAGCCCGGTTCTTCCAGAGGCTGACGACCGACTTCAGGTGCAGGTTGACACCTTCCAGCAGCAGCAGCGGGAAGAAGAACAGCCCCTGGCGGCGGGTGAACCAGGCCATCAGGCCACGGCGACCCGCTGCGTCCTCCTCGACGAAGGAGAACGTGTCGACCTCGATGTCGGGATCCTTGCCGAGCTTGTTCGGGTTGCCGTGGTGCCGGTTGTGCTTGTTCATCCACCACGAGTAGCTGATCCCAACGAACACGGTCGCCAGCACCCAGCCGATCCGGTCGTTGGCCGGCCCGGACGTGAGCACCTGGCGATGGGAGGCCTCGTGGCCGACGAAGGCGAGCTGGGTGAGCAGTACCCCGATTGCGGCCGCCATCAGCAGCTGCAGCCAGGAGTGACCGAGCAAGATGACGCCGGTCGCCGTCCCCGCCAGTCCGATCAGCAGCCCGCCGCAGAGCAGCCCGTAGAACCATCCCGTACGAGACTGCAGCCCCGCGATGCGGACCTGCTGGGCCAAAGCGGTGTAGGACTGCGTCACCCGGTTGGCCGCCCGGGCGGGCGACGAGGCGTCGAGGGTCATTCAGGTCCGATCGTCTGGCCCGAGAAGGCCGCTGCCGACTTCCCAGTCGCTGGCAGGCAGCGAATCGGTGCTCAGACGCGGATGCCCAGGTAGATGACTCAAGCCTAGCGGGTTCCCGGCAAGAACCGGATGGCGCGAAAGTCACTGTCGGTTAGGACAAATGCGCTCCGGCGTGCCAGACTGGACACGCTGTTCGCAATCTAGAGCCGTGGTCCGTGCTACGCCCTTGATAGTTTGCAGGGCGACCGACCGTTCGGCGTCCAGACGGCACACCGGGAGCATCGCAAGGGTCGAGCACCGGAGAAGGAATGTCATGGCACAGGGAACTGTGAAGTGGTTCAACGCCGAGAAGGGTTTCGGCTTCATCGAGGTCGACGGTGGCGGGTCGGACGTGTTCGTGCACTACAGCGCGATCGAGTCCTCCGGCTTCCGCTCTCTCGACGAGGGTCAGCGGGTCGAGTTCGAGACCACCGCCGGCCCCAAGGGTCCGCAGGCCGACAAGGTCCGCCCCATCTGAATCGCCCCACCACCTGCGAACGGGCCCGACGCGTTGCGTCGGGCCCGTTCTGCGTCTCCGGGGCTCAGGCGTCGATGGCCGCGGCATCCAGCTGGTAGGCGCCATCCACGATGAACTCCTTGCGCGGTCCGACGTCGTTGCCCATCAGCATCTCGAAGGTGGTCTCGGCGATCAGGCCGTCGTCGACAGTCATCCGCCGCAGCGTCCGGTGGCGAGGGCTCATCGTCGTCTCGGCCAGCTGGTCGGCGTCCATCTCCCCCAGACCCTTGTACCGCTGCGGCTCGGAGAACTTCAGGTTCCGCTTGGTCAGCTCGGCGGCCTTGCGCTGGTACTCGGCGTCGGAGTACGTGTAGATGTACTTCTCCATCCCCTTGCGCGGGTTGGTCAGCTCGAACCGGTGCAGCGGTGGAACCGCGGTGAACACCCGCCCAGCGTCGACCAGTGGTCGCATGTAGCGGAAGAAGAGCGTGGCCAGCAGGCAGCGGATGTGGGCCCCGTCGGAGTCGGCGTCGGCCATGAAGATCACCTTCCCGTAGCGCGCCGCGTCCAGGTCGAACGTCCGTCCGGAGCCGGCACCGACCACCTGGATGATCGAGGCGCACTCGGCGTTCTTCAGCATGTCGCCGACCGAGGCGCGCTGCACGTTGAGGATCTTGCCGCGGATCGGCAGCAGCGCCTGGAACTCTGAGTTCCGGGCCAGCTTGGCCGTGCCCATGGCCGAGTCGCCCTCCACGATGAACAGCTCCGTCCGGTCGACGTCGGTGCTCCGGCAGTCGGCCAGCTTGGTCGGCAGCGAGGAGGACTCCAGCGCGTTCTTGCGGCGCTGCGCCTCGCGGTGCTGCCGAGCGGCCACCCGCGCCCGGGACGCCCCGACCACCTTCTCCATCGCCGCCCTGGCCTGCGCCTTGACGGCACCCTTGGTCGAGGTGAGGAAGGAGGTGAGCTCGCGGTTGACCGCCTTGGCCACCAGTCCGGACACGGCCGGCGTACCCAGCACCTCCTTGGTCTGGCCCTCGAACTGGGGCTCGGCGAGGCGGACCGTGACGACCGAGGTCATCCCCTCCAGCACGTCGTCCTTGACCACCTCCTCCCCCGACTTGAGCAGCCGGGTGCCCTCCAGCGCGGAGGCGAACGCCCTGGTCAGAGCGCGCTCGAAGCCGGCGACGTGGGTGCCACCTTTGGGAGTGGCGATGATGTTCACGTACGAGCGGGTGGTGGTGTCGTAGCCGGTTCCCCAGCGCACCGCGATGTCGATGTCGAGGTCTCGCTCGACGTCGGTCGGGGTCATGTGGCCCGCGTCGTCCAGCATCGGCACGGTCTCGGTGAACCGGTCCTGGCCCTGCAGCCGGATCACCTCGGTGACGGCCTCATCGGGGGCCAGGAACTCGCAGAACTCCGCGATCCCGCCCTCGTGCAGGAAGCGCTCGGTGGTCGGCTCGGCGGTCCGCTGGTCGTCGACCTGGAGGGCCAGGCCGGGCACCAGGAAGCTGGTCTGCCGGGCTCGGTTGTAGAGCTCGTCGAGGGAGAGCTGGGCGTCCTTCAGGAAGATCTGCCGGTCCGGCCAGTAGCGCACCCGGGTGCCGGTCACCCCTTTCCGGGTCCGGCCGACCTTCCGCAGGCCGCTGCCGGGGGTGAACCTGGCCGTCGGCCCGTCGCCGTCGAAGCTGCCGGGCGTACCGCGGCGGAACGACATACCCCAGGTGGTCCCGTTGCGGTCCACCTCGACGTCCAGCCGGGTGGACAGCGCGTTGACCACCGAGGAGCCGACACCGTGCAGACCGCCGGTGGCGTTGTAGGAGCCGGCGCCGAACTTGCCGCCGGCGTGCAGCTTGGTGAAGACCACCTCGACCCCGGACAGCCCGGTCCGCGGCTCGATGTCCACGGGGATGCCTCGACCCTGGTCGTGCACCGCGACACTGCCGTCCCGGTTCAGCGTGATCTTGATCTCACGGCCGAACCCCCCGAGCGCCTCGTCGACGGCGTTGTCGATGATCTCCCAGACGCAGTGCATCAGCCCGCGGGTGTCGGTGGACCCGATGTACATCGCGGGACGCTTGCGAACCGCCTCCAACCCCTCCAGGACAAGGAGATGGCGGGCCTCGTAGTCCCGGCTCTCCAAGCCCGGTTGATCCGATGGGGCAGGCTTGGTGGTGGGCACGGTGCGAGATTACCGCCGAGGTCCCTCAGGTCCGGTTTGTTACACAAGAGTCATGGACCTGAGATGTGAAAAGGGAACAATCAGAGCCTGGTTGGATGTTGACTAGGCGTACCGGTTCGATCGGACAGTCACATTTCAGAGACGGTTGTATCGATCAGGCGGTGCGAACACTCCGAAACATGCGCCCAGCTTGCTGAGGAAGAGAGGCCACCATGACCACCACCGTCGCCGAGAGCGCCCTGAACGCTTCCGACCGCTGCGATCGTTGCGGCGCACAGGCCTACGTACGCGTCACCATGGCGAACGGCTTCGAGCTTCTCTTCTGCGCCCACCACGGCAAGGAGCACGAGGACAAGCTCAAGCAGGTCGCCCTGCGGATCCACGACGAGACCGAGCGCGTCTCGTAGGGCGACAGCAGCCCGAGAACAACGCGGCCCCTCGTACCGTCCTGGTACGGGGGGCCGATCCGTCGCTGGGGCCGACTCGCTCCCGGTCGACAGTCTCCCCCCGATTCTCGCTCGGGATCGCGCCTCCTGCTCTAGTTGCAACCCGAGCGAGAAGCGCGGACCCGAGCGAGAACGGGCCGGCAGCTCAGAGAGCGTACGGGTGGCCGGCGCGAGCGAACGCCCGGAGTACTCGGTCAGCGATGACCTGTGGGGTCTTGATGTCGTCCCAGCCCCAGCGGGCCATCTGCCAGCCCTGATCGCGCAGCGCGTCCTCGCGCAGCTTCTCCCGGTAGACCGCGTCCTCCGCCGCCTCACCCGGCCGCAGGAGCTTGCGGTACTTCACTCGGCCGTCGAACTCGCCGAGCGTACGGCGTTCGGGCCAACCGAAGTCGCCGCGGCCGAGTAGGTAGCCGTTGTCGTCGAACACCTCCAACTGCAGCACCGGCACGGGGAGTCCGAGCTCAGCCATCGTCACCCGGCTGAAGGACTCCCCCACACTCTCGCTGCGGCCGTCCGCGAAGGCGACCACCCGCCGCGCTTGGCCACAGCCGTGCCAGCGCCGGGCCTGTCCGAGGGCCTCAGCCAGCTCACCCGGGTCGGCGCCCGCTGCCATCGCCTGGTCGGCGACCGCAACCGCCCGGTTGTACGACACCGTCCGAGCCACGTCGACGGCGGTCCGAGCCAACGACGTGACCACGAGGCCGTCAACGACCATCCGGTCCTCCTCGCGCAGCGGGGAGCCATGGACCCAGACCACAGGTCGACGAACTCCACCACCCCGGCGATCTCTTGTGACGTGCACGTGCTCGACCATCGGCGTGAACAGGGGTAGCCCTAGCACCGCTGCTGCCGATCCGTGACTGATCGTCGCCCGAGGATGCAGCTGGTCCGCCGTCGCTTCGATCAGGCGTCGGTGCGGCGTACGCAGGTCGTACGGGTCAATGGCAGCGGTGAGCAGCTGATCGGTCACGTAGGCGCCACGGCGGAGTCGGGCGAGTTCGCCGCGACTCACCATCCGCCGGATCTCGCTGTTGGTGAATCCGCGCTGGGTCAGGTCCCGGGTGAGGAGGTAGCCGTCCATACCTCGACCCCAACGGAATCGGCAAGCAGGCGCCAACGCTCGGTCGCGGTTGCTGTGGATATGTGGACAACTTTCCGACCGTCCACAGGCCGGCATCCGGCCCTTGACGGGGTCAGCTTCCTACTTCTCGCTCGGGTTCGTGCTTCGTGCGCTAGCTGCAACTAGCGCGAGCGGCACGATCCCGAGCGAGAACGGTCGGAGGGCGAGAACGGTCGGAGAGGGCTCAGTCCAGGTAGTCGCGCAGAACCTGGGAGCGCGACGGGTGGCGGAGCTTCGACATCGTCTTGGACTCGATCTGGCGGATCCGCTCCCGGGTCACCCCGTAGACCTTGCCGATCTCGTCCAGCGTCTTCGGCTGGCCGTCGGTGAGCCCGAAGCGCATCGACACCACGCCGGCCTCACGCTCCGACAGGGTGTCGAGCACGTCGTGCAGCTGCTCCTGCAGCAGCGTGAAGCTGACCGCGTCGGCCGGGACGACCGCCTCGGAGTCCTCGATCAGGTCGCCGAACTCGGAGTCCCCGTCCTCACCCAGCGGCGTGTGCAGCGAGATCGGCTCGCGACCGTACTTCTGGACCTCGACGACCTTCTCCGGGGTCATGTCGAGCTCCTTGGCGAGCTCCTCCGGTGTGGGTTCGCGGCCCAGGTCCTGCAGCATCTGCCGCTGCACCCGGGCGAGCTTGTTGATGACCTCGACCATGTGCACCGGGATCCGGATGGTGCGAGCCTGGTCGGCCATGGCGCGGGTGATGGCCTGCCGGATCCACCAGGTGGCGTACGTGGAGAACTTGTAGCCCTTGGTGTAGTCGAACTTCTCCACCGCCCGGATCAGGCCGAGGTTGCCCTCCTGGATCAAATCCAGGAACAGCATGCCGCGACCGGTGTAGCGCTTCGCCAGCGACACCACCAGCCGCAGGTTGGCCTCGAGCAGGTGGTTCTTGGCCCGTCGGCCGTCCTCGGCGATCCAGTCGTAGTCGTCGAGCTCCTTCGCCGCGACCTTGCGCGCGTCGTCGTTGAGCATCTCGTCGGCGAACAGCCCGGCCTCGATCCGCTTGGCGAGCTCGACCTCCTGCTCGGCGTTCAGCAGGGCGACCTTGCCGATCTGCTTCAGGTAGTCCTTGACCGGGTCGGCGGTCGCACCGGCGGCCATCACCTGCTGCTCCGGCTCGTCGGCGTCGTCGGCCTCCGACAGCGTGAAGCCCTGGTCCTCTTTGAGCTCGCCCTCCAGCTTGGCCTCGACGACCGGTTCGAAGGTGGACTCGTCGACGTCGTCAAGGGTGCGCTTCTTGCCCACCTTGACGATGACCTCATCGCCCTCGACCTCCACCGCGACGGCCGGGTGGCCTTCGCTGTCGGAGTCCTCCACGTCGAGCACGATGTCCTCGACGACCAGCTCGACCGCGTCCGGCTCCAGCTCGGGTACGTCCTCGACGCCGCCGTCCAGCTTCGTGGCCTCAGTGCCTACCTCGGCGCCTGACGGCTCCTTCTTGGCCGCCGCCTTCTTCGCCGGGGCTTTCTTGGCCGACCCCTTCTTCGCGCCGGCCTCGACCTCCTCGGTGTCCACCGCTTTCAACCGTGCGGACGCCTTCTTGGCGGTGGCCTTCTTCGTCGCCGGGGCACTCACCTGGTGCGCTCGCCCGGTGGCAGCCTCCACGGCCGGATCTGACAGATGGACTTCGGAGGGGGGTGTCACAAAGAACCTCTCGGGGCGTACGAGTCGGGCGGTGCGGGTGGCTCATGGAGCCTGGTGGCGTTTCAGGGCAGGCAGCGCCCATTGGATGTCAATAGGTGCTCCACCGGACATTCTGGCACGCCGATCAAGGAACTCTCGGATTGACCGACGACGGCGGACGACTTGTCCAGCGTCCACGGTCGTCCCGGCGACCTCCCAGGCCGGCAACTGGGCAGGGGCGCAGGCGCCGCGAGCTACTCGGCCTTGACGGCGAGCACCGGGCAGCTGGCGTCCAGCAGCACCCGCTGGGCGTTGCTGCCGAGCAGCAGCTTCCCGACCGGCGAGCGCCGCCGCAGTCCGATCACGATGAACTCCGCGCCCGTCCGGTCCGCGGCGGCGATCAGCTCCTCGGCCGGATCGAGCTCGTCGCTGGGCACCGCGACGTCGTAGCTCAGCCCGGACGACGCCAGCTCGGCGTTCAGCTCGGCCACCTCGGGCTCGGGTGAGGTGTGCACGACGATGAGCCGGGAGCCCCGCAGTGACGCCTCGACGATGGCCCGGTGCAACGCCGCTCGCCCTTCGGGTTTGGCCGAGTATCCGACGACGATGACCGATCCGGCCTCCGGCGCCGCCGAGCCGTTGGCACCGGTCTCGCTCATCGGACGACCTCCCACAGGTGTACGGGTTCATTGCTGTGCATCCGCTCGAGGTAGGTCCCGAGCATCCCGCGCAGGGCCTGCGGCCGGGACTCTCCGGCCTGCTCGCGGCGCGACACCTCCGCAGTTTGCCATGTCGCCCCGTTGGCCGCACGCAGACAGCGCTGCTCGATCACGCCCAGCAACCGGCCGCTCTCGGCATCGGCCACCCCCCATTCCTGGAGACCGCGGGCCGCCAGCGGCAACAGCTTGCGGACCACCAGCTCAGCGACCTTCACCTGCCCGATCCGCGGCCAGTACACGTCGGCGTTGATCCCGTTGCGGATGCCGGCGACGAAGTTCTCGTTCGCGGCCTGGAAGGACATCTGGGTCCAGATGGGCCGGTCGTCGTCGGCCAGGGCCCGCACCAGCCCGGCGAAGAACGCGGCGTTGGCCATGGTGTCGACCACGGTGGGGCCGGCGGGCAGCACCCTGTTCTCCACCCGTAGGTGCGGCGAGCCGTCGCTGACGTCGTACACCGGCCGGTTCCACCGGTAGACGGTCCCGTTGTGCAGCTTCAGCTCGTCCAGCTTCGGCACGCCGCCGGCGTCCAGCACCTCGATCGGATCCTCGTCCGTGCTGATCGGCAGCAGCGCCGGGAAGTAGCGCGAGTTCTCCTCGAACAGGTCGAAGATCGAGGTGATCCACCGCTCACCGAACCAGACCCGGGGTCGGACGCCCTGGGTCTTCAGCTCGTCGGGCCGGGTGTCGGTGCTCTGCTCGAACAGCGGGATCCGCGACTCGGCCACCAGCTCGCGACCGAACAGGAACGGTGAGTTGGCCCCGACGGCCACCTGCACCCCGGCCACGGCCTGGGCGGCGTTCCAGTAGCCGGCGAAGTCCTCCGGGCTGACCTGCAGGTGCACCTGGGTGGAGGTGCAGGCCGCCTCCGGCATGATCGTGTCGGAGATCATCTGCAACCGCTCGATCCCGTCGATGACGATCTCCAGATCCTCCCCCCGGGCGGCGAAGACCTGCTGGTCGAGCAGCGAGTAGCGCGGGTTCTCGCTGACGCTGTCCAGGGTCACGTGCTCAGGCATCAAGGTGGGGAGGATGCCGACCATCGCCAGATGGGCGCCGATCGCCTCGGTCCGTTCGTTGGCGGCGTTGAGGGCCAGCCGGACCGACTCCTCGAACGAGGCGAACCCGCCATCGGCCAACCGTCGGGGGGCCACGTTGATCTCGATGTTGAAGCGGCCCAGCTCGGTCTGGAACGCCGGGTCGGCGATCGCCGCCAGCACCTCGGCGTTGCGCATCGCCGGCTGCATGTCGTCATCGACCAGGTTGAGCTCGATCTCCAGCCCGGTCATCGGCCGCTCGAAGTCGAAGTGCGCGGCGGTCAGCATCCGCGCCAGTGCGTCCAGACCGCGACGGACCTTCTCCCGATGCCGCTTGCGGTCCTCGCGGGAGAACTGTGTGACGTCGACCTCTGCACCCATGCCCGTATCCTGTCGCAACGTCACCGGCGGCGGCTACGCTCGGGCCCCGTGTCCGCACCTCGTCTGATCGATCAGCCCCCCGTCGCCGACCGTCGTCCGGTCCGACGTGAGCACCACGGCGAGCAGTTCGTCGACCCGTACGAGTGGTTGCGGGACAAGGCCGACGCCGATGTGATCGCCTACCTGGAAGCGGAGAACGCCTACACCGAGGCGCGGACCAGCCACCTGAGTGACCTCACCGAGGCCGTCTTCTCCGAGATCAAGGCCCGCACCCAGGAGACCGACCTGAGCGTGCCGACCTACACCGACCATGCCGACGCCGCGACCGGCGAGCAGAGCGCCTTCTGGTACTACACCCGCACCGTCGAGGGGTCGGAGTACGCGATCTACTGCCGCACCCCGGCCACTCGCGGTCCCGGCACCCCGCCCGACGTCAGCGGGGAGATCGCGGGCGAGCAGATCCTGCTGGACGCCAACGTCGAAGCCGACGGTGAGGAGTTCTTCTCCCTCGGCGCCTTCGCCGTGTCGCCCTCCGGCCGGCTGCTGGCGTACGCGACCGACACCTCCGGCGACGAGCGGTTCACCCTGCGGGTCTTGGACCTGACCACCGGTGCGCTGCTGCCCGACGTGATCGACGACGTCGCGTACGGGGTGGCCTGGGCTGGTGAGACCCATCTCTTCTACACCCGCGCCGACGCGGCCTGGCGGCCGTACGTGGTGCTCCGGCACCGGCTGGGCACCGACCCCACCGCCGACGCGGAGGTGCTGACCGAGACCGACGAGCGGTTCTGGATCGGCGTCGGCTCCAGCCGCGACGAGCAGTGGATCGTGCTCGGCGCCGGCAGCAAGCTGACCAGCGAGTACCGGTTGCTGCCCACCGCCGATCCGGAGGGTGAGCCCCGACTGGTCGCCCCCCGCCGACAGGGCGTCGAGTACGACGTGGAGCCGGCCGGCGACCGGCTGCTGATCGTGCACAACTCACGAGCGGCGGACTTCGAGCTGGCCCAGGCGCCGCTGAACGCCAGCAGCCACGAGCAATGGCAGCCGGTGCTGCCGCACACGCCGGGCGTCCGGATCCTGGGCGTGTCCGCCTACCACAGCCATGTGGTGGTGTCGCTGCGGCGGGACGGGCTGACGGGCGTGCACGTGCTGCCGCGATCAGCCTCCGGTGACCTGGCCGCGGGGCACGACATCGCCTTCGACGAGCCGCTGTTCGACGTGTACGCGGTCGGCGGTCCGAACTACGTCACCGACTCGATCCGGATCGGCTTCGAGTCGATGGTCACCCCGGCCACGATCTACGACTACGACCTGGTTGCCGCCGAGCTCACCCTGCGCAAGCAGACCCCGGTGCTGCCCGGTCCGGACGGACGCCCGTACTCTCCCGCCGACTACCTGCAGGAGCGCGGCTGGGCGACCGCGTCCGACGGCACCCGGATTCCGCTGTCGATCGTGCGGCGGGCCGACGTGCCGGTCGACGGATCGGCGCCGGCGCTGCTCTACGGCTACGGCTCGTACGAGATCTCGATCGACCCGAGCTTCTCCATCCCCCGGCTGTCGCTGCTCGACCGTGGCTTCGTGTACGCCATCGCCCACATCCGCGGCGGCGGCGAGCTGGGTCGGGCGTGGTACGAGAACGGCAAGACGCTGACCAAGAAGAACACCTTCACCGACTTCGTGGCCGCCGCCGATTTCCTGGTCGACCAGCGCCACACGTCACGGGAGCGGCTGGCCGCGGCCGGTGGCAGTGCCGGCGGACTGCTGATGGGGGCGGTGGCCAACCTGGCCCCTGACCGGTTCCGGGCCATCCACGCCGCCGTGCCGTTCGTGGACGCCCTGACCACGATCCTCGACCCGGACCTGCCCCTCACCGTGATCGAGTGGGAGGAGTGGGGCGACCCGCTGCATGATCCCGAGGTGTACGCGTACATGAAGTCCTACAGCCCGTACGAGAACGTCGAGGCCAAGAGCTATCCGGCGATCCTGGCGACCACCAGCCTGAACGACACCCGGGTCTACTACGTCGAGCCGGCCAAGTGGGTCGCGGCGCTGCGGCAGGTCGCCACCAACGCCGACGACCGACCGATCCTGTTGAAGACCGAGATGGTCGCCGGGCACGGCGGGGTCAGCGGCCGCTACAAGGCGTGGCGGGAGAAGGCCTTCGAGTACGCCTGGATCATCGACCAGGTCGGCGCGGCCTGAGGGGTACCGCGAGGATCCGCCCGGCCGGCTCAGCGCTCGGCTCGCCGCCGAAGTCGTTGACCGCGACGAAGAGCGTCGGCCCGGACCCCAGGTCGCCGACCACGCAGTCGAAGGCCGGTTGGGGCAGGTCGACCCGGTCCAGGATCTCGCCACCCGCGGCGACCCGGACGCAGCAGCGCTCCCCCACGTCGGCCAGCCAGACGGTGCCGTCGTCGGAGGGATCGATGCCGTCGGGGTGCAGACCCGGGGTCTCGGCCCAGGTCCGGCGATCGGTCAGCCCGCCGTCGGGAGCGATCGCGTACGCGGTCAGCCGACTCCCCCACGACTCGGCCACCAGCAGCGTCCGGCCGTCCTCGATGACAGCCATCCCGTTGGGGAACGCCAGCCCGTCGGCCACCCGCTCCACCCGGCCGTCGGGACGCGCCAGCACGACGAAACCCACCGTCCCGGCCTCGTTCGGGGCGACCGAGCCGTCGTAGGCGAAGCCGATGTTGTTCAGGTACGCCGAGCCGTCGGCAGCCAGCACCACCTCGTTCCAGGGATGGTCACCGAAACCGGCCAGGCTGGCGTACAGTGTCGGCTCCTCGTCGATCGAACCGGCGAGCAGCAGCGCCTGATCGGCGGTGGAGACCAGCAGCGGCCGTGGGCCGGCGGAGGTGGGTAGCAGATCGAAGCAGAGCGGGAAGCTGGCGCGTCGGGCCGCCAGCGCCGGTCGCCCGTCCGGGCCGAGCCGATGGATCTCCCCGGCCGCCCAGTCGGCGTACCAGAGGGCTCCGTCGTGCCAGCGCAAAGCCTCGGGAAACCCGAGTCCGGTGACCAGCACCCGGTCCGATTCATCGGTCGTCATGGTCCTTCTGACCTTCCCGGCCGGTATTTCTGATCGGCCTGGAACTTCACTATTTCGTGCGTCGTTAGGGCATGTCGACAACGACTTCGCATCCGCACGGTGGTGTGACGACGAAACGTTCAGGGAACGACCCAGGGTCGATCTCAGGGTATCTTCAGGGCTGCTGAGGAATCCTGCGAGCGCCCCTGGACGTTAGATCAGTTGCACAGGCAACGAAAGGGGCCGACGTGGTAACGAGCACACGAAATCGAACTTCTGAAGGCATAGACGGCAAAGACGCGGTGGGCCTCTACCTGGAGGGCATCGCGAAGACTCCCTTGCTGACCGCAGCGGAGGAGGTCGAGCTCGCCAAGACCATCGAGGCCGGGCTCTACGCGGAGAAGCTCCGCTCCGGTGAGATCAAGGCGGCTGAGCGCGGCAAGAAGGCGCCGAAGCTGACCGAGGAGGAGCTCGAGTTCTTGGTTCAGGACGGTCAGCGCGCGCTGCAGCGGTTCGTCACGGCGAACCTGCGGCTCGTGGTGTCGGTCGCCAGGAAGTACGGCCGGTCGCAGATGCCGCTGCTGGACCTGGTCCAGGAGGGCAACACCGGTCTGATCCGGGCAGTCGAGAAGTTCGACTACACCAAGGGCTTCAAGTTCTCCACCTACGGCACCTGGTGGGTCCGGCAGTCGATCAGCCGGGGTATCGCGCAGCAGGGTCGGATCGTCCGGCTCCCGGTGCACGTCGCCGAGCAGGTCAACCAGGTCGGCGCGGTGCGTCGCACGCTGGAGCGCCGGCTGGGTCGTGATCCGGAGCTGACCGAGATCGCCGACGAGATGGGCATCGAGGTCGATCGGGTGATGGACCTCATCCGGTACGGCCGCGAGCACGTCTCGCTGGACGCCCCGGTCGAGGAAGGCGGCGACACCGCTCTGGGAGACCTGATCGCTCGCGAGCCGATGCCCGGTCCGGACGAGGTGTTCATGGACGCCGAGGAGCACCAGCGGCTCGAGGCCCTGCTCGACGAGCTCGACGAGCGGTCCGCCGACGTGGTTCGTCGCCGGTACGGTCTGGTCGACGGTCGGCAGGCCAAGCTGGCCGACATCGGCGCCGTCTGGGGCATCACCGCCGAACGGGTCCGCCAGATCGAGCGGCACGCCATCGCGAAGCTGCGGAGCAAGACGGTCCTGGCCGCCTGATCCCGCCGCACCTGCACCACGTCGGAGCCCGCCCCCGGAACCGGGGGCGGGCTTTGTCGTGTTCGCGGGGACCTCAGTGCTCCTGCAGCGGCCGGATCAGCCCCTCCTGCGCGACCGTGCAGACCAGCCGACCGTCCTGGAACAGCCGCGCGGTCGACAGGCCCAGCGCTCCCGACGCCGATGGCGACACCTGGTCGTAGAGGAGCCAGTTGTCGGCCCGGAACGGCCGGTGGAACCACATCGCGTGGTCCAGCGAGGCCGCCTGCACGTTCAGGCCGATGATCAGCCCATGGGGCGTCGTGCTGGCCGAGAGCAGGGTCAGGTCGCTGGCGTAGGCGAGGGCGCTCTGGTGCTGCCGGGGGTCGTCGGTCAGTGGCCCCGACGTACGGATCCAGACCCTGGCCCGCGCCGGGTGCGCCGGATCGACCAGCGAGCCGTTCGGTGGCCGTGAGTCGCCGACGTAGCGCACGTCCAGTGCCCCCCACTCCTGCTCCCACACGGACGCCGGCCGCCCCGACGCGGTGGAAAGGACCTCACTGAGCGTCGGGCAGTTCTCCGGGGCCGGCAGATCGGTCGGCACGGCATCGGCATGCTCCACGCCCTCCTCGGGCGTATGGAACGAGGACGACGCGAAGAAGATCACCGAGCCACCCTGCCGCGCCACGGCGCGTCGCGCGGAGAACGAGCGGCCGTCCCGCAGGTTCTCGACCTCGAACACGATCGGCAGGTCGGTCCGGCCGGGACGGATGAAGTACCCATGCATCGAGTGCAACCGCCGGTCGTCGGGAACGGTACGCGACGACGCCACCAGCGACTGGGCCAGGACCTGACCGCCGAAGACCCGTTGCAGCGCTGTCTTCGGCTGTCGGCCGCGGAACAGGCCGACCTCGATCTCCTCGAGGTCGAGCAGGTCGACCAGCTCCGCGACAGATCCAGGCACGAGGCAGACCCTACCGAGGAGGGTGGTGTCGACACGGCCCTGCCTCGGGCGCCTCACTCGTCGTTCTTGTCCCGATCCGCCAGGAACTTCTCGAACTCGGCGGCGATCTCGTCGGCACTCGGCACCTGCTGGCTCGCATCGGCGGCGATCGCGTCGTACTGCTGCTCGAGTGTCGACACCAGCTCCTGCACCTCCGCCGACTGCGCCATCTCGGTGTCGATGTCGGTCATGTTCGAGGCTGAGGCCTTCTCCAGCGGCTCCAGCGGCACCGCCAGCCCGGTGGCGTTGCTGAGCAGACGGGTGAGCGTCAGTGCCGCCTCCGGGAATGCTGCCTGCGCCAGGTAGTGCGGCACGTGCGCGGCGAAGCCCATGGCTTTGCGATCATGCTGACCCAGCCGGAACTCCAGTAGACCGGTGAAGCTGGCAGGCACCTCCACCCGGTCGATCCAGCTGCGGTGCCCCTGCACCAGCTCCGGGTCGGTGGCATGCGCAGTGGCCGTGATCGGACGGGTGTGCGGCACCGCCATCGGGATCCCGTGCAGGGTCACGACCAGGCGGACGTCGAGCCGCTCGACCAGCCCGACGACCGCAGCAGCCAGCCGCTCCCACTGCACATCGGGCTCGGGTCCGCTGAGCAACAGGAACACCTCGCCCTGCTCGTCGGTCAGCTTGTGCAGCCGGAGCTGCAGATCCGCGTACGACTTCCACTGGTTGGTGTCGAAGACCATCGCCGGCCGCCGGCTGCGGTAGTCGTGCAGCTGGTCGTGGTCGAACTCCGCGACCACCTCCGAGTCGAGCTGCTCGATCAGGTTGGCGGTCAGGATCCGCCCGGCTTGGCCCGCGTCCACGAACCCGTCCAGCTGGTGCACGAGCACCGGACGGTGACCGGCCAGCCCAGCCAGCACGTCGTCGTGCACCGTGTAGAGCAGCCGCGGGTCCATCATGGGACCAAACCTACCCAGCCGCAGCGGCCCCGCCGGACCGATATCGCCGCCGGCGGCGCGCGCTCAGCCACCGAGAACGTGCGCTGAGCCACCGAGAACGTGCGCTGAGCTTGTCGAAGCGCCGATCGGGTCAGCCACCGAGCCGTTGTCTGGCGGCCGCGATCGCGGTCATCACCCGCTTCTCGGACGCCGGCACCTTCGTCCGCAGGTTCTGGGCGAACAGGCCGACCCGCAGCTCCTCCAGCAGCCAGCCGATCTCGTCCAGCTCCGCCGGCAGCGGCCCCGGCGGGGCGAGATCGCAGGCCGCGGCATAGGCGTCCTCGCAGCGGCCGATCACCTCGGCACCCCGCTGATCGCGGGTCGGAGACGAGGCCAGAGCGGTGAGCCGCTGCTCGGCGGCGGTCAGGTAGCGGGGCAGCTCGGTCAGGTGCTCGTACGCCGTCGCGGCGACGAAGCCGGCGAAGACCAGGTTGCCCACCTGCTCCGAGACGTCCTCCGCCGCCGCCCGCGACAGCCTGCCGGCGGACGGGACCAGCCGCAGGACCTGCTGGCGCAGCGCCAGGGTCCGGGCCACCACATGGGTGATCGCCCGCATCTGATCGGCGTTGTCCACCCGCACGGTGTCGCAGAGCCGGCGGAAGTCCTGCTCGTTCCGCGTCTGCTCGCCGCCGGCGCGCCGGATCAGCTCGCCCACCGAGGCCAGCCGGACGTCGGCGAGCAGCGCGGGCACGGAGGCGTACGGGCTGGTGCCCAGCGAGAGCTTGTCGGTGTTGGCCAGGTGGGAGATGACCCACTTGGTCGGATCGGGGGTCTGCAGCTGGACCAGCCGACGCAGTCCCCGACGGTGGGTGGCCTGCTGCCGGTCGGCGCTCTCGGTCACCAGCAGGCCGACGCTGCTGCCCTCATCGACCAGCGCCGGATAGCCGACCACGCGATGACCGGCCCGGGTCAGCTCGACCGTCGGAGTGATGGTGCCGAAGACCCAGTCGGTCGCGCCGGTCTGGCTGTGCCGCGCAGCCGCCTTGGTCAGTGTCTGCTGCACCTTCGGGGCGAGTTGCTCGGCGAGCTCGGTCAGGTCCTTGCCGACCGCGACCTCACCGCTGTCTCCTGTCGTCGGGGCGTCGGTGATCACGAAGGTGACCCGCAGATGGGGCGACACCTTGGCCAGGTCGATGTCGCCGGGCTCGACCCGCTCACCCGTCAGTCCGCGCAGGGCCCGGGCCAGGGCCTGTGGCAGCGACTCCCGGGTGCCGTCCGGGGCCGGATGGTCGGCGAGCCAGCGCAGCGCCCGGCTGGCGTACTCCGGCGCCGGCACGAACGTCTTGCGGACCGCCTTGGGCAGCGCTCTGATCAGCTCGGTAGCCAGCTCGGTGCGCATTCCGGGCACCTGCCAGGAGAACGGCACCTCGTCGACCTGGTTGAGCACCGCGAGCGGGATGGTGACACTCACCCCGTCCCGCGGATCCCCTGGCGAGAAGCGGTATCCGACGGTCAGGTCATGATCATCCACGCGCCAGTGGTCGGGGAAGGCCGACCCGCTGCCGGTGGGATCGGCGACGACAAGATCATCCATGGTCATGGTGAGCAGGTCGGGCTGTTCGTGCCGCGTCGTCTTCCACCACCGGTCGAAGTGGGCGCCGGAGGTCACCTCGGCCGGCACCCGGGCGTCGTAGAAGTCGTAGATCACCTGGTCGTCGACCACCAGGTCACGCCGCCTCGTCCGCTCCTCCAGCTCGGCGGCCTCGGCCCGCAGTCGCTGGTTGTCCTCGAAGAATCGGTGCCGGGTGTGCCACCGACCCTCGACCAACGCGGAGCGCAGGAAGATATCCCGGGACTCGCCCGAGTTGACTCCTCCGTACGCGACCCGGCGGCCGGCCACGATCGGCACGCCGAACAGCGAGACGGTCTCGTACGCCAACACGGCGGCCTGCCGGGTGGACCAGTGCGGCTCGGCGTACGTCCGCTTGATCAGATGCCCACCCACCTCCTCGACCTGGGCCGCGGTGATCGGGGCAACCGTGCGGGCCCACAGCCGGGTGGTCTCGACGATCTCACCGGCCATCACCAGCGGCGGCTGGGTCTTGGCCAGCGCCGATCCCGGGTTGATGGCGAACCTCGTCCCGCGGGCGCCGAGGTACTCCCGCAGCGGCGGGCGGCCCCGCCGCCGGGTGCCCGGGCCAGGCTTCTCGTCCTTGAGGTCGGCCAGGCCGATCTGGGACAGCAGGCCGGTGAGGATCGCGGTGTGCACCCGCTCGATCGGAGCGGGCGCCGTGTTGCGGTCCAGCTTCAGGTCCCGGGCGATGTCGCGCAGCTGCGCGTGCAGGTCCTGCCACTCCCGGATCCGCAGGAAGTGCAGGTGCTCCTGTCGGCACATCCGTCGGAAGGCGTTGCCGGACAGGGTCTTCTGCTGGCTGCGCAGGTAGTCCCACAGCCGCAGGTACGCCTGGAAGTCGCTGCCGTCCGGCTCGGGTGCCTCGGCCTCGGCGTCGGCGTCGGCGCCGGGTAGCGGCGCCCAGAACCGGCGGTGCAGCGCCTCGGCCTTGTCCCGGTCCTCGGCCGGCCGCTCCCGCGGGTCTTGGATGGACAGCCCGGCGACGATGATCATGATCTCGGCCAGGCAGCCGAGGCGCTCGCCCGCCAGCAGCATCCGACCCATCCGGGGGTCCACCGGTATCCGGGCGAGTCTTCGTCCGATGCCCGTCAGTCGAGGCCGCTCCCCCAGGCCGGACGACAGCGCGCCGAGCTCGATCAGCAGCCGGAGGCCGTCGTTGATCTGACTGGCGTCGGGCGCCTCGACGAAGGGGAAGGTGGCGATCGCACCGAGGTCCGCCGCGGTCATCTGCAAGATCACCGACGCCAGGTTCGTGCGCAGGATCTCCGGCTCGGTGAACTCGGGGCGGCTCTCGAAGTCCTCCTCGTCGTACAGCCGGATGCAGACCCCGGGCGCCACCCGGCCGCAGCGACCGGCGCGCTGGTTGGCGGAGGCCCGCGAGATCGGCTCGATCGGCAGCCGCTGCACCTTCGTGCGGGCCGAGTAGCGCGACATTCGAGCGGTGCCGGGATCGACGACGTAGCGGATGCCCGGCACGGTCAGCGAGGTCTCGGCCACGTTGGTGGCCAGCACGATCCGACGCCCGGCATGGGAGGTGAAGACCCGGTGCTGCTCGGCGGCCGACAGCCGGGCGTAGAGCGGCAACACCTCCGTACGACGCAGGTCCATCGCGGTGATCGCGTCGGCGGCGTCGCGGATCTCCCGCTCGCCGGAGCAGAAGACCAGGATGTCGCCGTCGCCCAGCGCGCTCAGCTCGGTGATCGCCGCGCAGATGCCGCCGACCTGGTCGGCTTCACCGTCGGCCAGGATCGGGCGGTAGCGGATCTCCACCGGGTAGGTGCGTCCGGACACCTCGATGATCGGCGCGCTGACCCCGTCAACGTCGGCGAAGTGGGCGGCGAACCGGTCCGTGTCGATGGTCGCCGAGGTGACGATGATCTTGAGATCGGGTCGGCGGGCGGCGAGCAGCTTGAGATAACCCAACAGGAAGTCGATGTTGAGGCTGCGCTCGTGTGCCTCGTCGATGATGATCGTGTCATACCGACGAAGATCACGATCATGGCTGATCTCGGCCAGCAGCACCCCGTCGGTCATGATCTTGAGCCGGGTCTGGGCCGAGGCCTTGCGGGTGAAGCGGACCTGGTAGCCGACCACCTCACCGAGCGGACTGCGCAGCTCCTCGGCCACCCGTTCGGCGACGCTGCGGGCCGCGATCCGTCGCGGCTGGGTGTGACCGATGGAGCGCCGTCCCAGCTCCAGGCAGATCTTGGGGAGCTGAGTGGTCTTGCCCGAGCCGGTCTCGCCGGCGATCACCACCACCTGGTGCTCGGCGATCGTCTGGGCGATCTCGTCGTGCCACTGGCTGATCGGCAGCGCCGGGTCGTACGTGATCGGGTGCACCATTCCGGGGACCTGAACGCTCAGCACCTCCAGACCAGACACCCGGTGATCCTAGTCGGCCCCATCAGCCCTCTCGCTCGGGATTGTGCCTCTTGCGCTAGCTGCAACCCGAGCAGGAAGCTCGATCCCGAGCGAGAAGTCGGGACGGCACCGGGACGTGCGCGTCAGCGGCTCACCAGTTCTCGACCGAGCGGGTCAGGATGCTGGCGATGTCGTCCTCAGTGGGAGTCCTCGCACACGTGGCGAGCAGCCGCTGCTGCTTCATGGTGCCGGGGACCAGGTCCGGCACGTCGTCCTCGCTGTAGCCGACGCCGCCGATGCCGTTGGGGATCCCGATGTCACGCATCAGGTCGATCAGCACGCTGGGTAGCTGCTCGGCCGGGTCGTTGCTCCGCTCAGCGTCCGGAGCCAGCAACCGCGCCACGGTCAGGTGCCGCTCGGGTGCCGCCTCGAAGCCGAACCGGAACGCCTCCGGCGCGGTGAGCGAGACCGACATCCCGTGCGGCACCATCGGTTCGTCCTGGGGATACCCGGCCGGCCGGAAGCTCTTGACCATCCCGGCGATCGGGTACGCGTTGGCGTGCGGGATGTGCACGCCGGCGTTGCCGAAGCCCATCCCGGCGAAGGTCGCGGCCATCATCATGTCGGTCCGCGACTCTCGGTCGCCGGTGTGCACCGCCGAACGGAAGGACCTGGCCAGCAGCGTCATCGCCTTCTCCGACCACAGGTCCGAGACCGGGTTGGCCCCGCAGTAGGTCACCCGCTGCTCGGGGGTCTTGGGATCGAAGTCGGCGTACCACTTGGCGGTGTAGGACTCCGCCGCATGACAGAGGATGTCCATCCCGGCCGAGGCCGTCACCCCCGGCGGCAGTTTCATGGTGAGCGCCGGGTCGATGATCGCCATGGTCGGACGGAGCCGCCAGTGGCTGATCCCCGACTTCACCTTCATGGACAAGATGTCCATGATGCATACGTTCGTGCTCTCCGCGCCGGTGCCGGCCGTGGTGGGGACCGCGAACAGCGGCTTCAGTGCTCCCGGCGGCACCTGGGCCCGTCCGATCGGAGCGTTGAGGTAGTCCATCAGCTCACCGGGGAAGGTGGTCAGCAGGTTGACGGCCTTGGCGGTGTCGATCGAGCTGCCGCCGCCGACGGCGACGAACCCGTCCCACGGGCCCTGCTCTGTCGCGTACCCGACGGCCCTCTCCATGCTCTCGTCGGTGGGCTCGACGTGCACTCCGGAGAAGATCTCGGAGTCGATCTCGTACGCGCGCAGCCGGTCCGCGATCCGGTGCGGTATCTCGGTGGCCGCGAGCCCCGGATCGGTGAGGATCAGCACCCGCTGCACGCCGTACTGGGAGAGGTCGAAGCCGATCTCGTCGCTGGCCCCCCAACCGACCTTCAGCGGAGGCGCGCCCCAGGTGAAGATCGTCTCCTCACCACTCATGTGCACGTGTCCCACCCACGCCCGTCGATCAGCGCGGGATGAGCTGACGGCCGCTGATCTGCTGGATCGGTACAGCCACGAACAAGGTTCGCGGACCTTCCGCCCACGGCTCCGGAGCATCGCCACGCAGCCGGGCCAGCTCCTCCTCGCTCAACAGCTCGGCAGTCCCGCTGACCACGACACTCCAGCCCGCTTCGAGGAAGTCGTCGATGTCGTCGACCTCGAAGGCGACCGCCGTGTTCACCGCCCGCGCCCCCAGACCGTGGGCGAGAGTGCGGACGATGATGCGCTCGTTCGCGAGGGTGAAGTTCATCGGCATGATCATCGGCGCACCTTCGTTGACGAAGGCCAGTCGGCCGATCTTCTTCGCGGCCAGCAGGCGCAAGGACTCGGCGCGGTCCAGGTCGACGATCCTGGCGCCATGGGACATGGCCAGCCAGTAGTCCTCGTGTGCAGTCATCACTGTTCCTCTCCTCCGTCTTGCCACAGTCTGTCGAATCGCTCGTGGTACGCGCCAGGGACCCTCTACCCCGGCGACGGAGACCTTGGTCCCGCCACGCCGGCCACCGGCTTCATCCCAGCGGCACCTGCCAGACGAACCTGGTGCCTCCTTCAGGACGCCGGACGGCCTCGGCATGCCCGCCTGCGTACCCCGCTCGGACGCCGGCGTTGCGCAGCCCGTGACCCCAGCCGCGGCCCTCGCCGATGCCCACCCCGTTGTCGTCGACCTGCACGCGCAACAGCCTGGCTCGGGGGTCGGCGGAGACGGTCAACGAGACTCGAGACGCCTGCGCGTGCTTGGCCACGTTGGTCAGCGACTCGCGGACCACGGCGAGGACATCGGCGCGCAGGTGATCCGGCACCGCGCTGTCCAGCGGCCCGACCAGGGTGACCCGCGGATCCGAGCCGAGGATCCCGGCCGTGTCGGCGACCACGCCGAACAGCTGGTTCCTCAGGCTCGGGGCGTCCCCGCTCTGCTCGTGCTGCAAGGAGAAGATGGTGGATCGGATGTCGGCGATCGTGGCGTCCAGCTCGTTGATGTAGCCGATCACCCGCTCCTCCAGCGCCTTGTCACTCAGTCGACGCAACGTGCTCTGCAGGCCGAGACCGACGGCGAAGATCCGCTGGATGACGTGATCGTGGAGATCGCGGGCGATCCGGTCTCGATCGGTGTAGACCGCCAGTCGCTGCCGGTTGTGCTCGTTGCGGGCGTGGTCGATAGCCAGCGACACGTGACTGGCGAAGGCGGACACCATCTCGGTGTCGTCCGCTCCGAACGCCGCCTCCCGATGCAGGGCGATCACCCCGAGCGGTTGGTCGTGCACCTGGCAGGTCACCAGCAGCAAGTGCCCGCTGCTCAGCCCGTACGCCGTCAGGTCGGAGCCGCTCAGCTGAACCGGGGTGGGGCTGGCCGGCAGCTGCCGCCCGCTCAAGCGGGCGCCGTCGCCGACCACGGAGTCGACGTCGAAAGGACCGGTCGGGTCGTGGTGATCGGCCCTCTCGGCACTGTCGGCATCCTCGGCGGCGGCCGGCAGCGACACGGCCACGGCATGACACTGACCGGCGTCGAACGCGGCCTCAGCGACCAGCTGGGCGGCCCGCCGCAGGTCGGTGCTGAGCTGGGGCGCCAGGGCCGCGGCTGCAGCCAGCCATCGTTGTCGTGACTGCGCGTCGTCGAACAGCCTGGCGTTCTCGATGGCGACGCCGGCAGCGGCGGCCAGGCCCAGCACCAGCTGCTCGTCCGCTGCGCTGAACCCGCCGGGCTTCTCGGTCAGATACAGGTTGCCGAACACCTCACCCCGCACTCGCACCGGCACCCCCAGCAGGGTGTGCATCTGGGGATGGTGCGGCGGGAAGCCGACAGAGGCGGGGTCTGCGGTCAGGTCGGTCAACCGCAGCACCCGCGGATCCTCGACGAGCAGTCCGAGCATCCCGTGCCCTTCGGGCAGCGGGCCGATCAGCTCGACCTGCTCGGCGGTCAGACCCACCTGGTGGAAGCTGCTCAGGCGCGGGCCGGGCGTTCGTGCCCACTCCGGCCGCAGCACCCCGAGCGCACCGTACGCAGCACCGGTCAGCTCTCGGGCCGACGCGACGATCCGTTCTAGCAGGTCTTGCAGCTCGCGATCACCGGCCAACCCCAGGACCGCATCCAGCAGCGCCCGCGACACCTGGTCCCCGCCGGCTGCGGTGCCGTCCGCACCCTCGCCCATTCGCTCGCTCCTGCTTCTCGGCATGCCCGGTATTCCAACAGATGACGGGCCGCCGCCGGTGGTCCGGCGGCGGCCCGTGGATCGAGGGATCGCTGTCCTCAGATCAGCCAGCGGTTCTTCTGCACGACCGGTCGGCTGGCCCACCAGGTGCCGAGACCCCAGGTGGTGCCGGCGGCGGTGAGGGCGAGGACGATCAGCGTCATCGCACCGGTGATGTGGTCGTCCAGGATCGGGTTGGTGGTCATCGGCAGCGCCGCGGTCCACATCAGCACGTAGAGGATCGAGCCGGAGACGGCGGCGACCCGCATGCCGATGCCGAGGATCAGGGCGAGCCCGATGCCGAGCAGGCCGACCATGAAGAGGATGTCGATCAAGGCGTTGCCGGCGATCGCGTTGTAGATCCCGGCGAAGGGTCCCTCGACGCCGCTCAAGAAACCCCGGGTCGGGCTGCCGCCGTTGACCCATGCCCGCTCGGCGGGGGTGGAGAAGCCCAGTCCGAAGGTCTTGTCCAAGAACGCCCACAAGAAATAGAACCCGAACATGATCCGCAGCACGGCCAGCGCCCGGCGTGCCGCGAGGCTACGGACGACGGGGCCATCGGATACGACCGGAGCCGCTGTGACCGGCTCCTGAACAGTGTTGCGCATGGTGCACTCCTGAGGAATTCTCTCGGCGCTCTGCCGATGAAACAATTCAATCTCGGAGCACCTGAGTGTCAGCAGTGCCGCTGGTCAGGATTCTCACGGGACCTTCGTCCCGCTACATCGCCACCCGGCTCGCCCTCACCCCAGCAGCTTGGCCGCCAGCACGGCGGCCTGCGTCCGCCGCTCGAGGCCCAGCTTCGCCAGCAGGCTCGAGACGTAGTTCTTCACCGTCTTCTCGGCCAGGTAGAGGCGTTGACCGATCTGCCGGTTGGTCAGCCCCTCGGCGATCAGCTCGAGGATCTCCCGCTCCCGCTCGGTCAACGACGACAGCTCGTCCGGATCGTCATCGGCGTGCCGGAGCCGGTCCAGCACCCGGGTGGTCACCGCGGGGTCCAGCAGCGACTGCCCCGCGGCGACTCGACGTACCGCGTCGACCAGGTCGTTGCTCCTGATCTGCTTGAGCACGTAGCCCGACGCGCCGGCCATGATCGCCGCGAACAGGGCCTCGTCGTCGTCGTACGAGGTCAGGATGATTCCGCGGATGGACGGGTCGTGGGACCGGATCGACCGGCACACGTCGATCCCGCTGCCGTCGGGCAGCCGGGCGTCGAGCACGGCGACGTGCGGCCGGAGGGCAGGGATGATGCGCTCCGCCTCCTTGGCCGACCCGCTCTCCCCCACCACGACCAGGTCGTCCTCGGACTCGAACAGGTCACGCAGACCGTGCCGGACGATCTCGTGGTCGTCCAGCAGGAAGATCCGGGTGCGGCTGGCCTCGGCGGTCGTGCTCATCGTGGGTCGGTGCCTTTCTGGGGGAAGCGTGAGACGTCGATGCGGTCTCGACGTTCCCGCTCCGGTGGGCGCGGCGCGATGGCCGTGCCCCACCCTAGCCCGTGGCGCTCCGCCTACTCTGTCGGCGCTGTAGGGCGCCTGCTCGGCCATCCGAGCAGCGCGAGGCCGAGAGCGGACGCCACCTCCAGGTAGGCGGGGTGCGCGAACGGGCTTGCAGTGGCGGCCAGCAGCAGCGTGAGGGCCAGCAGCGGAAGCTGAGCGCTCAGCAGCCAGGACGCCGGCCGCAGCTCGCGACGGGTGAGCAGGGAGATCCCGAGCGCGCAGGAGAGCACGAACATCGCCGCGAAGGCGGTGCCACCCACCGCCCCGGCCACGGTCACGGCCGGCGACTGTTCTTCCATGTCCACCACGAAGGAGATCACCCCGTACAACGCCACCAGCACGGCCAGCGCGACCACCAGCAGCCGGCGGATCCAACGACGCACTCGGCTGCCGGCGTCGACCATGTCCCCCTGGGACGCGAGCAGGCCGGCGAGCACCGCGTAGCCGACGGCATGCACGACGCTGACGGTGACGTTGACCCAGCCGATCCCCTGCTGCTCGTCGATCGGTGACCGTCCTTGGTGGAACCCGCGGATCATGGCATCGGTGAGGGCGACGGCCGAGATGGCCAGCGCCATGACCAGAGCAGCGCTGGGAAGGGCCGTCCTGATCGTCGTGAGCTGGGTTGTCGACGGCGACGTGGACAACGACATGGGAACCTCCGACTACGAGCAGGTGCCTCGACCGTACGAAGAGCAACGGCGTCGTCGGATCCACCGCGGAGTCCTCGATCGGATGCCGCAGGAACGACCGGCGATCATCCAGGAGGATGATGCGGCGTCGTCCGGACCCCACTAACGTCTGGTCAGTGCAAGCGTTCCGGCGCACCGATCTGCTGCTGCCGCTGGCGGCCGCGACGATCGCCTGGGCGTTGAGTCGGTGGCAGCCCGCGACGCCGCTCGACCTGCTGTTCGGCACCATCATGCTGACCGCCTTGCTGGTCGTGCTGCGACTGCTGGTCACGGCATCTCTGCTGGTCCGGGCCGAGCGGCGCCGGGTACGACAGCTGACGGTCGCCCACAGCCAGGACGTGGTGCGTCGTGCCGTGGCCGACGAGCGTGTACGACTGTCGGCGGACATCGAGCGGTGCGTACGCGATGCGATGCAGCTCGTCGCCGGGCGGGCGAGTGCCGCCGCCACCGAGGCCGACCCGCGCGAGCTGCTCCAGATGATCCAGGCCGACGCCGCACGGACCAACGTCGAGCTGCGCCGACAGCTCGGCCTGCTGCGAGATCTCGGGTCGGTGGCGCCGACGGAATCGGAGGAGCCGGTGCGGACCGCACCAGCAATTCTCAGTTCGGATCTGCTGGTCGCCGGCGGAGTGGGCGGGCTGGCTTTGGTGGAGTTCCTGCTCTATCCGAAGGTCAGTTCCGAAGCGCCAGCCTCTCCCGGGACAGTTGTGCTGACTCTCGCAATAGCCGGCACGCTCGTGGGCCGCCGGTCCCATCCGGTCGCCGCCGGTCTGCTCTGTGCCGCCCTGCTGATGTTCAGCATCGTGGTGGGGGAACCGGTGCCGGGCGGATTTGCCTTCGTGGCGGTCACCGGTGGACTGTCGTGGGCGCTCGCCCGAACCGGTCGCCGCACGGGGTGGCTCACGCTCGCCGCCCTCACAGCCGCGGTGCTCGCCAGCCGGCCACCGGAGGAACCGGCCAACACCGTGATCAACGGCTTGGTGCTGCTGGTGGCAGCCATCGGCGGGGCCCTGACCGCGCACCAGCATCGAGCACGACTCCGCGCGGAGGAACAGGCGACCCGCCGTGAGCGGGAGATCGACCGGGCACTGTCGGCAGCCCTGCTCGCCGAGCGACGAGCACTGGCGCGGGAGCTGCACGACTCGGTGTCCAACGCCGTCGGCGTGGTGGCGGTGCAGGCCGGTGCGGCCGAGCTCTGCTTCGAGCGTGACCCGGAGCTGGCGCGCCAGTCGATCGCCACCATTCAGATCACGGCCGAGCAGGCCGTGGCCGAGCTGGATCACCTTCGATCCGGGAGCGAGGTGGCCGATCAAGGCATCGACGAGCTGGTCGCCCTGGTGCACCGGATGCGCGCCGCGGGGCTCGAGATCACCTTGGAGACCGGCGGCGACCCGCTTTCCCCCGCGATGCCGACGGTCTACCGGGTGGTGCAGGAGTGCCTGACCAACGCCCTGCGGCACGCTCCTGGGTCCCGGGTGTCCGTCGTGATCCGCTCCGACGACACGCACACGGACATCCGCGTCGTCGACGACGGCCCGGGCACCGCCGACGCGCGACCTGGCTTCGGTCTCATCGGACTCCGCGAACGCGTGGCTCTGCTCGGCGGCACCCTGCGGTGCACGAACCTGCCGACCAAGGGCTTGGAGGTGCTCGTCAGCTTGCCGTTCCGGACCGAGAGCGCACGATGACCATTCGGGTGCTGCTGGTCGACGACCACGACCTGCTGCGCGCCGGACTGGTCACCGTGCTGGCCACCGACCCCGAGATCAGTGTGGTGGGTGAGTGTGCGGACGGCCCGAGTGCGGTGCGAATGTGTCGCGACCTGCGGCCCGACATCGTCTTGATGGACGTGGAGATGCCCGGCGGCGACGGGCTGGCCGCCACCCGACGGATACGAGTCGAGCAGCCCGACACCAGGGTGCTGGTTCTCACCACGTTCGACCTCGAGGACTACATCGTCGAAGCGCTCCGGTCGGGCGCCAGCGGCTTCCTGCTCAAGACGACACCACCACGTGAGCTGACCGAGTCCGTCAAAGCCTGCGCCGTCGGCGACACCCGGCTGGGCCCGACGATCATCTCCCGTCTGGTCGACAGCTACGTCGCCGCCCAACCGACTCCCGACCCGCGGTTGCCCATGCTGACCGAGCGCGAGACCGAGGTCCTCACGGTGATGGCTCGCGGCCTGTCCAACGCCGAGATCGCCCGGCAGCTCTATCTGGCCGAGACGACGGTGAAGACGCACGTGGCGCGCATCCTGGCCAAGCTGGGCGTACGAGATCGGTTGCAGGCGGTGGTGATCGCCCACCGCAGCGGGCTGCGTTGACCATCACTGAACCGGGGCGGCGGGCCTGACCGGAGCCCCGGCCCGGAGGCCGAGCTCCGCCTCTCAGCCGGAGATGACCCTCCCTGAGAGCTGATCGGTACTGACAGTGATGAAGAGCGTACGGACACCCGTCGCCCACGGGATCGGGTCCTGCTGCTCCCACAGACCGCTCAGCTCGTCGGGGTTGGTGGCCGCCTTGGCCCAGCCCCGGACGAGCACACTCCACCCGGTCCGCGTGGTGACGTCGAACTCGTCCACCTCGAAGGCCACCTGCCGGACGTTCCGCAGCTCCGAGAGGGCGCCGTACGCCGCGGTCCGGAAGATGATCGAACCGCCGCGGAGCACGTAGCTGACCGGCAGGATCTGCGGACCCTCGGTGGTGTTCCAGCCGACCCTGCCGATGGTGTGGGACGCCAGCAGGCTCAGGCACTCCGTCGCCGGGAGCGAGCTGAATCGCCGTTGCGGAGAGCTCGAGGGGGACATGGCTCAGACCGTCGTTTCCGAGCGCTGCCAGGTCCAGTCGCGGACCTCGGGCATGTCCTCCAGGTGCTCCACGATGTAGGACTGGTGCTTGTCCAGCTCGGACTGGGCCCAGGCCTTCACCGCACTCGCCCCCGGCGGGGTCCGCCTGGCGTTGTTGATGGCATCCATCACCAGGTGATAGCGCGACGCCTTGTTCCGCACCACCATGTCGAACGGCGTGGTCGTCGTGCCCTGCTCCATGAAGCCACGGACGTGGAAGCGGTCGGCGTCGGGACGTCCGTGCACCAGCTGGTGGATGGCCCCGGGGAAGCCGTGGAAGGAGAACACCACGTCCACGTGGTCGGTGAACAGCTCCTTGAAGAAGGTGTTGTCGATACCGTGCGGGTGGTCCTGCGGACGGTGCAGCGTCATCAGGTCAACCACGTTGACCACCCGGACCTTCAGGTCGGGCAGCTTCTCCTGCAGCAGCTGGGCCGCCGCCACCGTCTCCATGGTCACGACGTCACCCGCCGAGGCGAGGACGACGTCGGGATCCCGGCTGCCGTCGTCGTTGCCCGCCCAGGACCAGATGCCGGCGCCGTCGGCGCAGTGCGCGATCGCCTCGTCGATGGTCAGCCACTGCTGCTGCGGCTGCTTGTCGATCACGATCAGGTTGATGTAGCTCTTCGACCGCAGGCAGTGGTCCCACACCGACAGCAGGGTGTTCGCGTCCGGTGGCAGGTAGACCCGGGAGATCTCACCCCGCTGGGTGATCACGTTCTGGATCAGGCCCGGCCCCTGATGTGAGAACCCGTTGTGGTCGTTGCGCCAGGTGGTCGAGGTCAGCAGGATGTTCAGGCTCGGCACCTTGGCCCGCCACGGCAGGTGGTTGGCCTCCTCGAGCCACTTGCCGTGCTGCACGGTCTGCGACGCGCTGACCATGGCGAACGCCTCGTAGGTGGCGAACAGCCCGTGCCGACCGGTCAGGTTGTAGCCCTCGAGCCAACCGTGGCAGTTGTGCTCACTGAGCACCTCCATCACTCGGCCGTCGGCAGAGATCTTCACGTCCTCGTCGGTGACCTTCTCCATGAAGGCCCGATCGGACACCTCGAAGACGGCGCCGAGCCGGTTGGAGTTCGTCTCGTCCGGGCAGAAGAGTCGGAAGTTGTCCGGGTTGCGCCGGTAGATCTCGGCGATCATCTCGCCCATCCGCCGGGTGGACTCGACGGCCGTCCCCGGGTTGGTCAGCTCGACGGCGAAGTCCCGGAAGTCGGGCAGGTCCAGGTCCTTGGTGAGCAGCCCACCGTTGGCGTGCGGCGTGGCGCTCATCCGCAGATCACCCTCGGGGTTGGCGGCCAGCACCAGATCGACCGGATGGCCGTTCTCGTCGAACAGCTCCTGCGGCTTGTACGACTCCAGCCACTCCTGCAGGATCAGCAGGTGCTCGGGGTTGTTCTTCACCCCGGACAGCGGCACCTGGTGGCTGCGCCAGGTGCCGGTCACCTTGATGCCGTCGATCTCCTTCGGACCCGTCCAGCCCTTCGGCGTGCGCAGGATGATCATCGGCCAGTGCGGCCGGTGGTCGATCGTCCCGGACGCCCGGGCGTCGGCCTGGATGCTCTTGATCTTGGCGTACGCCTCCCCGAGCGCCTCGGCGAAGCGGTGGTGCATGCCGGGCAGGTCGTCGCCACTGACCTCGAGCACGTGGTAGCCGTGTCCCTCGAGCAGCGAGCGGACCTCGGCGTCGGGCTTGCGCCCCAGCACGGTCGGGCCGGCGATCTTGGCTCCGTTGAGGTGCAGGATCGGCAGCACCGCACCGTCCCGGGTGGGGTTGATGAAGGAGATTCCCTTCCAGGATCCCTCCAGCGGGCCGGTCTCGGCCTCACCGTCGCCCACCATGGTGATCGCCAGCAGGTCGGGGTTGTCCATCACCGAGCCGAAGGCGTGCACGAGGGCGTAGCCGAGCTCTCCGCCCTCGTGGATGGAGCCCGGCGTGGTCACCGACACGTGGCTGGGGATGCCACCGGGTGCGGAGAACTGGCGGAACAACCGCTGGATGCCGGCCTCGTCCCGGCTGATCGAGGGATAGATCTCGCTGTAGGTGCCCTCCAGGTACCCCGCGGCGACCAGCGCGGGACCGCCGTGGCCGGGACCGGTCAGGTAGATGCACTCCTGGCCGGTGTGCTTGATCAGCCGACTCACGTGGGTGTAGACGAACGACAGACCGGGGCTGGTGCCCCAGTGCCCCAGCAGTCGTGGCTTGATGTCGTCGTCGGTGAGCTGCTCGCGTAGCAGCGGGTTGGACTTCAGGTAGATCTGACCGATGGTCAGGTAGTTGTTGGCCCGCCACCAGGCGTCCATCGACTGCAGCTCCTCTTCGGTGGGAGCAGGCAGAACGGCATCGAGGGTGGCGTCGGACTCGGTGAGGCTGGTCATGCAGTGCTCCTGATCGGGGGTTCGAGTGGTCGTCCTACCCACTCGGCTGTTCTCCACTCAGTACGTCATCCTCGTGTGAACGCAAGATGTCCGCACGGGTCCTTGGTCCCGGCCGTTCCGTCGATCTCCCTTCATCATCCGTCTCCGCCGAAGGTCGTCCGGCCGTTGAGCTTCGTCGCCAGCTCGTCATCGACCCCGTCAGCCACCTGGGACATGACCCGTACGGCCTGGTGCAGGTGGGCGGGGACGAACGGACGGGCCGGCACCGACGTGGTGACGAAGACCCGGTCCCGGACCAGCTGGAACTTCACCCAGCGCGCCTCGACGTTGAGGTCGTTGATCACCTCGGCGGCGCGGGAGCGACCGGCGACGTCGTGGACGACCGCGGAGAACAGGACGACGTCCTGGGCGTCCGAGGCGATCCGTAGGAAGACCAGCGTCGAGCCGACCCGGATGACGACGTCGCCCTCGTCGTCACGGATCGGCGGATGCCCCAGGACGGCGGCCAGCTCGGCTTCCACGATCGATTCGAGCTGGCCCCGGTCGGCCGGCAGCACAGCGGTCATGGCCACGCCGCGGGCGCCGCCCAGTCTGTCGAGCTCCGCAGCACGGGTGGCCACCGTGGTGGCTCCGTCGGGTCCCTCGATCGCCGACGGCTGCGGTGTGAGGATCTCGGCCAGCTGGTCGGGATCGAGGAAGACCGGGTGCTGCACTCCGTACACGTCGCGCAGGGCGCCGACGGCGAGCTCGGCGATCTCGTCCGCCGCATCCTGCGGCCGATCGAGCCAGAAGTCCGGACGGTCCCCCGCCGGTGGGTTCCAGCCGGCGGCCTCGAGCGCTGCGGTCTGGCTGTCACCCAGCTGATAGCTGTCGCCGAGCGCCGCGTTGGCGGCCGCCTCCGCACGCACGATCAACCGGGTGGGACTGGAAAGGCGCACGAACGGCGGCGGGTCGGCACTGGCCGAGAAGGACCGGATCGTCAGGTCCGCCGAGTCGTCGATCATCGAGATCACCTCGGCGAGCCGACCGGTGAACTCGGCCCACGCCTGGGCCGTGCTCCGATCGAGATCGAAGTCATCGATCTCCGCCACCGCCTCACCCCGCCGTCCGTCCGCTTCGTCGTCTCGATGGTGAACTTACCGAGCATCCCGGACGCACCTCGGAAGGGGGTCGCCCGGTCGCCGGTGTTCGGGCGGACGGTCAGGTCAGCAGGGCGGCGATCACGATCAGGGCCGGTACCGCCAAGACGGTTGTGAGGAAGATGGTGTCGCGGGCGAGGACGACGCCGGTGTTGTAACGAACCGCGACCGTGAAGACGTTCTGCGCCGTCGGCAACGCGGCGATGACGGTCACCGCGAACACGTCGGCGGGCGCCAGGCCGACGGCGTAGCGGGCGATCAAGAAGGCCACCAGAGGCTGCACGATGACCTTGAGCGCCACGACCGTCGCCACCGGGAGGCTCTCGGCGCCCGCGGCCGGCCGCGGACCGAGCCGAAGCGAGACCCCGTACGCCAGCAGCATGCCGGGCACCGCCATGTTCGCGACGAGCTGCAGCGGGTCGCCGATCAGCGACGGGATCTCGATGCCGGTGACGGAGAGGAGCAGCCCGACCAGCGAGCCGACCGTCAGCGGGTTACGAAACGGCCGGGACAGCATGTACCACAGCCAGGCGCGCCGCGACAGGTCACTCACCTTCGAGGTGGCCAGGTCGAGTGCCATCAGTCCGGCAGGCTGCAGGATGAGCATCTGGGTCAGCAGCATCGGCACGATCAGCGACGCATTGCCCAACGCGTACGCGGCGATGGGTAGCCCCAGGTTTCCGGCGTTGACGTACGCCGATCCGAAAGCGCCGATCACGATGTCGCCCACCGACCGCCGCCACGCGAGCCGAGCCAGCAGCACCCAGATGGATGCCGCGACCACGACGCTGCCGATCGAGGCGATCAGGTTGGCCGAGAAGATCTGGCTGACGTCGGTGTCCGCGAGCACCGTGACGACCAGGGCCGGGCTGGCCACGAAGAACGACAGGCGGACCAAGGTCTTCTGACCGTCGACATCGAGGATGCGCCACTGGGCCAGCAGGGCGCCCAGGCCGATGACTGCCCCGATGGTCACGAACCCGGCGAGCACCCCGAGCACGTTCTCGCTCTCCCCTTCGGTTGCCGGGCCCCTCTGGTTGTCGGGCAGGGTGACCATCTTCGCCGCCCACGAACCGGAGGGCCGACCGATCTCACCTAGAGTGACGTCACCAGCGAGGAGGATCATGTCCGGCACCGTCGTCCCCTGGGCGTCTGATCCGAGCGCCCTGGCCGTGCTCCAGCCGCGGCAGCGGCGCTCGAAGCTCACCGTGATCACGATGGTGGTGCTGGGAGTCGCGCTGTTGATCGTCGGCGGTCTGCTGCTGCTGTCCGGCGATCCGTTGCCGCTGCTGGTCTCGACGCTCGCCTCGGCTGTCTGCTTTCCGCTGCTGGTCTGGTTCTTCTTCTGGCTGGACCGCTGGGAGCCCGAGCCTGCCCGCTACCGCTGGACCGCCCTGGTCTGGGGCGGCAGCGCCGCCGTCTTGATCGGGGCCGGCTCGCAGTTCGTGATGTATGCCTTCACCCAGTCCGAGTTCTGGCTGGCCGTGGTGATCGCGCCGCTGACCGAGGAGTTCGGCAAGGGCATGTTCCTGGTGCTCGTCGTGTGGCTCCGACGAGCCCAGCTGCACGGCGTCGTGGACGGGATCGTCTACGCCGGCCTGGCCGGCATCGGCTTCGCGTTCACCGAGGACGTCCTGTACTACTCCAGTGCACTGGCCGACGGTGGACCGACGGAGCTGGCCGCGACGGTGATCGTCCGCGGCTTCTTCAGCCCGTTCGCCCACCCGCTGTTCACGTCGGCGATCGGCATCGGGATCGGCATCGCCGTCACAGCTCGTAGCCGGGAGGCTCGGGTGCTGGCCCCGCTGCTGGGCTTCCTCGTGGCGGTGCTGCTGCACGCGAGCTGGAACGGCAGCACCATGGTCGCCGAGGGTCGCGGGTTCCTCCTCGCCTACCTGGTGATCATGCTGCCCGCATTGGCCGTGCTCATCGTCTGGGCGGCGCGAGCCCGGCAGAAGGAGGGCCTGCAGCTGCAGCGGTCGCTCGACGACTGCGCTCGACGCGGCTGGGTCACCCCCGCCGATGTCGCTCTGGCGGCCAGCTTGGCTGCGCGCCGTACCGCCCGGCGAGCCGCCCGGCATCGTGGTGGCAAGCCCGCCGAGCACCTGATGGAGACCTACACCAACGACCTGACCGCGCTGGCCTTCCTGCACGACTCGGTGATGACCTCGGCGCTGCCACCCGATCCGAAGGTGGCGATGCAGGTGGCTGACCTGATCCTCCGGCTGCAGATCCTGCGTCCGTACGCACTGCCGTCCGAGGCCACCGGTCCCATCCCCGTCCTCGGTCCGCTCGGTCCGCCAGGTCCGCTCGCTCCTCGCTGACTCCCGCGGTTCCTGGCAGCCGTCGGCTGGCCCGGCGGGCACCTAGAGTGCGCGCATGCGTGTCAGTGCAGCCGTCCTCGCCTCCACCGCCGTCCTCGGTCTCCTCGCCGGTTGCTCCGGCGGCGCCGAGCCGACCCAACCCAGCCAGCCCGGCTCGGCCAATTCGGCCAGCAGCGAGGCGAGCGCGCCGACCTCGAGTGCTCCGACCTCCGCGTCAGCGTCACCATCGGCGACCGCCGCGTCACCGGCGAAGGGCACGACCGAGGTCTCTGCCGCCGACGGCACGTTGACCTGGACCATGCCCTGCGCCAACCCGCGGGACGAGAAGATCAAGGGCAACGAGGAGGACGCCAAGAGATTCCGCGACTTCCACGCGTGGGCCTGCGGAAAGGGGCCCACCGCGACCGCGGGCGTGCTGGTCGCCGAGCTGAAGGAGGCGCCGGCCGATGACGACGAGGCTCACCGCAGCCTGGCAGAGGGGCTCGGCGGCATCGTGAAGACCGGCAAGCCCGAGCACGGCACCTTCCTGGGCCACCCGGGTGTCACCCAGGAAGCGGAGCTGAACGGACGATCGGTGGCCTACCAGGGCGTCTCGTACGGGAAGTACCTTGCGCTCTTCTTCACGATCCCGGGCGACGACCTGGCGACGCTGACCGACACCGTCACGATCGACGGCTGAGCGGGCGCCGCCGTCGCGCTACGCGGAGCCGGCTCGTTCTGCGAGCAGCACCGGGATCAGCCGATCCGTGCGCTGCTGGTAGTCCGCATAGGCCGGGTACGCCTCGACCGCTCGCTGCCACCATTCGTCGCGCTCGGCGCCCGACAGCTCCCGGGCCACCGCGTCGAACGGCTCCGGTCCGTCCTGAACGGTCAGGGCGGTCGGGTCGGCCTGGAGGTTGAAGTACCACTGCGGGTGCTTCGGCGAGCCGCCCTGCGAGGCGACCATGGCGTACGCGCCCTCGTGCTCGACCCGCATCAGAGGGTTCTTGCGCAGCTTGCCCGACTTGGCGCCTCGGGTGGTGAAGACGACGATCGGCAATCCGGTGTCGCGCAGTGTGTTCGCCTCGCGACCGCCGGTGCGCTCGTAGGTCTCGACTTGGTCCCGGACCCACGTCTGCGGGCTCGGTTCGTACCCTCCGGTCAGCGGCATAATCGCAGGCTACGTCGCGCTGCTGGACTGCGACCGTGGGTCTACCGCGTCCAGAAGTCGGCGGCACGGCGGCCCGGGCGGAAGCCGAGGTGCTCGAGGTGCGCAGCCGCCTCGAGGAAGTGCGCTGCCAGGCCGCTGCCGTCATGGTCGTCGCTACCGAAGCTGACAGCACGGCCGCCTTCCTCGGCCCACCACTGTGGGATCCAGGGCTGCAGCCGTCCGGCCGTGTTCATCTCCAGCGCCCGTCCGCTGCCGGCGATGGTGCGCATGGCTTGCCGGAACCCGTCCTCGAAGGGTCGTGGGTCGAACGGGCCGTGCTCGGCGACCGGCCAGGAGCGGACGGCGTAGTCGAGGTGGGTGAAGACCTCGAAGTCGCCGCCGTCGACCATGACCGGGACCTCGGCCAGGTACATCCAAATGACCGCGGCCGGATCGGTCAGCTCACGGAAGAGGGTCACCGGTTCGCTGCGGGATGCCCCCAACGGCAGGGTGTGCAACGAGCCGTTCACCCGGTCGAGCGTCGTCAGGTCCACGCGTGCCCGGGCCGCACGGCCATCCAGGTGTGGCTGTCCGAACTCCACACCGGTGAGGATCTGCAGCTCCGGAAAGAGCCGACGGCACCGATCGATGCTGGCCAGATACCCGTCCACGTCCATCGGCGGAGGCTGCATGAAGCCGTTCTGGTCGATCAGATGACGTTCATGCTCGGGGAAGTCCTCCGGCGACGCCTGCCAGCCGGTGAGATCGAGGTGCTCGGTGAAGACCAGGGCCGGCAACCCGATCCGGACCGCACGAGCGCAGGTTCGTTCCATCGTCCCTGCCGCGGACGAGCGCGGTCCGCCGGTGTCCCAGGAGTACTCGCTGTGGACGTGGGTGTCAGCAGGTAGCACCGTCACGTGACCTGGCTCCGATCGCCGGCAGGAGGCCGCCGCGACTTCGCGACAACCCCCTGCCGATCCGGTTCGCTCAGCTGCAGCCGCTCGTGCTGCCGCAGCCCTCGCACACGTAGCAGCTACCGCTGGGCCGCATCTTCGTGCCGCAGGTCAGGCACAGTGGCGCGTCGACGCTCGTCCCCGTGATCGCCTCGAACAGCTCCGAGGTGGTGTGGGCACCCGACGGTGCCGGGCTCACCCCGCTCGACTGACTCAGTGGGGCCGAGGTGCTTGCCCCGGTGTCGGTGTCGACCTGGTCGCCGGCGTCGTTCTTCAACGCCTCGGACTCGCTGAGCTCCTCGGCCTCCTCAGGAAGGTAGGACCCGGTCTCCACCTGCCGCTTGCGCTCGGCCGCGGTGTAGATCCCGAGCTCGGCCCGCTCGTCGAAGGTCAGGTAGTCCAACGCCAGCCGTCGGAAGATGTAGTCCATGATCGACTGCGCCATCCGGATGTCCGGGTCGTCGGTCAGACCGGCCGGCTCGAACTTGAGGTTGGTGAACTTCTGCACGTACGTCTCCAGCGGGACGCCGTACTGCAGACCGATCGAGACCGCGATGGAGAAGGCGTCCATCACCCCGGCCAGGGTCGAGCCCTGCTTGCCCAGCTTGAGGAAGACTTCACCCAGCCCGTCGTCCGGGTAGGAGCCGGAGGTCATGTAGCCCTCGGCGCCGCCCACGGAGAACGAGGTCGTCCGGCTGGGCCGCGACTTCGGCAAGCGCTTGCGGGTCGGTCGGTAGACGACCTTCTCGATCACCTCGGGCTGGGTGGCGCTGGCCTCCGCGGCGTTCTCCTTCTTCTCCGCCTTGCCGTCACTGAGCGGTTGACCGACCTTGCAGTTGTCCCGGTAGACCGCGAGCGCCTTGAGGCCGAGCTTCCAGCCTTGCAGGTAGACGTCACCGATCTCTTCGACGGTGGCCGTCTCCGGCAGGTTGACGGTCTTGGAGATCGCGCCGGACAGGAACGGCTGGGCGGCCGCCATCATCCGGACGTGGCCCATCGGCTTGATGGCCCGCTGACCCATCGCGGTATCGAACACCTCGTAGTGCTCCGGCCGCAGCCCTGGCGCATCGATCACGTGACCGTTCTCGGCGATGTACTCGATGATCGCCTCGGACGTCTCGGTGGTGTAGCCGAGCTTCTTCAGCGCCCGTGGAATGGTCTGGTTGACGATCTGCATCGAGCCGCCACCGACCAGCTTCTTGAACTTCACCAGCGAGAAGTCCGGCTCGATGCCCGTGGTGTCGCAGTCCATCATGAAGCCGATGGTCCCGGTCGGTGCCAGCACGCTGGCCTGCGCGTTGCGGTACCCGTTGGCCCCACCGATCTTGAGCACGCCGTCCCACGCCTCGGTGGCGCGCTTCTGCACGGTCGAGTCCAGCGAGCCGACCGTCCGCAGCGCGTCGTTGGCGGCCTGGTGCTTGCGCATCACCCGCTGGTGGGCATCGGCGTTGCGGGCATAACCGGCGTACGGGCCGACGATCGCGGCCAGCTCGGCCGACCGGCGGTAGGAGACACCGGTCATCAACGAGGTGATCGCCGCCGCGAACGCCCGACCGCCGTCGGAGTCGTACCCGTGGCCGGTGGCCATCAGCAGCGCGCCCAGGTTGGCGTACCCGATGCCCAGCTGGCGGTAATCGCGCGTGGTCTGGCCGATGGACTCGGTCGGGAAGTCCGCGAAGCAGATCGAGATGTCCATCGCCGTGATGATCAGCTCGACGGCCTGCTCGAAGCGCTCGGCGTCGAACGTGTCGTCGTCCCGCAGGAACTTCAGCAGGTTCAGGCTGGCCAGGTTGCAGGAGCTGTTGTCCAGGCTCATGTACTCCGAGCACGGGTTGGACGCGGTGATCCGGCCGGTCTCGGGGTTGGTGTGCCAGTCGTTGATGGTGTCGTCGTACTGGATGCCGGGATCGGCGCACTCCCAGGCCGCCTTGGCGATCTTGTCGAACAGACCGCGCGCGTCCACGGTCTCGATCACCCGGTTGTCGGTGCGGGCGCGCAGTCCGAACTCGGTCCCCTCCTCGACCGCCTTCATGAACTCGTCGGTGACCCGGACCGAGTTGTTGGCGTTCTGGTACTGCACCGAGGTGATGTCTCGACCGCCCAGGTCCATGTCGAAGCCGGCATCCCGCAGCGCACGGATCTTGTTCTCCTCGCGCGCCTTGGTCTCGACGAACTCCTCGATGTCGGGGTGATCGACATCGAGCACGACCATCTTCGCCGCCCGTCGGGTGGCGCCCCCGGACTTGATCGTGCCGGCGCTGGCATCAGCACCGCGCATGAAGGAGACCGGCCCGGAGGCGGTGCCGCCGGAGCTCAACAGCTCCTTGGACGAACGGATCCGGGAGAGGTTCAAGCCGGCGCCGGAGCCGCCCTTGAAGATGAAGCCCTCCTCCTTGTACCAGTTCAGGATCGAGTCCATCGAGTCGTCGACGCTCAGGATGAAGCAGGCGCTGACCTGCTGCGGCGACTTGGTCCCCACGTTGAACCAGACCGGCGAGTTGAAGGAGAAGTACTGGTGCAGCAGCATCCAGGTCAGCTCGTTCTCGAACACGCCGGCCGTGTCCTCATCGGCGAAGTAGCCGAAGTCCTCACCCGCCTTGCGGTACGTCTTCACGACCCGGTCGATCAGCTGCTTGAGGCTGGTCTCCCGGGCGTCTGTGCCGAGCGCGCCCCGGAAGTACTTGGTGGTGACGATCGTGGAGGCGTTCACGCTCCAGAAGTCGGGGAACTCGGCGCCCTTCTGCTCGAAGACGACCTCGCCGGTCTTCCAGTTGGTCTGGACGACGTCGCGCCGCTCCCAGATGACCTCGTCGTACGGATGCACGCCGGCGGTGCTGAACACCGGGCTGATCCGCAGCGCGCTGCCACGGCCACGACCCATCCGCTTGTCGGAGCGCCCGTTGGTGGCGCGGGTGGTCTCGGTCATTGCCTGCCTCTCTGGTCGTGCTGCTGGCTGTTCTGCTGCTGGTGGAGCCGGGACGAGGTCCACGCGAGCCTTCCCCTGCTACGCGGACCCCGTCCCGGGGTCTGGGTGACGAGAGCCCTGCGGCGTCGGAGGGTCGACGCTCGGGCCAGGGGCCGTCAGGGTGGAGTGGTCCGCCCCGGGCTCCGTTTGTGTGGGACGAAGGCGCTGACCTTGCTGTCGGCGACCCGGTCGGATCAGGGGCTCGATGCCGAGCGGCTCGGACTCGGCGCGCAGCAAGGCGATCTCGGCCTCGAAGTCGTCGACGGAGTCGTACTGCCGGTAGACACTGGCGAACCGCAGGTAGGCCACCTGGTCGAGGTCGCGCAGCGGACCCAGGATCGCGACACCGACCTCGTCAGCCGGGATCTCCGGCTGACCCGAGCCACGGATGGCGTCCTCGACGAGCTGACCGAGCCGAGCGAGCTGGTCCTCGGTGACCGGACGGCCCTTGCAGGCCTTCCGGACCCCGGAGACCACCTTGTCCCGGTTGAAGGGCTCGACCACACCGCTGCGCTTCACCACGACGAGCTGCATCTGCTCGGTCGTGGTGAAGCGGCGCTCGCAGATCGGACACTGCCGACGGCGGCGGATGGTGGCGCCTTCGTCGGCCACGCGGGAGTCCAGCACCTTGGAGTCGGTGTGACGACAGTAGGGACAGTGCATCTCGACTCCTCTCCGGCCCGGCTGGGGATGAACCTGGGGACAGCCTGTGGGTGTCTCTGTGGATCAGTGTGGGTAACTGACCACTACTTGTGGATGAAACACACGGCTGTAACTACTAGATGTAGGTACCGTACGTCTCCCACCCAGTATGCGCAAGGGGTCTGACAGTGTCGTCGAACTCGCTGTTTCGTTCCCTGGTCGCTCGCGTCGGGTGGTCCCGATGAGGCGGCTACAGGAGGTTGCGGAGGACCACGTAGACCGCAGCGGCGCCGCCGCCGAGGATCCACCAGCGGGTGGGGCTGATGCGGCGGACGGCGACCTGCCACCGGGCCGGCGGGCGCACCTTCGGGCCGCCCAGCGCTTCGACCATCCACAGCCCGCCGACCAGGACGCTGAGCACCAGGCTGAGGAAGACCAGCGGGTTGTACGCGAAGGCCGCGGGGATGTCGCCGTGCAGCAGCGCCGAGCCCAACCGGGTACCCCCGCAGAACGGGCACTCCCAACCGGTCAGCTCGCGGAACGGGCAGGGGAACCCGAATCCGGTGGTCGCGTAGAGGGCGCTCACACCGACACCGAAGGTCGCGTAGCCGATCAGCCACCTGAGGCCGCCGCCGGCCCGGAACGGGCGACGTTCGGGGGTCTCGACGGTGGACACCCGCCCATTCTGCCTCCCATCGGCTCAGCCGCGGTGGCCATCGGCGTTGGCCTACACTCACGCGAGTCGCGGCGGAAGGAGCGAGATGAGTGGCAACCACGAGGACCATGCCTCGACGCCGGGACCTCAGCCGTACTGGCAGCCCGGGCAGCCTCCACAGGCGACGCATCCCCCACAGTCGTACGCCCAGCCGCCGAGCCCTCAACAGACCTGGGCACCGTCTTCGCCGCAACCGCAGCTCTTCGGCTACGGGCAGCAGCCGTCGGGACCCGCCGTGCAGCCGGTCTGGGCACCGCCCTTACCCCGCTACCGCTATGCCCGCTGGCTTCGACGGGCCGGCGGCTACCTGATCGACTTCACCCCCGCGTATCTGGCACAGATCCCCTTCTGGATCGGCTACGTCATGTTCTCCGTTCGGCTCATCCAGCTCTCGCGCGCGCCCTCCACCACCTCCTCCGAAGACCTGTTCGCCGACCTCACCGGATCGGCGCTGAGGTGGATGATCCTCGGCGTCGTGCTGATGCTGGCTGCCATCGGCTGGCAGTGGTACAACCGCTGGTTGATCGGTGGCCGGACCGGTCAGTCGATGGGCCGGCGCGTGATGGAGACCAAGCTCGTGGCCGAGGTCAACGGCCAACCGATCGGGGCCGTCAACGCTTTCCTCCGCGACCTCCTGCACGTGCTCGACGGAGCCGCCTACATCGGGTTCCTCTGGCCGCTCTGGGACGAGAAGCGTCAGACCTTCGCGGACATGATCATGAAAACCGTGGTGATCGACCTACGCGGCCAGCCCGACCCGAACGCGGTGGCGGCCCAGGGCGATCGACCCGGCGGGCCGGCATGATCGCGATCACAGGGGCAACCGGTGCACTCGGCTCCCGGGTGGTCAGGCTGCTGGCCGGGCCGGACCGAGCTCTTCGGCTGTTGGTGCGCGACCCGGCTCGCCTTGCTCAGGAGACCGACAGCGAGATCGCGTTGATCGAGAGCTACACCGACGGCAACGGGCTCCGTGCCGCTCTGACCGGGTGCGACACCCTGCTGCTGGTGAGTGCCCGCGAGTCGGCGAACCGGGTGCGCGAGCACCGGACGGTGATCGAGGCTGCCGCCGATGCCGGCGTGGCCAAGATCGTGTACATCTCGTTCCAGGGCGCAGCACCCGACGCCACCTTCACGTTCGCCCGCGACCACTGGCACACCGAGCAGCTCATCCTCGCGAGTGGGATCAGCCACGTCTTCCTGCGGGACTCGTTCTACTTGAGCGCACTGGCCCTTCTCGCCGGTGCGGACGGGGTGATCCGGGGACCGGCCGGCGACGGTCGGGTCGCCGGCGTCGCCCACGACGATGTCGCCGCCGTGGCCGCGACGGTGCTCGTCGACGACCGGTGGGACCGCACCATATTGGACGTGACCGGTCCCGAGGCACTGACCCTGTCCGAGGTGGCACAGCGGCTGAGTCAGGTGGCTGGCCGGACGATCCGTTACGTCGAGGAGACCGAGCAGCAGGCCTACGCGTCGCGTGCCGGCTACGGAGCACCGGCCTTCGAGGTGGCCGGCTGGGTCAGCTCCTACCAGGCGATCGCGGCCGGCGAGGTGGCTGCCGTCTCCGAAACGGTCGAGCAGGTCACCGGCCGGACGCCGCGGGACTTCGCTGAGTTCCTGGACTCGGAGCCGTCGTCCTGGGCACATCTCGCCGTGCCGTCGTGATCGTCAGCGTCGTGGGCTGTCACCGAGGCATGCTGGCCGACACTGTCGCCTGGTAGCCGGCACCGGTCACCTTGACCGCCGTCAGACCGACCACGGTCAGGGCGGCGACCATGATCATCAGACCGACCACCAGCACCGCGGCGACGCCACGTTCCGTCAGTCGCCAGGTCGGCGCCGAGCTCATCGAGGTCAACGGTGCAGCGCTCACCTCGGGGGCCGGCAGCGAGCACGCCTGAGCTCGCCGCACCGTCCCCGGGCCGGTGGGTCGCGGCGACCGTCCGACCGCGGGCCGGAGGATCGGGCCGGCTGCGCGTGCGGAGCCGTGCGCAGGTCGCCGCTGCCGCGTGGGGCTGGGGGTCGACCGAGCGAGGGAGCGGGTCTCCGCGCCCCGGGACACCGGCGCTGACGCGGCATCCCGTGAACGGCCCTCCGCGATCCGGTCCAACACGATCTGCGTCATGGTTCCTCCTCTGGTCGAACGAGCATTCGATAGAACGCTTGTTTGAATTCTTACGCCACCTTCAGGTGATTGGCAAGTCCTTTCGAAAACGCGCTCCCGTCGACGACAGTGCACGACGCCACTGACAGCGGCGAACTGACAGGGGCGAACCCGACGTCGTTCGAGCACATCTCAGTACCGAATCACTCGGGTCTGACAGTTTCGGTCGATCAATTTGCGACACGCTCGAACAGACGTTTGATTGGTCGCCGAACCTTCCCTAGAGTGCTGTCCATGGCGAAGAAGAAGGATCAGCCCGCACCGACGCCCCAGCGCAAGCGTGGGCGACCACGGGCCAGTGACGTTGCTGCCCAGCTGGGTGAGCCCGGTTCGATCGCCGCCCTGCCCGATGGCCCCGCCGGCGTCGACGGCCTGACCCTGCGGCAGCGGCGGATCCTGGAGATGATCAAGGAAACGGTGGAGACCCGGGGCTATCCGCCGAGCATCCGCGAGATGGGAGATGCGGTCGGCCTGGCCTCGTCCTCCAGCGTCGCCCATCAGCTCAAGGTGCTGGAGGCCAAGGGCTTCCTGCGACGTGACCCCAACCGACCGCGAGCGCTCGAGGTGCTGCTGCCGGGTGCAGCCGAGGCGTCGAAGGTCCGGCCGTTGCACCCGACTCGACCCGAGGTGGAGGTCGACGAGACCGGCATCAACGACGCCTACCCCGAGCCCGTGCATGTCCCGGTGGTCGGCCGCATCGCTGCCGGCGGCCCGATCCTCGCCGAGGAGCGCGTCGAGGACGTCTTCGCGCTACCTCGTCAGCTGATCGGCGAGGGCACGATGTTCCTGCTCGAGGTCAAGGGCGACTCGATGATCGACGCGGCGATCTGCGACGGTGACTGGGTGGTCGTCCGGCAACAGCCGACGGCGATCAACGGCGACATCGTCGCCGCGCTGCTCGACAACGAGGCGACGGTCAAGACCTTCAAGAAGACCGACAAGCAGATCTGGCTGCTACCGCACAATGCGGCGTACGACCCGATCGACGGCAACCACGCTTCGATCCTGGGCAAGGTCGTCGCAGTCCTCCGTCGCCTCTAGTCACAGCAGGCTGGGCTCGCTGGTCATCATCTGGTTGGTGAAGCGCGCGACGGCTCGTAGCTTGTTCGCCACGTCGAGGCCGGCCACCTTGTAGGCCTCCGACAGTGTCGGGTAGTTGAAGACCGTGTCCACCAGATAGTCGACGGTGCCACCACAACCCATCACGGCCTGGCCGATGTGGACGAGCTCGGTGGCGTTGGTGCCGAAGACGTGCACGCCGAGGATCTCGCGCGTGTCGGCGTGCACGATCAGCTTCAGCATCCCGTACGAGTCGCCGATGATCTGGCCACGGGCCAGCTCCCGGTACCGGGAGATGCCGACCTCGAAAGGCACGGCGTCCTTGGTCAGCTCGAACTCGCTGCGCCCGCAGTAGGAGATCTCTGGGATCGTGTAGATGCCGATGGGCTGGAGGTGGTGCAGCTCGTTGACCGTCTCGCCGAAGGCATACGCCGCGGCCAGCCGGCCCTGATCCATCGACGTCGCCGCCAGTGCCGGGAAGCCGATCACATCGCCGACCGCGTAGATGGTGGGCACCGCGGTGGCGTAGGTGTCGTCGACCACCAACCGTCCACGGTTGTCGGCTTGCAGACCGGCCATGCCGAGGTTGAGTACGTCGGTGTTGCCCTGCCGACCGGCGGAGTACATGACCACCTCGGCCGCGACCCGCTTTCCGGAGGCGAGCGTGGTGACGGTTCCGTGTCCGGAGCTCTCGACGGACTGGACCTCCTCCCCGAAGCGGAACGACATGGACTGATCGCGCAGATGGAACTTCAACGACTCGACGATCTCCGGGTCGCAGAAGTCGAGCATCTGGGCCCGCTTCTCGACCAGCGTCACCCGGGTGCCGAGGGCGGCGAAGATCGAGGCGTACTCGACGCCGATCACGCCGGCACCCACCACGACCAGGGAGTCCGGCACCTTCTCCAGGGTGAGGATCTGATCGGAGTCCAGCACGCGGACCCCGTCGAAGTCGATGCTGCTCGGCCGCGCCGGGGTGGTGCCGGTGGCGACGATGATCTTGTCGGCGGTGAGGGTGTGCATGGTCGCCTGACCCTCGACGTCGATCGACAGCGTGTGCGGGTCGAGGAAGCTCGCCGAGCCGGCCATCAGCTCGATGTGGTTTCGGAGCAGTTGGTTGCGGATCACCTCGACCTCGCGGCCGATGACGTGTTGCAACCGACTGAGGAGGTCGGAGATGGTGATCTCGTTCTTGACCCGATAGCTGGCGCCGTACATGTCTCGCTGCTGCATGCCGGTCAGGTAGAGGACGGCCTCGCGCAGCGTCTTCGACGGGATCGTGCCGGTGTTGACGCACACCCCGCCGACCATCTGCTTGCTGTCGATCACACAGACGCGCTTCCCGAGCTTGGCTGCCATGATGGCCGCCTTCTGTCCACCCGGGCCTGACCCGATCACGGCCAGGTCGTAGTCGTACGAGTGCTCCATGTGGGCAGCCTCACACACGTGTGTTACGGCCGCTACCACGGGTCCGGATACGCGACTCAGCGATCTTTTGGAGCAGAACCCACGCCAGCTGTCGATAGCGGTGCAAAAGTCCGAAGGACCGGGGGGTCAGTCCGACTCGGCGAGCCGGCGCAGCGCGCCGATGGCGGTCTCGCGGTCACTCGTGGTCCACATCGGAGGCATCGAGGCCCGCAAGTAGGAGCTGTACCGAGCCGTCACCAGGCGCGGGTCGAGCACGGCCACCACCCCACGGTCGTCGATCCGACGGATCAGCCGACCGGAACCCTGGGCGAGCAGCAGCGCGGCATGGCTGGCGGCCACCGACATGAACCCGTTGCCACCCGCATCGGTCACGGCCCGCTGCCGGGCCACGGTCAAGGGCTCGTCCGGGCGCGGGAACGGGATCCGGTCGATGATCACCAGCCGGCAGGTGGAACCGGGCACGTCGATCCCCTGCCACAACGACAAGGTGCCGAACAGCGACGTCTCCTCCTCGGCCACGAAGCGGCGGGTGAGCTCGGAGAGCTGCGCATCGCCTTGACACAGCACCGTCTGCTTCGGCAGCTGCTTGCGCACCCAGACTGCTGCCGTCTCGGCCGCCCGCCGCGACGAGAACAGCCCGAGGGTCCGGCCACCAGCGGCCCAGACCAGCTCGGCGACCTCCGCCAGCACCGCCTCGGTGATGCCGTCCCGTCCGGGCACCGGCATCCGGCGAGCCAGGTACAAGATGCCCTGCTTGTCGTACGCGAACGGCGACCCGACGTCGATCCCCCGCCACGGCTCCCGCTCGTCCTCGTCGCCGCGCACGGGTCCGGGGTCACCGTCGGGGACCCGGTCCTCCTCCCGGAGACCCACGGAGCCGGCCACCCCGGCGAAGTCGCCGCCCAGCTTCAACGTGGCCGAGGTCAGCACCGTGGTGTGCTCCCCGAAGACCCGGGTTCGCATCAGTCCGGCGACGGTGAGCGGCGCCACCCGGGCTTCGCGACCGCTGCGCTCCCGGTCGGCCACCCAGACCACGTCGTGCTCACTGAGGGCGGCCATCCGCTCTGCGATGTCGAAGACCTCCTTGACCGCCGCCGCAGCCTGCCGGCAGTCCGGCTCGTTCTTGTCGCCACCGTTCGTCAGGGCGCTGACGACGCGTCGGGTGACCGACCGCACTGTCTCGCAGGCCGCCACGAAGGGACTGCCCGGGTCCTCGACCCGCTCCAGGGGCACCTCCTCCAGCGCGTCGCGGAGCGTGTCGGCGCAGGTCAACATCTCGGCCCCGAGATCGTCGTCGTCCAGCCAGCTCAGCGCGCGCTTGCCGACCCGTTCGACCATCCCCGGGCTCAGCTCGGCCGACGCGGCCCCGGTCACCCGAGCCGTCAGCTCGTGCGCCTCGTCGATCACCACGGCCTGGTGCTCAGGCAGGGCCGTGCCGCCGTGCATGGCGTCGATCGCCAGCAGTGCGTGGTTGGTCACCACCAGGTCAGCCGCCCGAGCCTCCTCCCGGGACTTCTCCACGAAGCAGAGACCGCCCTGCGGGCACTGTTGGGTGCCGAGGCACTCCCGCACCGGGATCGACACCTGCTGCCAACCCCGGTCGGTGTGCGACGGGGCGTCATCCCGGTCGGCGAGTCCGCCATGGTCGACCTGCTCCTCGGCCCACTCCCGGAGCGCCAGCACCTCCGCTCCCAGGGCGGACTCCGGCGCGGCTCGGGGTGCGTCCTGCAAGGACGCGACGAGCTCTGAGGCAGGAATGAGCGCCGCTTGGTCGTCCGCCCCGTCCCGCACCTTCAACAGGCACGCGTAGTTGGTGCGGCCCTTGAGGATCGCGTGGCTGGGTCGGCGTCCGGTGACGGACTCGACCGCGTCCAGGGCGCTCGGAATGTCCTTGCTCGCCAGCTGGCTCTGCAGGGCCAGCGTCGCGGTGGTGACCACCACCCGATCGAGGTCGCCGCGGGCGAGCCGGACGAGAGTGGGCGCCAGATAGCCGAGCGACTTGCCGGTTCCGGTCCCAGCCTGCGCGAGCAGATGCACGCCGGTGTCGAAGGCGTCGCCGACCGCCGCGGCCAATTGCAGCTGTCCGGCCCGCTCGTGACCACCGATCTCCGCGACGGCCGCCGCCAGCACCGCTGCCGTCTGCTGGTCCGCGGTCGGGCGTGGCGCCTCCTCGCCCGGACCGGACGCTGTCATCGAGAGGACGGCTCAGTTCGAGGAGGCGAGCTCGTACGGTGCCAGCTCCCCCGCCAGGTCGGGATGGACCCGCGCCGTCACCAACGATCCGTGCTCGGTGTGCTCGAGCTCGAGCATCTCCCCGCTGGTGTGGATCCGGTTGACCAGGTCACCCCGCTCGTACGGCAGCAGCACCCGCACCTCCCGCTCTGGCCGAGGCAGCCGTGCCTCAATCGAGGCGCGGAGCTCCTCGATCCCGACACCGGTGCGGGCTGAGGTGACGACGGAGCCCGGCGCGACCGTACGCAGGGTGGTGATGGCTTCGGCACTGGCCTGGTCGGCCTTGTTCAGCACCACCAGCTCGGGCAGGTCACCGGCTCCGATGTCGGCCAGCACGGCGCGGACGGCCTTGATCTGACCGGCCGGGTCCGGGTCGGAGGCATCCACCACGTGCACCAGCAGGTCGGCCTGTGCCGACTCCTCCAAGGTGGAGGCGAACGCCTCGACGAGGTCGTGCGGCAGGTGTCGGACGAAGCCGACGGTGTCCGTCAGGGTGTAGACGCGGCCGTCGGAGGTCTGGGACCGGCGGGTGGTGGGGTCGAGGGTGGCGAACAGCGCATCCTCGACGAGCACCCCGGCACCGGTCAGGCGGTTCAGCACGCTGGACTTGCCTGCGTTGGTGTAGCCGACGATCGCCACCGACGGCACCTGGTGTCGCTGGCGCTCTGCCCGCTTCAGCTGTCGGTTGGCGTCCAGCTCCCGCAAGGTGGCCCGGAGCTTGGCGATCCGGCTGTGGATCCGGCGCCGGTCGGTCTCCAGCTTGGTCTCACCGGGACCGCGGCCACCGATGCCGGCACCCCCACTCGCCCGTCCGCCGGCCTGCCGGGACAGGTTGCCACCCCAGCCCCGCAGACGCTGCTTGAGGTACTGCAGCTGAGCCAGCTCGACCTGCGCCTGACCCTCGGCGCTCTTGGCGTGCTGGGCGAAGATGTCCAGGATCAGGGCCGTCCGGTCGATCACCTTGACCTTGACCCGGTCCTCCAGGTTGCGCAGCTGGGCAGGTGCGAGCTCGCCGTCGCAGATGACGGTGTCGGCGCCCGACGCGACCACGATCTCGCGCAGCTCCTCCACCTTGCCGCGGCCGATGTAGGTCGCAGGGTCGGGCCGCTGGCGGCGTTGCACCACTCCCTCCAGCACCTGAGAACCGGCGGTCTCGGCGAGCAGCTTGAGCTCGGCGATGGCGTTCTCGGCGTCGACCTCGCTGCCGGTCGTCCAGACGCTGACCAGGACGACGCGCTCCAGCAGGAGCCGGCGGTACTCGACCTCGGTGACGTCGGTGAGCTCGGTCGACAGGCCGGCCACCCGGCGCAGCGAGTGCCGCTCCTCGAGGTCGAGCTGCTCGCCGTCGTAACCGACGGCGATCGAGGGGTCGGCGGCCGGCTCCGGCGTCGCGTTCTCGTTGGAGGCGAGGTCGTCCCGGTCATCGGTGGCGGTGGATGCGTACTCGGGTTCAGGCAAACTCATCGTGAACCAAGAATCGCACGTACCACCAACAGTCGGCGAACGAGTTTGCCGGGCGGCGGGTTCACGCGCCTTTCAGCCGACAGGAGCTGGCAGCTCGAGCGCGGCGGGAAGTGCGAGCTCACCACGAGCCACGATGACCGCCGGTCCGGTCAGGTACGTCTGGTCACCGAGCTCGACGTCGACCGCGCCGCCGGGGACGTCGACCCGATACCGGACCGGCTCGTGGCCGCCGGCGGCGTGCCGAGCGTGCCAGGCCGCGGCGGCGGCGACCGTACCGGTCCCGCAGGATCGGGTCTCTCCCGAGCCGCGCTCGAACACCCGCATCACCAGGTGACCCG